>JANNJZ010000320.1:0-8856 GCA_031396065.1 Pyrinomonadaceae bacterium | reverse complement strand
CCCTCGTGCCGGTTGCGATATCCTCCGAAAATCGAGGTGCCTCAAGTAAGGGGTGGCCACGGAGTGCCACCCCTACAATGTTGCGCAACAAAACGAAGTTCCAAGTCATCACCTAACATTCCGCGCCTAAAGGGGGAAGTTGACGTTAACACGTTTTGCTTTTCACAGACTTCTCACTATAATTTCCTCGCTCTGAAGAATCTCAATCACAACCTGCCGCGGTTTGGATCATTGGCCTCCAGGCTAAAGCTCAGCGGCGGAGGAGTGCGCACTTGGCGATTCGCCTAAGCAGGACGTTTGTCCTGCGAAAACTTCATCAGTTGTCTGGCATCATGCCGCTGGGCATTTTCGTATTGGAGCATTTCTATACGAACTCCAAGGCACTTAACGGAGCCGCCCACTTCAACGAAGCCGTTAAGGACCTCCAGTCGATTCCTTATATCCTGTTCGTCGAGATTGGCGGAATCTTTATACCGCTCATCTATCACGCCGTCTACGGATTGGTAATCACCGTAGAAGCGCGACCGAACAACCTTGCCTATCCGTATCCGCGAAACTGGTTCTATCTGATTCAGCGCACCACCGGCGTGATTCTCTTTTTCTTTATCGCCTTTCACGTCTTGAATTTCCGTTTTGGCTTGATCCCCGGGCTCAATACCATTTCAGTGGCTCACCGGCCGGACCTGGCTTTCGATATTGTTTCGAGAGAGTTTCGCATGGTTCCGATTTTTCTGGTGTACATGGTTGGTATCACGGCCACGGTTTGGCATCTGGCTAATGGAATCTGGTTGTTTTTGGTCGATTGGGGAATCACGATTGGTGAACGCGCGCAGCGCCTGACAGGTTATGCGTGTATCGCGTTTGGCGTAGTGCTGCTGCTGGTGGGGATCAATGCCGCCGTTGCGTTCATCCGCCCGGGCGGACTCCTGGGAGGGCTTCTCTGACCATGGCAACGACTGACACTAAGATCGCGATTATTGGTGGCGGGCTAGCCGGACTTGCCGCCGCGATGCGAATTGCCGAGGCAGGTCACGCCGTGGATCTTTTTTCAGTGGTCCCGGTGAAACGCTCCCACTCGGTTTGTGCGCAAGGTGGGATAAACGGCGCCGTCAACACCAAGGGTGAAGGCGACTCCACCTGGGAACACTTCGACGACACGGTTTACGGCGGGGACTTCCTTGCTAACCAGCCACCCGCAAAGGCCATGTGCGAGATGGCACCCTCGATCATCTTTCTCTTCGATCGCATGGGGGTCCCCTTCTCGCGCACTAAAGAGGGTCTGCTTGACTTCCGGCGGTTCGGCGGCACCAAGCATCACCGCACGGCGTTCGCCGGAGCATCGACCGGACAACAGTTGCTCTACGCACTCGACGAACAGGTACGCCGCTACGAAGCGGCGGGAAAAGTTCGCAAGTTTGAGCACTGGGAAATGGTTTCCCTCGTCCTCGATGATGCGCAGGTTTGCCGCGGACTGATTGCGATGAACTTGCAGACGCTGGAATTGAAGTCGTTTCCGGCCGATGCGGTGATCGTGGCCACGGGGGGCCCGGGGCTGGTTTTCGGCAAGTCGACGAATTCAATGGTTTGCACCGGCAGTGCTGTCGCCGCGTGTTACCAGCAGGGTGCGAAGTATGCCAACGGCGAATTCATCCAGGTTCATCCCACCTCAATTCCCGGCGAAGATAAGCTGCGTTTGATGTCCGAATCGGCGCGGGGCGAAGGTGGACGAGTCTGGGTGCCGCGAAATCCGAAAGACACCCGACCGCCATCATCTATCCCGGAAAGCGAGAGATGGTATTTCCTTGAAGAGAAATATCCGGCTTACGGCAACCTGGTTCCGCGCGACATTGCTACGCGCGAGATATTCCAAATCTGTATCGAAGGGAAAGGCGTGGGCTGCGAGAATCAGGTTTACCTTGATGTGACGCATATTCCCGCCGAGACGCTGGACAGAAAGCTGGGCGCGATTCTGGAAATCTACGAGATGTTTGTGGGCGACGATCCCCATCACGTGCCCATGCGCATTTTCCCAGGCGTGCATTATTCGATGGGCGGGCTCTGGGTCGACTACGATCAGCGTACCAACATTCCCGGGCTGCTGGCTGCCGGCGAATGTGATTACTCAATCCACGGCGCGAATCGCCTGGGCGCAAACTCGCTGGTGAGTTGTGTCTATGGCGGCTTTGTCGCTGCGCCCAAGGCCATTGAATACGCGAAGAATGTCGAGCGGAACGGTGCTGATGGTTCCCGGGTTTACGAGCAGGAGTTGAAACGGCAACAAGAGATAAATGATTCACTGATTAAGCAAAGCGGAACTGAGAACCAGTATGTGCTCCATCAGGAGATGGGCAAAGTAATGACTGACAACGTAACAGTCGTTCGTTACAACGACAGGCTAAAAGAGACAGACAACAAACTGCTCGAATTGATGGATCGTTACAAGCGCATTTCCATTAACGATTCGAATCTCTGGGCCACCATGGCGCTGCCCCATGCTCGTCACCTCGACAACATGTTGGAACTGGCACGCGTGATTACCATCGGGGCGCTTAATCGCAACGAATCGCGCGGTGCGCATTACAAACCAGATTTTCCGGAGCGGGATGATGAGAATTTTCTGAAGACGACAATCGCGGAGTATTCGGGCGAAGGTCCGGTGATTTCATATGAGCCAGTGGATGTTTCGTTGATACCGCCACGTAAGCGCGACTACAGCAAGGCGAAGCAGGAAACCAAGACCGATCCGGCGGCACCCAGGCCCAGCGCAAGTGTTTAGAGGCGACAGGAACGAACCATGTCAGCACATTTACAAACATCGAAGCCCACCCGAGTTCATCCAAAAACCGTCGAGATCCACATTAAGCGCCGCGCGAATCCCGACTCGCCGCAATACTGGGAAAGATTTGAGCTGCCTTACCGCCCTAATCTCAACATCATTTCCTGTCTGATGGACATCCAGAAGAACCCGGTAACCATGGAAGGCACCCGGACCACGCCGCCGGTCTGGCAGATGAACTGTCTTGAACAGGTTTGCGGGATCTGCACAATGGTCATCAACGGCCGGGCGCGCCAATCCTGTTCAGCCCTCGTTGACAATCTCGATCAGCCAATCAAACTCGAGCCGATGCAGAAGTTTCCCAACATCCGCGACCTGGTAGTCGATCGTTCACAGATGTTCGATCACCTCAAACGTGTGAACGCCTGGATTGAGTTGGATGGGACTCACGATCTTGGCCCGGGACCGCGCATGGAGCAGGAGGTCGTACAGGAACGTTATGACTATTCGCGTTGCATGACCTGCGGTTGTTGTCTGGAGGCTTGCCCCCAGTATGACGAAGACAGCTATATTGGCCCACAGGCGATTGCCCAGGTGCGTCTCTTCAACATGCACCCGAGTGGCGAGATGTCGCGGGACGCGCGCCTGGAAGGAATCATGGGCGACGACGGCATCACCAACTGCGGCAACGCCCAAAACTGCATCAAGGCCTGCCCCATGGGCATTCCCCTCACCCGCGCGATCTACGAAGAAAACCGTGAGACCATCGTTCACGGCCTGTTCGGCTGGCTTCGAGGCTGAGTCGGTGTGAAGAAAGCCATCGAAAAACTTCGTGAACTAGTTCGTCGTGAAGAGTATGAAATTTCAACCCACGCAAACGAAGAGATGTCGAACGACGAGTTAATGGCCGTCGATGTCGAAAACGCTATTCTCACAGGAAAGATTGAAAAAAGGTTTACCAGGGATGCCCGAGGAACGCGCTATGAGGTCCTCGGCGAAGCGTGTGATAATCGACCCATCGCGGTTGTATGCAGAATTGGGCGCAACGGTCGGCTCTTAATTATCACAGTGTACGCGCTGGAGGTGGAAGCATGAACAAGGATCCCTGCGAATATTGTGACGGAACGATTGAAGACGTTGTGACGCGGGTACCCTTTCATTATCGGCGCGAGACCATCTATGTCGATAACGTGCCTGTGCGCCGATGTGATAAGTGCGGAGAACTCTATTTCCCTGCCAAGGTTTACAAAGAACTCGAAAGGATTGCGTCGGGTCGGAAGCGACTAAAAAGCAAAATCAGTTTTCCTTTGGCCGATTATCGCAAGACCGCAGCTATTGAAACTCGCTAAGCCTGCCATCAAGTAACGACGCGAGGTTTCCCTTAGGAAGATGAACAAGAGGCGGTGAGCTGAGATGCCTTACAAACTGCGGCAACGCACAAAACTGCATCAAGGCCTGCCCGATGGGCATTCCCCTCACCCGCGCGATCTACGAAGAAAACCGGCTAGTGGTCCCAGTTGCTGACGGTGGTGGCTAATGTTTCAGCCAGCCGAATAGGCCGTGAACGCCGTCAGACGGAAAATAACCTGTGTGTTTAGAGAGCACACTTGTGTGCCCCTTTCAGGAACAGCTCAATCACCGGTTTTGGTAGCACGCGAGGCAGGCGCACAAGTGCGCTCTCTAAACCGACCAAAAATCAATGGAGGTTCGATCTCCTCTTCGCGCGCGCTGCGCGAAGTTTAGCGAGCGAAGGTTCATTTGGCTGCTGCTGTTTTACCACCATCTCGCAAACTAATCTGACCCATTCGGGAAAAGTTTATCGACTCGCCCAGAATTCTGACTGCTTCCTGGCCGGCATGAAAGCCGGTCGAATTCTCGGCTTCGACGAAATCGAGATAGAACTGTGCTTTGCGTTGAAAGTCTCGCGGCTGTTGTAACTCGGCATCTGAACGACCTGCATCTTTGGCAGCTCTCAGCTCTCCGATAAACTGGACCAACGCGTCCATCGCCAGATTCCGCATATTGAACGTACGCGTCTGGATCGTTTCCGCGCGCGCCTTTAACTCTTCCTCTGACCATTTATGGCAGGTCTGGCAGGCGTTGTTGATATTCAGGAGTGGGCTGCGAACGTGGTGATCACTAATCTTCAGGGCGCCGTGACGAACATAAGGCATATGACAATCAGCACATGCCACACCCGAGCGTGCATGTATGCCCTGGTTCCACATCTCAAACTCCGGATGCTGTGCCTTTAACAGCGGCGCGCCCGAATCGGCATGCTGCCAGTCCTTGTGTTGCACTTCATCGTAGTAGGCCATTATCTGCTCGATCTTCAGGCCTTTGAACCATGGATAGGTGAGTCGTTTTTCAGGTCCTTTGAAGTAATACTCGACGTGGCACTGCCCACAGACGAAGGCGCGCATCTCCTGTCGAGTAGCAAGCGCGTTCACGGCATAAGCACCCTTCTTCCCCTGTTGGCGCCAGCGCTCGACGCTTGGCATTTGCGGCACGGGGTCGTCAGAGTTCGCCAGTTGTTGGATACCTTCCAAAAAACCCGGTCGAGTTACCCGCAGCTGCATCGTGCTGGAATCATGACAATCTATACAAGAGACCGGGTGTTTCATCAGCTGACGGGCTTCGGCGAATGGCTTCTGATTCATCAGCTCGAACCCTTTGATCAAGTCGCCGCCGCCCAACTTCTTGTATGGCACGTACACCGAGCCATGACAGTGAATGCAGGTGCCGGGTTGGTGCGTGACCTGTTGACGTTCGGTGAAAGTCTGGTCGTCGAGCATGTACGCGTGCCCACGTTCTTCACGAAAGTCTTTTGCAAAAGCGTATCCGGCCCACATCTGTTTCAATCGTGGATCTGCTTCCAGCCGGGATTGAGCAACAACTGAACGGGGATCGACTTCGGTTGGAGTGCGAGCTTCAGCCTCACTGCCACCGAAACGCGTGCGCACCTGATCTACTGTGCGCCGGTACCCGTCGTACTGAAGGGGAAAATTCTTTCCCCAGATCGCGGGGTCTTCAGTTTCATCCGTTAGTTCAACCACGCGATAAAAAGGATTTTTGGCCTCCTGCTTGCGCTCCATAATGTTGACCAGGAACGCAACGCCGGCGACTGCGGCCAAGGCGGCAACCACTGCAGCAATGATGACTATGCCTACTCGCCCCTTTGATTTTGGCGGTTGCGCGTCAGCTGCCTGCTTCTCAATTTCAGCCATTGTTCCAATGCTCCTGATTCTTCATTTCGTCAATGCAGGTGACCTACATTGCGGTGGCAACGGATGCAGGAAAGCGCGGCTTCACCAGCGGCGTCGCCAGCGCTCGCATGTGCATCGATTGCGGTCGTTATCTGTTCGTGGCAGTTGCGGCACGCAAGTTCAGTGACCCGACGATTGCGTTCCGTCATCCGGATCGGTTCATGAAAAGTGTTGGTTGTGAAATAGTAGGAATGCCAGAAGCCGTTAGAGGCTTTCGTCATATACTTGCCGACAAAACTCGGCGGAGTATGACAATCGTTGCAGACGGCGACCGAGTGATGACTCGACTTGACCCAACCGTTGTACTGGTCGTTCATGACATGGCAGTTAGCGCAGGCTTCAGGGTTATTACTCAAGTAGGAATAACCCTTGGCATAGACAAACGTGAAGCCACCAATCCCGATGGCGGCGCCCAGCGCCACTCCGAGCAGAATTCCCTGAAAAGTTGAGAAACTAAATAGTCTCAAGTCACGATTCTCGGACGAATCACACTGGAGCGATTGCCTGCTCACAGCCTATAGGATGGGGGAAGTGTTCTAGCTTGAACTAAGCGGGGCCGGGCACATAGTAACACTCGTTGTTGGCCGTGCGTGGCTTTTTGGGCAGACGACTGCGTTATGAGGCAGTCTCAGTTCTGGAGGCAAATCCCTGCTAGAGCACGGTCCCACTGAATCGTGACGCAAGGTATGGAGGCGCAGCCGGGCTACGCCGGGTCATCTGTTGATGGAAAATTGCGATGTATTTGGCTGCTCTGGTTATGTAACCCCAGCGACGGGCAGGCCTGAACGCGAGACGGACCGCGTTTAGATCCCCAGAACGTCAATTAGCTCCTGCACTGCGGCAGCACTCTTCTGCAACGCAATTCGTTCCTCGGCCAGCAAGTTGATCTCGATGATTTGCTCAAGCCCGCGCGCGCCTAGTTTGCACGGCACGCCCACGTATAGACCGTTGATCCCATACTCGCCTTCCAGATAGGCTGCGCACGGCAGAATCTTTTTCTTGTCCTTCAAGATTGACTCAGTCATCTCCACCGCAGCCGCTGAGGGAGCGTAATAAGCCGAACCCGTCTTCAGTAGTGAAACAATCTCCGCGCCGCCGCCTGCGGTCCGTTTCACGATCGCATCGATCTGTTCCTTTGACAGCAACTCCGGGATCGGAATACCGGCGCAGGTTGAAAAGCGCGGCAGCGGGACCATCGTGTCACCATGTCCGCCGAGTACAAACGCCGTCACATTTTCCACCGAAACATCGAGGGCTTCCGCGAGGAAGCAGCGCATGCGGGCCGAGTCGAGCACGCCCGCCATGCCAATGACGCGATGCTTGGGAAAACCGGACCGACGGAAGGCCACCTGGCACATCGCATCAAGCGGGTTGGAGACGATGATCAAGATCGCTTCCGGTGAACGGCTGACGACTTCATCGACAACAGCCGAAACAATGCCAGCGTTGGTTTTCAACAAATCGTCCCGGCTCATTCCCGGCTTGCGCGCCAGTCCGGCGGTTATGATGACGACATCGGAGTTTTCCGTGCCTTCGTAATTATTCAATCCCTTGAGTCTGACATCGAAGCCCTCGATCGGCGCTGCCTGGGCTAGATCAAGGGCTTTTCCCTGAGGGACGCCCTCGACGATATCGACTAAGAACACGTCGCCGAGTTCCTTCGCTGCCAGCCAGTGAGCAGCAGTCGCACCAACGTTGCCGGCGCCAACCACCGTTATCTTATTTCGCACTCCCATGTGATTTTTGATCCTTTCGAGAAGACAGGAACGGACCCAACTCAGCAGCCAATTCCCGCGCAATTTGTCGTTAAGAATGCTAGGATTTGAAAGACCGCGAGTTTATCTGTCGATAAGAGAACGTGTCAAGAAACCCATTGAAGAGTTCTGTTTCGAGTTGAAGTCTTAGGGCCGAAGGACCGCCAGTCAGTAGCCCGGTCCCTTGAGGGCGGGGTAAATGTGAACGATTGGTTGTCTGAGCGCCGACAGGTGCGCCACAGTGTGCCGGCCCTTCGGGGCCTCCAGGCTATGGAGAGGACTGGTTCCCGACCTAACGGACGGGCTATTAGCTGCCGGCCCTTCGGACCTAAAGCATGCCGCCGAACAAATTCCGAGCGTCATCACCTACTTTCTTTTCGCATGCACGTAAGCACCAGTTCCCAGAATCTTATTAAACTCTTGCAGCTTGCTTATTCCGGGGAGCTGGCCGCGGCTTATGCGTATCGTGGCCACTGGAAGTCCGTCTCGAATAACGAAGAGCGGGTTCACATCAAACAAATCGAAGACGAAGAATGGCATCATCGCAGCCTCGTTGGCGACATGCTGCGAAGTCTGAACGCGCATCCTGTCGGTCATCGCGAGACGCGGGCATGGATTATTGGACGCGGGCTGGGTTTGCTTTGCCACGTGATGGGATGGCTGGCCCCGATGTACGGCGCGGGCCGTTTGGAGAGTCGCAATATTGTTGAATATGAAACGGCGGCCGGATATGCCCGCGATTGTGGCCGCGAGGAGTTTATCGATTGTCTGCTAACTATGGCTGAAGTGGAATGGGAGCACGAAAGCTATTTTCGCTCACGTGTGCTCCTACATCCATTCGGCCGACGCTTGTCGCTTTGGCCGGCGCCGCCGCCAAAGGAAACGATTCGCCGAACGTTTGAGCGGGACGCCGAAGAGGTTTAGCGGGGGAAACAACCGACTGATAGCCACTCTTTGCTTCACCACGCGAGCTGTTCACTGGGACCGCGGGCGCCCTCGCCCGCAAATGATTGGGTAGCACGCATAGTTTTCCAACACACGAGTCTTGGGCAACATTGCG
>JANNJZ010000316.1:0-13918 GCA_031396065.1 Pyrinomonadaceae bacterium | reverse complement strand
GAGGGCCGGCACTGGTTGAGCTGGGAAGTAATTTATTCCGCACTTTCGGCGCTCACCGTCTTAGAGATTCGTGATCCACGCCCTCACGGACCGGGGTCCCCGGCGGGGCAGCCCCGCTGGGGTGGCAAACGTGGCTATTGATTGTCGGTCCTTCGGACCTAGAGGAGCATTCCACTTCGGCACTCTGAATTATTAACCGAACTTCAGAGTGAGGACACTAGCTAAAGACTGAACGCTGCGCTTCAGGTACTTGAATGACCGCAAGCGCACAGCATTACCGCCAGCGATTCCCTGGCAAATCGTTTCTGCAACCTGCGAGCAATGGGACGTCCCAGCTTCACCAGAGGATGTTGCGGACGCGAAAAAGCGTAGATGTCATACCAAACTGCGTTGTCAGAGTCTTCGTGCCACTCGATCATAAACCGCTCTTCACCACACTCCACATGATCAGGTAAGGTGCCGTAAGCGAAACCAAACTTTCTCATCGACTCAGCTTCATCGATTACGTAGACGATCCGGGCGGCATTCAGCGACCACAGTCCGAAAGTCTTCGCTTGCACGGCGACGGTTGTTCCCACCTCCAAAAGTTTTCCCTTTGGCACAATCGTTACCCATCCCAGGTCAAACTGCTTCCAACTGCTAAGCGCAGAAATTGCTCGCTGGTAAGTGTCTTCACCATGGCCGAGCTTGATCCGATTATGGTCGACTGTATAGCCAGCCACAGCGCCGTTTCGCGTGGCCCCAACTTCGGAATAAGAAAACGGCAGACCGTGTTGGCGAGAGACGAATTGACGCACTATTTCTTCGGTGGGCTGGCTGAGTAGAAACATCAAGAGGCCCTATTCGTCATTCTTCCGCTGATTACCCGTAGTGGCGCGCGCGCGGGGGTGGTGATTATCGTATGCGGCGCGGAGGTGTCGGTCAGTTATGTGGGTATAGATTTGAGTGGTAGAGATATCGCTGTGCCCGAGCAACACCTGAACTGAACGCGAGTCGGCTCCGTGTTGCAGCAGATGGGTTGCAAAGCTGTGACGCAAGGTATGCGGTGAGACATTCTCCAGGCCGATGCCGGCCGCATGCTTCTTGATCGTGGACCAGGCGAATTGGCGCGTCAGCGGCTTTCCACGGTCCAAAAAGAGGTTGGGGTAGGCCGACTCACCGTAACTCGCCTTCACGGAGTCGTAACGCTGTAGCCAATGAATCGCACTTTTCCCAATCGGAACCCGACGCTCTTTGCTGCCTTTACCATGACAGACGACCACTCCGGTGTGAACATCGATATCTCCGCGTTTCATTGAAACCAACTCCGACACTCGCAAACCGGCGGCATACATCAACTCCAGCATGGCGCGGTCACGGATTCCTTCCGGCGTCGCCACGTCCGGCGTGGCGAAGAGCCGATCAATTTCGTCTTCGGTCAAAAACTTTGGCAGGTAAGAAAACTTCTGTGGTGTGTCCAGGTCTTCGGTGGGCTGGTGCTTGATGTGCCCATCACGCATCAGGAACTGAAAGAACCCCCGGGCAGCGCTTACTGCTCGGCCTACCGACGAAGGCGCCAGGCCTTCTCGCGAAAGCTGAGCGATCCACTTGCGCATATCCGGACGCGTGAGATTGGCAACTTCACCACCCGTCTTATTTGCCCAGCGATCAAGTCGCTTCAGATCTCTACCGTAACTTTCGAGCGTGTTGCGCGACAGGCCTTTCTCGACCTGAAGGTAGGTTATGTATTCCTTGATTAGATCGCGATGCGATGTTGTTTTGATCACCGGCGCATTATAGACGAGGTTTAGTTTTATTCGATGGAGCCTGATTCGATGATGGGTATTTCTCTGTGCATCCTCTGTGTGCTCTGTGTCTCCTTGGTGGAATCTCACCATGCAAAAAGACACACCACAGAGGCACAGAGGACACTGAGGGTGCACAGAGAGTTTTCCATGATCCTCGACTCCGGGGCATGCTGGAGGTTGAAGGGACGCGCTATTCGTAACGCAGGCACTCGATCGGATCGAGCCGAGAAGCTTTGCGGGCGGGCCAGACACCGAAGATCAGTCCCACACCAATGGACACACTAAGACCGGAGACAACCGCCCAGGAGGGAATCGAGGCGGGTAACGCAGGCACCAGCAGCATGATGATCCGGCTGATGCCAACGGCGAGGATGACGCCGAGAATCCCGCCGAGAAATGTCAGCGTCATTGCTTCAAACAGAAACTGCCGGACGATATCTCGGCGCCGCGCGCCCAGAGCCTTGCGCACACCAATCTCTTTGGTGCGCTCGGTGACACTGACCAACATGATATTCATGACCCCGATACCGCCGACCAATAGACCGAGACTGGAGATCGCGATCGCGATCAACCCTATCATGGCAGTGATGCTGTCAAACTGTTCGATAAACTTGTCCGCAGTCTTGATATCGAAATTATTGGGAGCGTCAAATTTAACGTTGCGCCGGCGGCGGAGGATGTCCTCTGACTGTTGCAGGGCTTCAGTAGTCCTGCCGGACCGGGACTTAATCACCATCAACAAATAGCCTCGTGCCGGCGCGACTTTTTGGGCGGTACGGAACGGAATGAACACAGCATTGTCTTCTTCGTTTTCGCCAAAAAACCCCGCCTTCCGCTTCTCGAGCACACCGACAATTTCGAAGTTGAGCCCACCCATGCGCACCTGCGTTCCAGCTATCTGGGTGTTCTGACCGGGGAAGAGCGCGTCGGCTGCGTTGACGCCGATGACCATCACGTTGGCTCGTTGCTGGTCGTCGTTGTCGGTGAAGAAACGTCCTTCCTTGATCGCAATGTTGGTGATGCCCGCATAGTTGGGTGAGACCCCTTGCGTGTTTCCCCAGCGGTAGTTGTGGCCCTGGTATGAGATGTTGTCATCAAATGGCCCGCCGCTATAGCCTACGTTTGGAGCCACCACGCCGACTTCTTCGACCGCACTCGCTTGCGTGGTAATGGCTTCTGCGTCACCAACAGTCAAAGGTTTCCTGGTTCGTTCTGAGCGATCTTCTCCGGTCCGCGGGCCGGTAGAAAGGTGAAAAGCATAAATGTTGTTGGTGCCGTACTCTTCGATGATCGAGACGATGTTCTGCCGCAATCCAGTCAGGATGGAAGCTATCGTGATCGCGGTCATCACTCCAATCACGATCCCCAGGACGGTAAGGAAACTTCTGAACTTGTGCGAACGCACGCTATCAAGCGCCATCTTCAGCGTTTCAGAGAGGACACTCTTGGGAAGCTTCAATTTCATTTAGTGCAACTCAACAAACAAGCAAGTACGCGCGAGTGCAATACAGCATTTAGGTCGCCTGGGTCAGGGCCAAAATAGGGTCAAGCCGCGCTGCTTTAAACGCAGGGTAAATACCCGCGATCATGCCAATGGCAGTCGACACGATCAATGCCAGCAGGATGTAGCCAATGGTTATCGTCATGGTGATGGATGCCAAAGCGGTAATCAAAGTGGTTACCCCGTATGACAACAGAAGTCCCAGAACTCCCCCCAGCGCACACAGAATCGCCGACTCAATCAGAAACTGGAGCAGAATCTGTCTTCTGGTTGCGCCTACGGCCTTGCGCAACCCGACTTCAAACGTTCTTTCCGTCACACTCACCAGCATGATGTTCATCACCACGATGCCACCGACCACGAGCGTGATGAGCGTAATCGGCACGACCACCGCCGCAATACTGCCGGTGAACTGATCTATTTGTTGATTGATTTCCTCGACATTAACCAAACCGAAATCGTCTTCTTCGTTGCCATTCAGCCGGTGCTTGTTTCTCATGGCTACGCGAGCGTCTTCGATCGTCGCCTGGAAAGTTTCGCGGTTGTGCCCCTTGCCGTGGATTGCTAACCCGTTGCGTCCGAAAATCTGCATGTGGGTTGTTACTGGAATGTAGACGTGGCGATCGACGGAATCCCCGAAAAACGATCCCCGCGCCTCCTCAACTCCAACGACCCGCATAGGAAGCCCACGGATCTTTAACATTTTGCCGATTGGATCTGTATTGGGAAAAAACTTGTCCTTGATATCACTACCCAGCACCACCACGAATGCCGAGCGCCCAACTTCGTCGGGTGAGATAAAACGGCCGTCGGCGATCGTCTTGTCTTCTATGTCTACCATGTTTGCCGTCACGCCAAACACTACGCACCCCGGAAACTCGACTCCGTCTTGTTTCAGATCGGCCTGGCCCCCGGTTCCAGCTCCAACCTCCGCGCAAGACCGGCAGTGATCGCGCACCCATTCGTAGTCGTCCCAGTTAATCCTCTTGTTACGCCGATTCATTTTTTCAAATTCATCGTCAGACAAACGACCGCTGGAAGCAATGCGAGCAATCATGAAATGGTTGCTGCCGAGCATCTTCGCCAGCTTATCCACTACGTAAGTGTTCAATCCGCTTATTGAGGCGCCCACCGTGACCACTGAGGCGACCCCAATAATGATCCCGATTAGTGTCAGAAACGCCCGCAATTTGTGGGCAAAAATCGACTGCACGGCAATCCTCAGGGCGTCTTTATAGAAAGAAAAAAAGGCTCTCATGTGTTGTTTGACTTGCGGGTTTCCGGGCGCAGTTAACTGTACGACGATTTCGCCGAGAAAGTTTTGTCGCAGTTTATTTGGACTCCGGGAACCTGCTCGAGGTTCCCGGAGATTACGGCTTCATCTGAATAGACGTTGCCGGAAGGGTTTTGTTAACACTTAAGTAAGTTCAGCGGCCGGCCGTTCTGCGGGTTTGAGGGAAAACTTGTCTGCCCAACGTATCCGTCCAGTCACTTGCATCGCCACGAAGAGCGTCACGACCGAGCCGGTGGTAATTGCCAACCCGGTGAAACCTTTGAGAAAGAAGGCGTAGGAAAACATCACCAGGTAGACAAACTGCGCCAATGCTGCCTCACGACTGGCGAAGTGGAGCCCAACGACGAGCCGCAGGTAACTCACCACCAGAAAAACGGACACTACCGCGGATATCGCAAAGGCGAGGTGAATTGACACATGATCCACAAGGTAGGCGAGCAGGAGATGGAACGAGAAAAACGCCGCCGCGAGAAAAAAGTAGTTCATCGGATGGAGTTCGATGCCGCGCATCGTGGTGATGATCAGCATGATAAAGAAGAAGAAGAATAACGAGACTGGCGCGAAGAAGCTGATGCGTCCGGCCAGCGGCCCGGGCTGGAGTTTTTCGGGCATCACCATGGCGATTTGGTAGCCGGACACCAGGTTCTTAAATGACCAGCGCAGGTCCCAACCGCTGCCGTTATGATGTTTTTCCGAAGGCGACAGAGTGTTGTCCGGAAAATCAATATCTCTAAAGTTAGTCTTCATATTCAGAGTGAAGTCTCGTACCTGGGCCACGTCCTTACTCCCAAAACTATAGCGCCACTCATTTAGACCTTGCGATCGATAGCCAACCGCCAGCCGCGCGACCTGTCCGGCGGAAAGCTTGACCGACCCGACGGCGGCGTTCTGCTCGTTGCCAACCACCACCGGCGAACCGTCAACTGTGAACACCAGGTCGTCATAGATAGCATTCGCGGTGGGGAAGTTCAGGACGAAGTTGACAGTCCTTTCCTTGTCACTGGGATTGCGAAAGCCGTAGGTGCCCGCGAAAGCAACCTTATAGGTGCTGTACCAGAGCAAGCCTTTCTGCCGATGTTCCAAATCCAGCGCCACATCAACCGCGCTACTCTCCAGCGGCAGCAACGTTTCCACTTCTTCCTGAATTGCCTTAACAATCTTCTTCCCATTCTCGGTACTCTCCTCAGTCCTCGAGACGCTCTCCTTATACGAAGCTGAGGGTGGCGACTGGTTCTGCGGTGCGCCCCAGGTTGAGGTCACCCGATCATCCGCACTGGCGGCCGAATCGTAGGTACGGGCGAAGATAGTTCCGCCCAGGATGGCCCAGGCAATAGATGCACACACAAAGATGAAGGCAATCGCAATTATCCGCTTGGTCATTTCAATACTCCTCCAGTGTCCAGTTAACTTAATCGACACTCCCCAAAGTTTTGTTCTTAATCTTTGAATGCTTTGATCTCGGCGACAATGTGGGAGACCACAGAGCGTGCGTGTGAATAGCTACGTCGGTGTTGTCAGAACCACCTGCGTGAGCGGGTGGCAGCTGCACGACCACTCGCTTACGCAGGCGGTTCTGACAAGAAGCTCAGACGGCAGTTTGTGGAGTCAAACGCAAATCCACATCCGGGAATGAGCCTCTGCCAAAGAAGACATGCCAGGCAAACCAGTTGCAGACCGGAAGACGCATACCGGCACAAGCCAATTCCACCAGGGCAGGCTGACGAACACTGGTAACCAGCCGGCGCATCCAAAGCCGTGAAGCGAATCGTGCGCGAAACAATTCTCCGGAATAGAGCTTGAGCGTATTCGCGTCACCGGTGTCCAGGTATTCAGTAATCACTCTCGCTGCGAGAGTTGAGAGGCGCATGCAGGGGTCAAGTCCACCGGCAGTCAGTGGCGACACGGCGCCTGCCGCGTCCCCCAGAAGTAATCCATCTGGCGATACGATGTTGGCTAACACTCCGCCCACGGGAATTCGGCCGCCGCGCCGCTCGATGTGTTTGGCTTCACTCAGGTCAATTATCCCCTTCAGGCTCGACCGAAACTGATCCAGCGCGCGCAACGGATCAAACATAGCCGCGTAGCCACCGACGCCGACGTGAGTCTCCTCGCCGTCGTGAGCGACCCAGGCCAGATAGCCCGGTGCAATTTTCGGATCCAGAAAGCAATGAAGCCTGGGAGGACCTGCGAGGGGAACGTTCGTCATCACATCCTCAACTCCGACAATCCATTCGCGATTAAGGTCAAGCTTCAGGTTGCGGGCCACCCGCAAGTTGGCGCCGTCGGCACCGACCACGTAGCTGGTGCTTACCCGTCGTGAAAAATTACCGCCATCGAGACGCACCACGAGTCGGTCTTTCACTCGCGAATGTCCGGAGTAGCGGACTCCCGGCATCCAGTCCACCCCAGCGAGTAGACAGTGTTCGAGATAGCGCGTATACAAGCGGCCCATTCGCCCGATGCGGAATTCATCATGCTCACTCGACAAGTCCATCGTGCGGCGCGATGGCGAATACAAGGTCACGTCTCTGACCGCTGGTCCCAGACAGTCATCCGGGATATCAAAATCTTCGAGGGTGCGGCGAACAAAAATGCCAGTCGTGTGAACTGACGTGTCGAGCGAGTTCTTACGATCTACGAGGAGTACGCTCAGACCTTGTCGACCGAGCAGTCGCGCACACTGCAAACCAGCCAGGCCTGCGCCAACAATAATTGTGTCATAAGCTTTCATAGTGCAGACCTGTTCCCGGCTTCGAGTTTCCTTAAAGCGCTTTGCCGCGCAAAGTGAGTAGGCAAAAAAAAGAGAGCCGCCCTAAGGATTCCTCATCTTATGAATGAGAGCTTCCATGTGGCTCAAGTAGCTTTCCAGTGCACGCTTGCCGGCAGCCGTCAATTTGTATTCCGTTTTTGGTAGACGCCCTTCAAACGATTTAGTGCAAGCGATGTACCCACCATCTTCAAGTTTTCGTGCGTGTACGCTAAGGTTGCCGTCGGTTGTATCCATCAGGTTCTTGAGATCATTGAAAGTCAACGAATCGTTAGCGGCGAGAGCGCTGACGATTCCGAGACGCATTCGTTCATGGATCAGGCGATCTAAAGATGGAGCCGAATGCTTCGCCTGAGACGTGGCCGTTTCTCGTAATTCCGATGCCGCCGTCTCACGCTTTTTCTGACCTGAGTTTTTTAGAGCCGATTGTCTAGCCACCGTACCTCCTCGCAATAATTACTCCGAAAACAATGTGGAGACCGCCGAAGCCGGCGGCCATAAACCAGTTAGCAAAAGATGCTGGGGCCAAAAATGCCGCCGCTCCCAAGGCCATGAAACATAGGCCCATGATGGGAACGACGCTGACTGAAAACATGCCACCGGTCACTACACCTGTCCCATAAAGCAACAACCAGAGGCCGGGAATAGCGTTGGTTAACCCGGCGCGATAGAGCACCACTGTTAAAATTCCGCCCGCAAAGATCGGGGGAGACAAGCTAAAGGCGACCTTGCGTCCTGGTCCGGACAGCAGCGGCATCTTCGCAGCGCGAGATTTTCTGTCCATGGACCAACCAGCAATTAGTAACGCCACGACCGCTTCAGCACACCAGATGGCCAACCAGGATGAGAATGATTTCTGAGCGGAAATCAAAGATGAAGCAATGGCGGTAACTCCAATGGCTACCTGTCCCCAACCGGAGATTCCAGTAAAAGCAGTTGCCCGCTCCATCGTCTCGCGGATGTACTTAAGATTGTCCATCGCCCGGTCGTGCAGAGCGGGCGGTTCTTCTTTTTGCGGAATAACCAAGTGGATCGAACCCATGCAGCGGATAATACCGAGGCGACGCTGTGCTGTCAAGTACTTTGCATGGCAAAGTCGTTCTGCTTTTTCTGCCGGTTTGCGTGACGGACGGCGATCGCTTGTAGTTTTTAGCGGCTGCCGGTCCAGGGGTGCTGGTTCAGGCCCGAGCTGGTGTTGCTGCGACTGAGTCAGCCCGTAAGGTTGGTCCCGCTTTGCGCCACCGAATGATCAGTAGGATCAGGGCCGCGCCACCAACAATGAGACTGATAACTTGCGAGGTCGATAGACCGGTCATTGAGGTGATGCCCATGATGTCCCCACGTGGATCGTCGCGAACAAACTCGATAGTAAAGCGAATGATCGAATACAGCAGGGCATAGAACAGTATTACTTGTCCGCTGAAACGTCTGCGTTTGTGCAGCCATAGCAAAAAGAAAAATACGATCAGCATGGAAAATGATTCGTAGAGTTGCGTGGGGTGAAGGTGAGCGTCAATGGGCACGCCGGTAATTTCATGGCCGAGTTCAGTAAACTTGACTCCCCAGGGAAGATTTGTCGGCTTGCCCCAGCAACAGCCGGCCGCGAAGCAACCCTGACGGCCAAAGAAATTTCCGATGGCGATTCCGGGAGCGCACGCGTCAGCGGTCTGCCACCAGGGAAGTTTGTAACGCCGCATTAAGAGATAACCAGTCAGTACCGCGCCGAGCAAACCTCCATAGAAAACTCCACCTGAACGCAGGAAGTCGAGCGACAGCAGTTGCAACGGGTGATCACGATATTCAGGCTCCGTGAAGAGCATGAGGATCTTGGAACCGATCAGAGAAGCCAGCAGCATCCACAGGCAGAGATCATAGATCTTTTGTCGCGGCAGCCCGTCGCGTTCCCCAAGTTTGACGGTGATGAGGATGGCGCACAGGAAAGCCAGAGCCAGAAACACGCCGTAGGTGTTGATTGGGAAATTGCCAATGCGAAAAAGAACTGGATACATAAGGTAGTAGGCAGCCGGCAGTGAGCAGTATGCAGAAAATTAAGCTAACACAGGGTCAAGCGCCGGTTCTCTTAGTCCATCCTGTCAATAACTGCGGGGCCTCCTAAAAGTCCACTGAGCTTCGACGGGATTAAATGTATTCACACGAATCCGAAACTTACGAACCGCGCACATCGGGCTTCGTCTTTCTACCAGAGAAAACCATATCGAACGCCAGTAGCAACGCGCCAATCGAGATGCTGGCGTCGGCGACGTTGAAAGTCGGCCAATGATAAGAGCCGGCATGCATGGCGATGAAATCAATTACATAACCCAACCTGGCGCGGTCAGTCAGGTTCCCAAGGATTCCGGCCAGCAATAGCGCACAGGCTCCCAGGACGCGGTCGTCGTTTCGCGGCGTGCGCAGGAAATAGTAGAAAACGGCCACCGCTGCGGCCGTTGCCAGCACCACAAAAAACCAACGTCCAAAACTTCCCCCCTCCTGAAACTGACCGAAAGCAATACCCGGGTTCTCTGCATATACCAGGTCAAGGAAGCCGTTAATAATTGTTCGATCCTGTCCGAATCGGAGCTCACGTACGGCCCAGGCCTTGGAAGACTGGTCGACCATGTAGAGGCCGAAACTGGCGAGCAAGTAGCCAGCTCGCCAGCCAAAGCGAGTTGAAACGGAAGGTTGTGCTCTAACTTGATCCATTGTGCCAGCAGCCGACTTGCGTCTCCTCGATGGTTTCTTGCGGCGATGCCGCCTGATGTGCGGTGGTGGCTTTGCCCCACCGACTGAACGCGCTTTGTTTCTTCTTGGGCCTATGCCCCGAAAATTGGGGGCACAGCCCCGGTAATTCAAAACCACTTATCGGGAGGTCACAGACCTCCCGCACATCGGGCGGCATAGCCGCGGACGAAATCAATCAGTCCTGGCCATCGCGCCGTAGGTGCGAAATGTTTAAGGTAACCGAACATGTTTATTCAGCTTCCTCACGTCAGGCGCCAATCAGATTGCTCTTCGTTTTACCCATGGGGCGCGCCAGATCCACGCGCCCTGCTCCGATCAGCGGCTTGGCCGCATTCCGTGCGGAAAGGCTCAGCCTTTCCGAGTGGCTCCTTGCTCTTAAGAGGCTCCGACTCTGTGATAACTCAGCGGAGGCATAGCCTCTTTCGAGAATTAGCTGGCGGTCAGGCATAGCCTGACCGAACGGATGACGGCCAAGCCGCAGAACCGGAGACGTTTTTGCGTATGCTATAAACGCTCCCGCTGGAGCGAAGAGCAACTAACTCAGTTACGCCGCCCCTTCCTCGATCTCTCCCAGTGCTTCCACACAACGTTCGCAGACCGTTGGATATTTTGACGACTCGCCTACATGTGTTGAGTAGTTCCAGCAGCGTTCGCATTTTTGCCCGGAAGCTCGCTCAACTTCCACGACAATTGACGGTGCGGCCGCACCCGAAGCTCCATCCACAGAGTTAGCACTTGCTTGCAGCAGTTCAGTCTGTGAAACAATAAAGATGTAGCGCAACTCGTTCCTATCCTGATAGGGCTTTAATGGCTCGTAAGTCTCCAAACTAACGGAAAGCTTGACTCGAGCCTCAAGGGAACTACCAATGACCTTGGCAATACGCTTAGCTTCAAGTTCGCGCAGCACCTCTTCCCTGACCTTGAAGATTGTTTCCCACTTTCCAGCCAAACTGGGGTCATGAACAGCCTGAGCCTCGGGAAACAACGTCAAGTGAACCGAAGCAGTGCGATCTTCTCCCGCGGCTGCGCCGGTTCCTGGCAGGTTTTCCCAGATCTCGTCGGCGGTGAAAGCAAGGATGGGCGCCAGCATTCGAGCGAGTGCGTCAGCGATGTGGTAAAGCGCGGTCTGCGCCGAACGTCTCTCCTCATTGCGTGGTGCGAATGTGTACAGACGATCCTTGATGATATCGAAGTAGCGCGCCGAGAGCGTCACAGTGCAAAACTCTGAAAGCAGCTGGTAGACCAGATGAAACTCGTAGCCATCGTAAGCAGCGCGTACCTTCCCCACTACCTCATTCAGCTTCGCGAGCGCCCAACGATCTATCTCCAACAACTCTTCGTCTGCTACCGCGTCGCGCGCGGGATCAAATCCGTGCAGGTTGCCGAGCGCGAATCGGGCAGTGTTGCGAAGTTTGCGATATCCATCGGTGACGCGCTGCAGGATTTCGGCCGAGCAGCGCATGTCTTCAAAATAGTTTGACGAAGCCGACCATAGCCGCAGGATCTCCGCACCCGAATCCTTGATGACTTCTTCCGGAGCCACGGCATTACCGGCTGACTTATGCATCGCCTTACCGAGCGCATCCAGGGTCCACCCGTGGGTCAAAACGGTTTTATAAGGCGCGCGGTCATGAATAGCGAGTCCCACCATCAGCGACGAATTGAACCAACCGCGATACTGATCGCCACCCTCAATGTAAACGTCGGCGGGCCAACGCAACCCTTCGCGATTCTCGAGTACGGCTATCGACGAGGCTCCGCTGTCAAACCACACATCGAGAATGTCAGTTTCCTTGGTCCATTCCGTGCCGCCACACTTCTTGCAGACGTAGCCCTCGGGCAGGAGGTCAGTAGCCTCGCGGGTGTACCAGGCGTCGGCTGATTCCTTTTCAAAAACATCTGCCACGCGGTTGATGATGGCTGGATCCGCCACGGGCTCGGTACATTTCGCGCAGTAGAAAACCGGGATCGAAACACCCCAGACTCGCTGCCGGGAAACACACCAATCCGGCCGGCCGCGAAACATGTTGCGCATGCGATCGCGACCCCAGGGTGGGATCCAGTTGACGCTTTCGATTTCCCGCAAGGCCGCGGCGCGCAAACCGTTTTCATCGTCACTAAAATTCTCAGTGAAGTTACTAGTATCCCGCCCGTCTTCGTCCTTTTCAACCGTGGCGCCACCGTAGCGATCCATCGAAATGAACCACTGTGGAGTGGCCCGAAAGATCACCGGATTCTTGCAGCGCCAGCAATGCGGGTAGCGGTGATCGTAGTTTTCAGAAAACAACAGCACGCCGCGTTCGCGCATGAATTCGACGATCCGCGGATTAGCTTCGAAGACGCTTTGGCCGGCAAAATGTTCGACCTCGGGGGTGAAGCGTCCTGAGTTATCAACCGGACAATAGATTTCCAGACCGTAACGTTTACCGATTACGAAGTCGTCGTGGCCATGGCCCGGTGCAGTGTGCACGCAGCCCGTGCCCGCTTTGCCGGTAGCCTTCTTATCGCGAGCTTCACTGACGTCGAGTTCCGTTTCCGCATCTGCCTCGCCGCCCAGCGTCACGTGCTCACCTACCATCAACAACGATGGCCGGTCCAGCCATGCATGGCGACACTCGAGGCGATCCAGTTTCGCGCCAGGGAAGCGAGCGAGCACCTTGGGGGACACGTGGTGGTCATTCGCATCGCGGGTGCCCAGTTCGCACTTCTCGACGACTGCCCCGAGCAATTCCGACGCAACGATGTAAACTTCATCACCTTGCTCGAAGGCGGAATACTCAAAATCCGGATGGACCGCAATCCCAAGATTCGCCGGTAACGTCCAGGGCGTAGTGGTCCAGATCAGCACGAAAACCTTGCGGCCGGCGAGCGCGGGATCAATCAGCGCCGGATCGCTCGCGAGGGGAAACTTCACATAGACCGAAGGACTGGAGTGCTGGTGGTATTCAACCTCAGCCTCAGCCAGTGCCGTCTGATCGTGAATGCACCAATAGACTGGCCGAGCGCCTTTGTAGACATAACCACGCTCCACGAAGCGACCAAACAGACGCGCTGTTTCCGCTTCGTAATGGTTCGACATGGTCAAATAAGGATTGTCCCACTCTCCCAGAATACCCAGGCGTTGGAAGTCGCGAGTCTGTCGCTTGAGGGCCTGTGACGCGTGTTCACGACAGGCGCGCCGAATTGCGACCGGCGGCATGTTGGCTTTCTTGGCGCCGAGCTTGCGGTCTACATACAACTCGATTGGCAGCCCGTGGCAGTCGTATCCCGGAACATATGGGGCGTCGTAACCCATCATGTTGCGTGACTTAACAATGAAGTCCTTGAGGATCTTGTTCATCGCCGTGCCGAGATGGATATCGGCATTCGCATATGGCGGTCCGTCGTGCAGGATGAATTTTTCAGCTCCGGCACGCTGTTGACGAATGAGATCATAGAGACCCATCTCGGTCCATTTTTTGAGACGCACGGGCTCGCTCTGGGCCAGATTTGCCTTTTGCGAGAATCCGGTCTTTGGTAGGTTGACTGTCTTTTTTAGATCGAATGGAGTTTCGGTAGACATGATTTTCTCGTTTATGTGTAATCAGCAATAGTAACAGCAGAGCGGTTTAGTCACCAAAATGAACACTTCTTCGGGTAGCTAATTTCCTGAACTCTGTGCGTCCTCTGTGTTCTCTGTGTCTCTGTGGTGGAGTTATACAGGCACCGTTCCCCAGGGTGAACAGGTCCGCCAGCTGGAAACCGCGTAGCATCGAGAAGTGCCTTTTTGGTTTGGTCATAGTCGCTGGTTTAAGGTTCCTAGCACGAGCTGCCACTGGTAATGGAAG
>JANNJZ010000067.1:0-12067 GCA_031396065.1 Pyrinomonadaceae bacterium | reverse complement strand
CGGATTCACGCGGATAAATACGGATCGGAAATAGAACAACAGGAATCTTTGTCTCTAAGCTTGGCTCTGCGGCTTGGCCGCCTTCCGTGCGGTGAGGCTCCGCCTCACCGGCAGCTCTATTTATTTTGAGGCTATGCCTCCCGGCGACCTCAGAGGCGCAGCCTCACAGAATGAAACGGCTATCGGAAAGGCCGAGCCTTTCCGCACGGAAGGCGGCAGAGCCGCAAAGGCTATCACCGCACCGCACCTCGGCTAACTCTCTATTTACGGCCGACCCAAAAACTTAACTCACTTACATCAAGTCTTACCCGACAAGTAGTCTAGTCCGGAGCACTTGGAATTCGATAGCGCATCTGGCCAATCGCGGGGGCTTGCCCCCGCTCTTCGCTTAGTGCAAAGCACTAAACCGCCGACTCAATGCCTGTAGCCAAATATTTCAACTCTCCCTCTTCCTGATCAGCCTTCTCAAAAAATTCCCGGTGCAGCCGGATCACCGCTTCATGAGCGCGACCCTCTTCAACCGCGAAGGTCAGATTGATTCTGGACGCGCCCTGCGAGATCAAAGAAACATTGATGTCGCTGATAGTCGAAAAAATACGCGCCGCAATTCCCGGTGTGCTGCGCAAGCCTTCGCCCACGATACACAGGATTGCTCGCTGCTCTTCCACGGTCACCGACCCCAGCTTCTCCAGCTCCGCCACGATGGACGGCAACGCGCTGGTGTCATCAAGCGATAACGAAACGCTGACTTCCGAAGTCGTTACTACGTCCACCGCCGTGCGATGTTTGTCGAACACTTCAAACAAGGCCCGCAGGAATCCATAGGCGCCGAGCATTCTTGCCGAGGTGACCTGCACCGTGGTGACTCCAGTCTTATGTGCAATCGCTTTTACCGTCTGGGGCGATTTTTCTGTCTCCGCCACGACCACGGTGCTGCCGCCCTCCTGAGCGCGCGAGTTGCAGATGCGCACGGGTATGTTTCGCTCAATCGCCGGTTGGAGAGTCTTCGGATGGAGCACCTTGGCCCCGAAGTAAGCCAACTCGGCAGCCTCCTCGAATGATAGTTTCGGAACCGTCTGCGCCTGCGGTACAACGCGAGGATCAGCGGTGAGCACACCAGGAACGTCAGTCCAAATCTGGATCTCCTCCGCAGCCAAAGCTGCTCCGATGATCGCTGCAGTGTAATCCGAACCACCGCGTCCCAGGGTGGTTGTTTCGCCAGTCAAAGTGGATCCAATGAATCCCCCGAGCACAGGAATGCACGAAGACTCGACGAGCGGTTGGAGTTGAGCCTGAGTGCGGCGGAAGGTTTCCTCGAATAATGGCGCCGCACAGCCGAAATCGTCGTCGGTGATAATGCACAAACGCGCGTCAACATCCGTTGACGAGACTTCGTTTTCAGTCAGCACCGCGGCGAGCATTGCCGCCGATAGTCGTTCACCATAGGAAACAACCGCGTCAGAAAAGCGTTTGCTTGTCCGAACATCCTGGCTAACACCCGCTGCCATTGCATTCAATAGTTCAATGATCTCAATTCGACTGTGGTCGACTAACTCAAGCATCCGTTCTGGCTGCTTGTCGAGTAACTCGTTGATGACCCTCAAATGACGTTCGAAATGTTTCTCGAGCGCACTTGCAGCACCGCTCGCATCACCGGCCCCATCGCCAGCCGACGCCTGTTGCACGCTCGCAAGTAACGCATCGGTAAATCCGGCCATCGCCGAGACTATTACGACCGGACGCAGCGCCCGGCGTTCAGCAACAATACGCGCAGCATTCTGGATAGCAGTGGCCCCTTCCACCGAGGTGCCGCCAAATTTCATGATCGTTGGTTTCATAAAAAGATTGAGCAACCGCCAGGACGCCATGTCGCAAAGTAAAAGCCAATAGATCCTAAAGGTCGAATGGGACCTATGCTTTTTCTGCGTCTTGGCGGTTAGTTTTGCCCAAACAGGTGTACAGAAGCAAAGGACATCACCAGATTCATTCGAAACTTCAAACCGCTTTAGTCTTCCACTTGCCCCGCCGAAAGAGTAGGCCGCTGACAACCGCCAGGGTGGAAAACGCGATCGTGATTGCGAGGAACACGCCTCGCGGTCCAAAGCCCAGAACTATCGCCAGCACGTAAGCGAGCGGAAGTTCCCACAGCCAGAAAACAAACAGATTGATATAGGTCGGGGTCCAGGTATCTCCTGCGCCATTGAATGACTGGGTAATAACCATGCCCCAGGCGTAGAAGAGAAAACCGGAAGCGACTATCCGCAGACAATCGACGCCATGGGGAACCACATTTGGGTCGACTGTAAACAATCCAATTATCTGCCTGGCAAAAACCACAAATACCAGGCCCACGCAACCAAGAAAAATCATGTTGTAGAGCCCTGCTTTCCATACCGCTTGTTCGGCGCGTTCCGGATTCTTCGCCCCCAGAGCCTGGCCCACCATGGTCGCCGCGGCGTTGGACATTCCCCAGGACGGGAGCAACGCAAAAAGGACCACCCGAATCCCCACGATGTAACCGGCCACCACGTCAGTGCCAAAGCTCGAGATCGTGCGCACGAGGCCAATCCAACTTGCCATGCCGATAAACACCTGAAACGTTCCGGTACCAGAAAGTTTCACGAGCTTCCACATGATCGCGGGCTCAAACCGAAAATGATGGCGCTGAATATCGAAGCGACCACCCGAACGAATCAACCGGCTGAAAGCATAAAGCACCCCGGTGCCACGTCCGATATTCGTGGCGACTGCCGCCCCTACGATGCCAAGCTCGGGGAAGGGTCCAAGACCGAAGATGAAACAGGGGCCGAGCACTATGTTGATGGCATTTGCCAACCACAACACGCGCATCGCGATGGCCGCATCGCCGGCGCCGCGAAAGATCGCGTTGATCATGAACAGCATCATGATCGTCACGTTGCCGGCAAGCATGACTGCGGTGAATCCCCAGCCCGTCGCCACGACCTCAGGCGAGCCCCCCATGAGCGAAAGTAGTTTCGGAGCTAAGGGCGCACCCACCAGCGCCACCACCGTCGACACTATTAAACCCAGGGCCAAAGCCTGGATCGCGGCGCGGGCGGCTCCATCCGGATTCTTCTCTCCGATACGTCTGGCGACCGTCGCAGTGGCCCCGATACTCAAACCGATGGCGATAGCGTACATCAGAGTTAACAGTGACTCGGTAAGGCCGACGGTGGCCATCGCATCCGGGCCGAGGTAAGAAACCCACTTGATATCAACCACGGCGAAGATGCTCTCCATACACATCTCGAGCACCATCGGGATAGCGAGTAAAATGATTGAACGTCCGATTGGTCCCTGGGTGTAGTCGCGGTGGGAGCCGCGCAACGATTCGCGAATCGCGGACCAAAGGCTTTGTTGTTCATCGACAACCGGAGCCCCGGTCGGGTGAACTTGCGGAGCGTCGGTCTTGGCGTCGCCCGTTTCAGGAGTTGTTGATGGGCCTGCGGAATCTGACATCTTCGCCTCGGGTGAAATCAACTTAGCGCACTGGGTTAGTTGATTCTAACGTAGAGACTCTTCGGAATGTTCTTTCCAAAGAAAACTAATACTCACGTTGATCTGATCTTATCAATAACACAACTCGGCGCTCACCGCTTCGCGGTTCTGCCGCAGCTGGGAGCGCGGGCATCCTGCCTGCAATTGAGTGCGAAGCGCGAACCAGTTGCTGAAGCACTTCATTCATCGCAACCATGACGCGTGCTACGCACGCTTCGGCAGGCACGATGCCTGCGCTCCCAGCTATAAGGCATAGCATTACCGCACGTGCAGAAAATAGGAGGGGTTTTAATCGGGCGGCGGGAGAAGACGATTCAGGGAAAACCCGTCGAACAGGTTGTGTATCAAATCAAGAAACCACTAGATTCCGGTCCGGTAAAGCTTGATGTGAATGAGTCACGTTTTTAGGTCGCAGTAATACAGAAAGTTAGCCGAGGTGCGGTAATGGCCTTTGCGGCTCTGCCGCCTTCCACTTAGGGCGCTCTGCCGAAATCATCCTGCAGTCGCACAATATCGTCTTCGCCCAAGTAGCCTCCTCGTTGCACTTCGATAAAAACCAACGTTTCCTCCCCCGGATTCTCCACCCGGTGCGCCTCGCCAACCCGGATGTCAATCGCTTGTCCGGCTGCGACCAGGATCTCGCGACCGTCTAGCGTGACCTTGGCAGTTCCTTGCACCACCACCCAATGCTCGGCTCGTTGGGCGTGCTTCTGGTAACTCAGTCGTTTTCCAGAAAGCACTTCGATTCGTTTGACTTTGAATCCGTCTCCTTCATCAAGCACTGTGAAAGTTCCCCAGGGCCTTTGATCAAAGCGCGGCGAGTTGTCGGTGGTCTCTTCTGTCATTAGTGTTTACCCGGGCCTCAAGTTAGAGACTAATTATACGCACACGAACACGGCGTGCCGAATTCCTATTGGTGTCGGTGCCTGGTTGTAGGGGTGGCACTCCGTGGCCACCCCTCGGTTGGTATTCTCGTGGATCGCTGTCTTATTAACGGTGACCAGGGAAGCCGGCTACCGGAACTACGCAGCCTGCGCTACGGTGTTCGTGCTTTCCCGAGTTCGCCAAACGGCAAGTATGGCTCCGGCTAACGAACAACCCACCAACTGATAAGCCACATTGATCGCGAATAGACCTAAGGATCTAAACTCGAAGAGCACTGTCGGCAACTGCGTGGTAACCACGAACCCCAGCCACAACCAAAACGCCGTCTGAATTCCGCCCATAGCGCTGGTCGCTTTGGTGTACTGAACGAAGTGCGCGAGGATATAGACCAGAATGAGCGACATGACAAAAGCGAGTGCCAATTCCTTCCCATGACTCTCGTTTTGTACCTGCTGAAGTTTTTCCGGTGACCAATTGATGAGCTGAATGAACTTATTTCCGAAGAGGAGCGGAGAGTACCAGAGTCCTCCCAGCATAAAGTGGACGAGGGTGGCAACCAACACAGCCGGGTATTTGATTTTCATGTTGTCTCCTTAAACGGGGCGGTTTGGAAGATTTGACAATCCATTACCAGAATGCCGGACGGACATAAAGCTCCAGGGGGAGACCTTAATCCCTTGTGAAGATGAGTGCTTCTCGAAAATTGCGAACTTTGGAAGTGTATTTAGCCCGCGGAGCGGGTGACAGCATAAAGCCTGGGGTGAAGCGCAGCGGAACCCCAGGTCCAAACGAACATGGTTCCAAGCCCGCGGAGCGGGCGACAGTTTTAGTGGATTGGCCCTGTTACATTAGAGAATCCATTGGCATCAGCAATGTCCCAATCAAAGCGCTGTCGCCCACTCCGCGGGCTGGGATTTTCTTTCGAACCGTTAACCTGGGGTTCCGCTACGCTCCACCCCAGGCTTTATGCTGCCACCCGCTCCGCGGGTTAGAACTGATGAAGGATTCCCGATAGTTGGAAATCAATGAAAGTCATGCGAACCCGCCGCGGCCACGGTGAATGAAAGCGCCTCCACTTTTCCCGCTTTTACCGAAACCACATTGTCCTGATTTTGCAGTGTCCCCGAGATCAGCAGAAACGGGTGGTCAACTAAAACCAAACGATATTTATCGAAGAGCTGCGGCGTGATGATGACATTTGCTACTCCCGACTCGTCTTCCAAAGTTAAAAACACAAACCCTTTGGCCGTGCCGGGACGCTGCCGCACAATTACCCACCCGCCAACTTTGATCACGCTGCCATCCTTCATCTGCTGCATATCGATGGCCCGAGAAGCTCCCAGCTTGTTCAATTCGGCTCGATGGTAAGCAACCGGATGCCTTCCAATCGTTAATCCTGTCCCACGAAAATCGGCGTCCATTCTTTCGGGGCGAGTCATGGGAGCTAAGGGTGAGTTTCCATCCTGCTCGTGTAGCTCCGTGTAAAGTTCTCCAGCCGGCCGCGTGACTCGTTCCACCTGCCACAAAGCATCGCGGCGGTGAACACCTTTGTCCAAAGTCTCACGGTGGTCCAAAGTCTCAACGTTGTCCAATGTCCCAGCGTTGTCCAAAGTCCAATGTCCAAAGTCCAAAGTCTGTCCATCGGCAGGACGTTGGTATATTGGACCGGTCTCCAAGGTTTCTTGACTCTTCGACTTTGGACTTTGGACTTAGGACTTTGGACTTTGATTTTGAATGAAGTTCAAAGCCCCCACCGCCGCCAGCTTCCTCATCTCATCTTTCCGCAACTCCGGCACACGGTTGCGTAGATCGTCAATGCTTACAAAAGGACTCCGGGCACGCGCTCGAACAATTGCCTGTCCAGATTCTTCCCTGACACCCTTCACATATCTCAACCCAAGACGAAGAACCAGGTTGTCCAAAGTCCAATGTCCAATGTCCAATGTCTGTCCATCGACAGGGGTTTGGAACATTGGGCCGGTCATTGAACCTCCTCGTTGTTTCGACTTTGGACTTTGGACTTTGGACTTTGGACTTTCCTCCTCCTCAATGGTGCATAACCATTCTGATCTGGTTACATCCACCGGTCTGACTTTCAACCCGTGTCGCTGCGCATCCTTAACGAGTGTAAACGGCTGATAAAACCCCATCGGTTGATTGTTTAGAATCGCTGCCGTAAACGCCGCCAGGTAATGACACTTTAAATAAGCGCTGGCATAGGCAATCAAAGCAAAGCTGGCGGCGTGTGATTCAGGAAAACCATACAGCGCAAAAGAAGTGATTGCCTGCACAATCTCATCCTGCGTTTTGTTCGTCAGCCCATTGCGCGCCATGCCTCGGCGCAGTTTCACTTCAATTTCCTTCATCCGCGCTTCGGATCGTTTGAACCCAAAAGCACGCCGCAACTCTTCGGCCTCGCCCCCGGTGAAGTCGGCGCAGATCATGGCCATCTTTAGTAGTTGCTCCTGAAATAAAGGCACACCCAAAGTTCGCCGCAGCACCGGTTCCAGCAATGGATGCGCATAAACGACCGGCTCCCGACCCTGACGGCGTTTCAAATAAGGATGGACCATGTTCCCGACAATCGGGCCGGGCCGAATGATCGCCACCTGCACCACGATGTCGTAAAACTTTTGCGGCCGCAGCCGTGGCAGACAGGACATTTGGGCCCGACTTTCCACCTGAAACAGTCCAATCGTGTCGGCTTTTTGCAGCGCTGTATAAACTGCCTCGTCATCCTGGGGAAGATGGGCCAGGTCGACTTCCTCCTGGTAAGAGTCGCGAATCAATTCAATTGAATCCTCCAACACCGCCATCATCCCCAGACCCAACAGATCAACTTTGATCAGCCCCAGGTCGGCGCAATCTTCCTTGTCCCATTGCACGACCACGCGTCCAGGCATAGCTGCGGGCTCGAGCGGCACCACCGAATCGAGTTGGCCCTGGCAAATCACCATGCCACCGGAGTGTTGGCCCAGGTGCCGCGGCAGATCCTGGACCATCTCGTAAAGCTGAAAAAACTTCTTGATGCGTGGATTTCTCAAATCAAGTCCCGCATCGCGAAACTGACGCGCAGTTGAATCCTTTGGATCCTTCCATTCCCAGGTGTGGACCAGGCTGGCCAGTCGACCCACTGTCGCATCGTCAAAACTAAGGGCTTTGCCGACCTCGCGGGCGGCCGAGCGACCGCGATAAGTAATCACGTTCGCCGTCATAGCTGCACCAAGTTTTCCGTAGCGCTCGTAAACATATTGAATCGCACTCTCGCGTTGGTCGCCGCTCGGCAGGTCGAGATCGATGTCCGGCCACTCGCCGCGCTCTTCGGAGAGAAAGCGTTCAAACAACAATTCCATCCCGACTGGATCGACCGCAGTAATTCCGAGGCTGTAACAGACAGCGCTGTTTGCCGCCGAGCCGCGACCCTGGATCAGAATCCCCTGCTTTTTACAAAACTGGACAATGTCCCAAACGATCAGGAAGTAGCCTTCGAGTTTGAGCTTCTCAATCAATATCAATTCGCGTTCGATCTGAGTGCGGGCGCGCTCGTAGGATGGTTTACCATTCTGACCCGTATAACGAAGTCGCGCGCCTTCTGCCGTACGCTGCCGCAGAAACGAGGACATGGTTTCGCCGGCGGCAACCGGATACCTGGGAAATTCGTAACCGAGATCGGCAAGGGTAAACTCGAGACGTGACGAAAGCTCGACTGTGTGGTGAAGGGCTTCGGGCAGGTCCGCAAAGAGTTGCTGCATTGTCTTCGGTGATTTCAGGTAACGCTCGGAATTCGTGGCCAGCAGACGCCCGGCTGTTTCCAATCGCACATGGTTTCGAATGCAGGTGAAAACGTCCGTCACCTCGCGTTGGATTGTGCGAGCGTGACTAACGCCATTGGTAGCCAGCAACGGCAGGTCCAAACGTTTCGCCACTTCCATTACCGCCTGGTTGCGCGCTTCCTCATCACGATTGAAATGACGCTGTAACTCGGCATAGACGTTCCCCTTGCCAAACACCTCAACTAACCATTCTGCTCTTCTCTGTGCCTCCTCTGTGTTCTCTGTGTCTCTGTGGTGAAATGCTTTCGCCAGTGGTCCATCATCCGCGCCAGTCAAACAAACCAACCCTTCCGCATATTCAGCCAGTTCATCGGTCGTTACCGCACACTCGCCCTGCTTTGCATGTTTCGGCACCCGCATTTTCATGAGCGTGATCATGCGGCAAAGATTCTGATAGCCGGTGCGGTTGCGAACCAGGACCGGAACCGAGAAGGTTTCTTGCGGGGTCATTGAGTGTTTTTGTTCAAAGTCCAGGGTCCAAAGTCCAATGTCCGCAGCCCCGTCTTGTTTTTGACTTTGGACCATGGACTTTGGACTTTGGACTTTGCATTTTGGACTTTGGACTACAGTGATTTCCGCTCCAATATGCGCCTTGATCCCATTCTTCTTCCCGGCCATATAAAAGCGCGGACTTCCATACACACCGTCCCGATCGAGCAAAGCCATCGCCGGCATCTCCAGCTCAACCGCTGCGGCAATCAACTCTTCCGGCACGGATGCGCCTTCAAGAAAACTGAAAGCCGAGCGTGCATGTAGTTCGACGTAATTCATTTCGATTGACTATTTCTATCCGCAGATTACGCAGATTAGAAAGACAAGCCCTTAGAGAGTTAAGAAGAGAGGCCTTAACTCTGCATTGGCCACACGATCACTGGTGTGAGACGCTCTTTCTTAACTCACCTGTCTAGTGCCTTCTTTTTTTTTAATCTGCGTAATCTGCGGATGGCAATCGGTAATTCTCAGTCATAAATCCCCTCAACAAACCACTCCTTGCTTCGCAATTCGCGATAGATGCGGTAAAGAGCTTGGGTTTGACCAACCTGACTGCCCGTCATTTTCGAACCGGATTCAACCCCTATATCCCACTCATCTCGCGCCCAAAAATCCGAGCGCCACCAATCGCCCGAAGTGCGCCATGGACCAGCTATGCACGCCACCTTTCCATACACACTTCTATTTTTGTCCCAGGCGCTGATCTCCCGCGGATAGCCCTGCTCGGCTTGCACAATCGCCCGCAACGGTGGCCGGAAAACGCGAAAACCTAGTCGGAATTTCGGATTTCGTATTTCGAATTTCGAATTGCTATTCCCCATTTCCCCTTTTCCATTTGCGCTTTCCCCTTTGCCTTTTACCCTTTGCCCTTTCATTCCTCGCTTCGACTCCTTCAACTCAAACCGGTTGATCCGAAAAGCATCCGGGCGATGCGTATCCAGCAACTCGGGCGAACCAATGTTTGCTGCCCCCACCAGCTTTGCCAGTCGCGCCAGCGTGAGTTCCAACTTCTCCGGCTCCGGCGCCAGGGGAATAAACAACCCCGTCTGCAACAAGCGGGGCTTCACGGGTTCACAATTTATCCTGATTGCGACCACCGCTGCCGGCGGCGGATGCATTTCAGTGTCGAGCAATAAAAGCTTTAGAAAGACTTTGTGATCGCGCATGGGATAAGGCAGGTTGAGTTTGAGTTCATGGGTTGCGCGATTTTCCAACTTCATTTCAACCTGGATTGCATTTGTGGCCAGCGCATACGAATTCAGACTCGCGCAGGTCTGATTGAGCAGTCGCGCCAGTATGAACGACAGTGGTTCTAATTCGGCGATGGGGTAATCAAGTTCGATCGAGTTTTTGAAAACAGGCTCAGCTTGTTTGAGTTTGAGGTGACGCGTAGTTTGCCCGCTTGCCAGTTGTTGCAGCTTTAACCCGTCCTGACCTAAACGTTCGGAAACTCCGGTCCGGGGTAGTTCGGCAAATTCTTTAAAGGTGCGCACGCCCCAGAGTTTGAGAGTCTCCAGAATTTCTGCGGCCCGCTTTTCGTCGATACTCGTCAGCGACCATTGCAGTGCTTTTAATGGCAACCCGCCGAGGCAAGTGAGTTCTTCGCCGGCAGCAGTAAACGTAACTCCCGCGCAAAATTTCGCAGCGTGGATGGCGGCATCCGGGTTTGCAGCCAGAGCGACATTCACCAGGCATCCCAATCCACCGGCCTCTTTCGACTTCGCTCGTTTCGCAATTTGAGCGGCCAGTTCATACGCAGACCCAAACCATAAGCCACAGCCTTCAACGTCAATTACCACGGTGTCAGCCGCAGTCTCCTCGACCAGGGGCGAGAACGAATAGGCAAATTCCGCTAAAGAGCGGGGGGCCCGGTCGGGCAGCCCGGCTGGGGTGCTGGATACTTCGGGGCGAATATTCTGACCATAAATGCTCGCAAACATGACTACTTCCTAAGTTGGACTGGAATGACGGTGCTGCGAAGATTAGCGAAAATTAACGAAGATTGTCAAGACTCGCAGAAATATTAATGTATACGTCCGTTTAGAGGTGGGCGGTCCTACCGCTAAACGAACGTAAGTTGGTTGTTAATGAGATCGCTCGGCGTGGCGAGTCGGCTACTGGTTAACGCAAACTTCACGAAGGTGCGGAGGCTAGTGAGTAACTTTGACCAAAATCTCTTCCCCACGCTGGTTGAGATACAGAGGGCGCCGGCATTCAACTTGAACATTCAAACCTTGCAATAGATTTGAATGAGGGAGTTGGCCGTCATTCATTCTGCGACGCAGATTCTTTACGGCCGGAGTGGGAACTGATGATAAAGCGCGCGACGAAGACAACGTGCGGGGATTGCCATTATTGAATCTATCAGTGAACTCATCGCGCACCATTTTCAATCCTTCGCTATTTGACGACCACAACCAGGTCTCCGGCTTTAGTTCCAAAGCCAATGTCGCGCAGGAACGCACACAGCTCTCCTGCGCAATTACCACCAGCGCGGTAGGGGTGTTTTCGACGGTGCGACGGAAGCGATACCACCATGATGAAATTATTCTTTTCGCATCTTTCGCGGGGACGTCTCCCAGATCCAATACGACCAGTCCAAAACCGCCACCTTGCAACAATAAATCAGTGCTCTTAAACGCGTGCTCCAGACTGTTGGCGCAACGTATCCAGAGCAATCGCTCAAAATTTATCTCAGCTTGTGACGCTGATTTAGGATCAAACGAATTATTTGTATCAACCACGGCGCAAATTTCCTGGTGCTCGGTGGCGTGGGCCAGGGCAGAAAACATAAAGCTGGTACGACCGGAAGATGCCGCTCCAAACACTTCGGTCAAAGCGCCTCGTGGTAAACCGCCAAGGGTGAATGAATCAATTTTGGGAATACCGGTGGAGATTACTTCCGCCGGCCTCTTTTCATTTAGCCTAACGGCGGAACCAAAGCGCGAAGCCAGCTCAGATTCAATTTCGATTTTTGAAATCACAGCTTTCATGATCTATACAAACTGACTTGGGCCACAGATGGACACGGATAAAAAAGAATCGGATTTACAGATCCTATATCTGTGTTATCAGCGTTAACGTTAGGAGGGCGGCCATCCGCAGATTGCACTGATGTAACAGAGATAAGTAGAGGCAACTTCAGACAGCAACTTTTTAATAAACTCCTCCACGCAGCTCTTATATATTTTGTTGTTTTGAATCTGTGTAGCAAACGTCCAACTTCTTGTTTTTTCAGCAAGAAACTAAGCTGCTAAAAGAGCAAGATCCGGTTGGCGAAACTTCAAGGCGGTGGCCATTACTTGGTGCCCCTTGCGCGTGATGCGGTAGTAATTAGT
>JANNJZ010000059.1:0-18394 GCA_031396065.1 Pyrinomonadaceae bacterium | reverse complement strand
GCAAAGCTAGAAGAAATAATCCGAGCCATAATTTTATTGTTGGAAAAGAGTATCGCTTGACAAGACACGCCGAACAATTCAATGGACGTGACAGGGCGCGGGCAGCGACTTCGTTATCGCGTTGTCCGTTAAACTCGGAGTTGCGTGTCGGCGGTTTCGCCCCACGTCATCTCAATCGTTCGGCATCTTCTCTTTGCTGAGGTAGTATGAAAAAATTCGCACTTATTTTTATAGTTTTTATCTTGACTGTTGCAAGTAAGGCGAACGCGCAAGATAAATGGCAAAATGCAGATGAGGCAACGCTTCGGCTAAAACCGAACGCATTTTCGCAGTTGCCTAAAAAAATCGTTTCGTTTCTCGAAAAGCGAAACTGCACTGTGCCGCAAACTTTCAGCAACTCGACGCCGCACAATGTTATTCGCGGCCAATTTGTCCGCAGAGGACAATTCGACTGGGCAATTCTATGTTCGCGTGATCGCGTTTCATCCATTCTGGTTTTTTGGAACTGCTCAACCAAGTCAGTTGCCGAAATTGCGCGCACTAACGACAAAGATTATTTGCAGACGATTGACGATACCGCCAACATCGGCTTTTCCAGAGCGCTTGATGTAGCCAACAAAGGTCACATTTTTGCACATTACGAGGAGTACGGTGGAAGGAAACCACCGCCGATTACACATCAGGGAATCAATGACGCTTTTATTGATAAGGCCTCGTTTGTGCATTATTTTTATCGAAGACGATGGCTGAAGTTGCAAGGAATGGGTTGAGTGATTCCCAACGCGCCATCGAACAAAGCTCGCAGCTGACGACGCGATAGCATGCTTCACCAGTGACCACTCCCAGACAGAACCCAAATTGATTTGGCCGAAGCCGAACAATCCCATGGAAAAAGCGACCGGAATGTTTAGAGAGCACACTTGTGTGCCCCTTGCAGGAACCGCTCACTCATCGATTTTGTTAGCGCGAGGCGCACAAGTGCGCTCGCTAAACAGTGGAAATGATTTATAGCCAGCCGGAGGTGCAAGTACAATGACAGCAACTAACTCTACTAAAACAAAATTCGAAACCGCGAATCCTATCTTGAACGTCGGCGATTTGCTCGTCAGCGTTAGTTATTATGTTGAGACGCTGGGATTCATCAGCGCGGAATGGGGCAATAATGTCTTCACCTCAGTGAATCGCGACAGAGCCGGAATCTATCTCTGTCAGGGTGGCCAGGGACGGCCGGGCACTTGGGTATGGATTGGCGTAGAAGATGTGGCGACGCTTTATGAGGAATACACGACGAGCGGCGCCAGGATTCTCAGGCCGCCGCAGAATTATCCCTGGGCTTTTGAAATGCACGTGGAAGATCCAGATGGCCATGTTTTGCGCTTCGGCTCGGAACCGAAAACTGACAGGCCGTTTGCCAATGCCGATTTCTGATACGCCATCTGCCTCGAACAAATTATTCGATGGGAGCGCGGGGGCGCGCGTCCCGAACCAGATTACTTGTCGGGTAAGACTTGATGCGAATGAGTCAAGTTTTTGGGTGGGCAGTAAAACGGAGAGTTAGCCGAGGTGCAGTGCGGTGATAGCCTTTGCGGCTCTGCCGCCTTCCGTGCGGAAAGGCTCGGCCTTTCCGATAGCTATTTCATTCTTCGAGGCTGCGCCTCTGATGTCGCCCGGAGGCATAGCCTCAAAATATATTGAGGCGCCGGTGAGGCGAAGCCTCACCGCACGGAAGGCGGCCAAGCCGCAACACCAAGCGTAGAGACAAAGGTCCCTGGTTCTATTTCCGATCGCATTTACCGCGTGAATCCGCGGCTAATACAAACGCACGTCTTGTCGGTCCTGAGGCTTTAGCCTCGCAAGATTGTTGGACTCGAAGGTTTAAATGCAGTCGCAGCTCAGACGTTCTTCGCGTGGTGGCCTCATTTGCGAATCTCTGTGCGTCCCCTGTTTTCCCTATGTCCCTGTGGTGACGGTTCTGCCGTTTTTCCACCATGCTGAAAGTTTGGTCCAGTCTTTAGCGAACGATTGCAAATAGCCCAGCAGTTCGACTGCTGGGCTATTATCATTCGTGCGCTACGCGGACTGTCACCCTCGGGAAAACCAACTCCTTGACTTGCTAATCAGCGATAGTGACATGTCCCTCGTGTGGGTTGGTCGGCACTCGATGCGCCTCAATGCTGCCAGCAAATTGATACTCTTTCAGTTCGTACCCGGATGACGTCAACACGGTACGCACTGTAAAGCGCTCAACCATGGTACGAATTGCGGGTCTGCAGTGAAACGACGTCACCAGCTTGTTCGAAGCTGCGGCCAGTCCCTTATAAACGTACGTGCACGCTTCTCCCCGCGCCATCGCAGCGTCGTCATGGACGAACAAATACTCGCCCTTCATCGTCACGCCCATGAGTGTAACCGGGTCGTTGAATTTCATTACCGCCTGTTCCCTCTTTGCGCCATTCGCCGCGCTCGTAACCGGCGACGTCAAAGTGGTGCTCAGGGTCAGTGTGCACAGCAGGATGACGAATAACAGAAAACTCTTCATGATGTTGATCTCCTTATCTAACCGTCTCCATCGTTTGGCGAGGGCCTCAAGTTGACGCACTAATCGTCTGCAACGCATGTGCCTACAATGCTCCGCTTATTTGCTTCGCATTTTCGTAGCATTAGGTTCAGCCCACTACTATGACTGCGAAAACTTTCTCAATTCGTTCCCCACTGCCGCGGGGAACACCCCACCACCTTGTGATCAGTCATGCCTGTCTCGCCGTAATCCGGGCGATTGCGCCTTCGTTGTGTTGGAATACGTCTTGCTCTCTTTAAAGGCGCACCAATTTACATTCGTTTAGAGGTGGGCACCGCCCACCTCTAAACGGACGTCTTGAATTGAGCCAGGAGTTCCAGAATGCACATTTATCTGCGAGGTGGGTGAAATGAATGATGGCATGTTACTTCAATCCGTAGAAGGCCTGGGCGATGCTCCGCCCATTTCTAACAACCACGAGCAAACGGCAAATAAATCGACAGCCAACCGACCTGATGCTGAAAGCCAAGGCATGTCGTTAACCACGATCGATCATCGGGTAACGCTGCCGACGAGGAAAACACCGTCGCGCTTCAAAGATTTGAAGCACATGATCGGCAATACGCCGCTGCTGGCTATTCGCTTCGCCTACCGCGGGAAGGAGCGCGTCATCTATGCCAAAGCCGAGCACCTAAACATGACCGGCAGCATCAAGGATCGCATGGCCTTTCACATCCTCAAGCGGGCCTACCAAGAGGGTCACATTCAGCCGGGTGACACGATTGCGGAAGCGACCAGCGGCAATACCGGCATCTCCTTCGCTGCAATTGGCAGAGCCCTGGACCACAACGTAGTCGTCTTCATGCCCGATTGGATGAGCGAGGAGCGGGCCGTCCTAATTAGGAGTTTGGGAGCGAAGGTGATGCGCGTCCGCAAAGACCAGGGCGGCTTTGTCGGCAGCATTCGCATGACTGAAGATCTCGCGCTGCTTGAGCCACATGTTTTTCTACCAGCGCAATTCGCAAACGAGGCAAACGTTGAGGCTCATGAGAAAACCACCGGGCCTGAGATTTGGTGGCAGCTTCATTATCACTCGCTGAGACCCGACGCCTTCGTTGCCGGAGTAGGGACGGGTGGCACGATCATGGGGGTAGGAAGATTACTTCGCCAGCATAATCCGGCTATTAAACTGCATCCGTTACAGCCAGCCGAATCTCCGACACTTTCAGTGGGACACAAGGTTGGCCAACACCGCATCCAGGGTATCTCTGACGAATTCATTCCGTCGATTCTGGAACTGGAAAAACTTGACTCGGTGGTCAGCGTTTCCGACGGTGACGCCATCCTGATGGCTCAGAAACTCGCGGCTAGGCTCGGGCTCGGGGTGGGAATCTCATCGGGCGCTAATTTCCTCGGCGCGTTGATGATTCAAAACGAAATGGGTCACGATGCCGTAGTGACTACTGTATTTCCGGATGACAATAAGAAGTACGTGAGTACGGATCTACTCCGCGAAGAGCCAGTGAAGCCGGCGTACTTAACCCCGGAAATCGAGCTGCTCGGATACGAAGCGTTTAAGCGAGTCTGCTTTACCTGCTTTGATGACGAAGAGTGAAATGCAAGTTTTTTGAAAGCGTACGCTGAAAGCGTTGGCTAATTTCAGCCCAGGCCGGGGTCCCCGCGCGGGCATCCCGCGTGGGGTGGAAGGGTTTGCTTTGAAACCCTGGGGTAGAAAATGCCTCGATAGATTCTTCGCAACTCTGAAGGAGTTTGCGGTAGCGAACATAGACGCAACTCTTTCAGAGTTGCTTCTTCGAGCATGAACGAATGCTCCCAGGGTTGCCAGAGCGCAACGCTACCACCCCATGCAGGCTGCCCGCCCGGGGACCCCGGCCCTGGGCTGGAATTAGCGAACGCTTTCAGCGTTAGGGATCAGGAGTTTTCACACAGTAAGTCATGAATCTCGATTCGCCACCGCGAATGAAAATAGAACGAGTTGCGGTGAGCCTGATTCACTAACTTCTATTTTCATAAGAGTCTCTACCGCGTGGTGGTTCTCACCTTCATGCGACCGCGACTATCTCAAGCACGTGATGTATAGCTGGCTGCTTAAGTTACCGGCGTTTAGACAGAAAGCCCCCGAAGAAGCCAACCACGATCCCGACTCCGAGCGCCACGCCAACCGCCTGCCACGGATTGTGTTTAATGCAGCGCGTTGATTCGTCGAGGCAGTCTTCGCCACGTTCATATCCCTTCCTCACGATTCGTCGGGCTTTCCGCAACCCGATATCTACAAAGTCTTCGGCCAGCATTTTTCCCTCCGCCACCCTGGCGGTTAGATGGGCCAGCTTTGCGGCAGTGCCTTTGCCATTCTCGACCGTTGCGGTTTGCATAGTTCTTCCCTCCTCCTGACGTTGATTGCTTCGACCTTTTGACAACTACAGATCAGAATGCATTGCTCTGATTGGATACTTGGAACGCCCTGATTGCCAAACCTCACGGAAGACGCGCCCAAGACTGAAGGGTAGTGTCGACTTTCTCAGGATCCGATGCGGCCTTACCTAATCAAATCTTTTGGATTGTGATCGTCACGAGAAAGACTGCACCAGTCGTCCGGCTGTAGGATACCCAAAAACTCAAGGTGTCGTAATACACAACCTTATAGAGGGTCCCGTTGTCTTTGGTCTCGAGCTGGCCTCCCACAACCACCGCGGGCTCCGGCGCTCCAGTTCCGTTCTGGTAGTCAGCAGAGATCATTCTCACTTTAGATTCGGCGTCATACGCAACCTGCGCAGCCTCCGTGTCCGAGAAGACAAAGTAATCCACGCGGCTGTCTTTCATCGTGGGCTCACCAAGCTTCGTTCGCACTTCCTGTGCGGTCATCCCCAATCGCACGCCCTTGTATTCAGCAAAGAGGGGTTGTTGGGGTGCAGTCAGTGCTTTGCCCGGCACGGCGCGGGACTTTTGTGCTTGAGTAGAAGGCGCCCAACACGTCAATAGCGCACCCATAGCAAACGTGGCCAGTACTACCAGGAAATTCCCTTTATGATTTCGCATCGTTTCTAACCTCCTTTAGACATCGTCCAACCAATTTAGGCTGCAACCCTCATACCCAGGTCGACTGCACGATGAGTCGAAGGCTTTGTCAGATTGTTTGACTTTACTGGCACTGAACCTTCGGATTAGTTGAGTGCTTTTCCCCGCTTTCTGGGAAAGTTTTCGCAGTTATTTATGAAAAGCAATCGTCAGACTTTCCAAAGAAGACGCTGGTGAGATGATTTCGCACTTTGAAGACTTACCCACTGCTTAACGGTTTCCGCGGCGGGCCGTTATGCGACGTGGCGGCGCTGGAGGATGGGTTGCTGAGAGTGAGCTTGATGGTCGAGGACAACCCTCAGATCGCCGAACTCGATTGCAATCCTGTCGTGGTCTTTGAGCTTGGCGCCGTTATTCTCGGCGCTCGGGTTGGCGTAACAACCGTAGCACCGCTGCCTTTGCGCGGAGTACGGGGTTAGAAAAACGCCGCGCTCGTCTCCGATGCGGCGGGGGGAACACGCAGCGAGCGAATCTCAGGAGTCCAGCCCTTGGTAGTGCGTGAAAACCGTAGCGCTCGAGTTTCCACACGACCACCATCGCGCCGCTCCTGATTTCGCCCGCGCGTCAATGTGTTGTTGTTCTTTTTTTTACTTTTTGTGCTTTGCTTTATTGGGTGACGCGTTTTGTTTAGGTGATGTCAGGCCCTACGTCCGTGCCACCAGTAATCCCCTGAAAAAAAGCGGTCGCTTCGAGAACGTCTACCGGACCCGAAATCTCCGGTTCGACAAAACTTCTCTTCGCTGTTTCGTTCAGGTTAGCCTCAACTGTAGTTGTTTCCTGATTGTGCTTGGTCAACTTCGTTTCCTCCTAATAAGAGCGATTAAGTTAGCGATGTATTTGGTGACAGTGTCGTCGCTCCGAACGGCCGCGGGCATTCGCTAAGCGCCTGCCAGACGCCAATCGGCCCTCCACTTCCTGGGCCGCGGAGACACACAAGAAGGTACCCGTCACCGGATCATTCATTTGTCATGAGCAACGAGTGTGCCCTTTAGGATCGGGCTTTTTTGGGCGGTTTGGACCAAGTGGCTGCGCAATATGGCTCAGGCCTGCGAGTAATTGCGCAAGATTCAGCGGTTTGTTTCAGGCTGCCGACCGATTGTCTTTGGGATCGTGATTTGCTACCTTGCAAGCAACTAATCACTTTGAGTACTGGCGTTGAAGCGTCATCTCCTTCCGGTTTGTTATGGGCGAACAAAACGTAATACCAGAAATGGACGAGCTAAAACTCCAGGCGTTCATGAAAGGACTGCTCGATGATCTTCATGCGCTCGACTATATGCTCGACAACAATCTCATTGAAACCGGCGTCCGTCGAATTGGAGCCGAACAGGAAATGTTCCTGGTCGATGAGAACCTCAGACCGGCGCCGGTTTCCATGCAGGTTCTTGAGCACGCCGGCGATCCCAGGCTGACGACGGAAATCGCTAAGTTCAATCTGGAGGCGAATCTCACTCCCCTACTCCTCGGCGGACAGTGTTTCTCGCAAATGGAGTCGGAAGTCAAAGAAGTTCTGGCGCTGGCTCGGCGGAGTGCAAACCAATTTGGAGCCGAAGTTCTCTTGTCTGGCATCCTCCCAACCCTGCGAAAGTCAGATCTGACGCTTGACAACATCACTCCCGTACCGCGATACCATCAACTTAACGACTCGGTTGTGCGAATGCGAGGTGGGCCCTTCAGCATACACATCAAGGGCCTCGACGAAATTAACCTCACCCATGACAACGTCATGATGGAATCCTGCAACACCAGTTTTCAAATCCACTTTCAGGTGAACCCTAAGGAGTTTGCTCCTCTCTACAATCTGGCTCAGCTCATTACTGCCCCCGTGCTCGCCGCGGCGGTCAATTCCCCGCTTCTATTTGGGCACCGTTTGTGGCAGGAAACCCGGCTCGCCTTGTTTCAACATTCAATCGATGCGCGGTCTACCACCCAGCTGGCTCGGAATCAACCGACGCGCGTAAGCTTTGGCGATGCCTGGATTCACAAGTCAGTGCTGGAGCTTTTTCAGGAACAGATTGCCCGGTTTCGCATGATCATGATCAACGAGCCGGGCGAGCATCCTTTTGCCATATTGGGACGCGGCGAAATCCCCGAACTAACCTCACTGCGGATGCACAACGGCACAATCTGGCCCTGGAATCGGGCCTGCTACGGGGTGGCGAATGGAGTTGCTCATCTGAGAATTGAGAACCGGGTTCTTCCTGCTGGTCCAACAGTGCTCGATGAAATTGCCAACACAGCTTTCTTCGCCGGCCTGATGCTGGCGTTGCCGAATGAGTATGGCGAGGTATCGAAAGTCATGTCGTTTGACGATGCCAAGCAGAATTTTTTCGCAGCGGCTCGCCATGGTTTGAACGCCCACTTCACTTGGGTTGATGGCAGCACGCAGGCAGCTTCGACCCTGATTCTCGATCACCTACTCCCGTTGGCCCATCAGGGACTCAAGGAAGCGGGAGTGGATTCGGGAGACACCGATCGTTATTTGGGTATTATCGAGGAACGCATCCGCAGCGGTCAGACCGGCGCCCAGTGGACGTTAAAGTCTTTTCAAGCGGTTAGGGAACAGCCGCGCGACATTCGTACCAGACTGATTGCCAAAGAGATGCTCGCGTGCCAACTGCAGGGAGATCCGGTTCATCTCTGGCCGGTGCTCAAGGTTCGGGAATCGGATGAGTGGTGTCAGAGTTATCAAACGGTTGGGCAGTTCATGGCAACCGATCTCTTTACAGTTCGTCCTGACGACTTAGTTGACCTGGCTGCCGGAGTAATGACCTGGAGGCACATCCGGCACGTTCCAGTTGAAGACGAAGATGGACGGTTAGTCGGCCTGGTATCGCATCGTTCGTTGCTCAAGCTGCTCAGTCATAGAAACTCAAGCGAAGAAATACCGGTTACGGTCCGTCAGATCATGACGCCTGACCCGCTGACTGTCGCGTCGACAACTCCGACGCTGGAAGCCATGGAAATCATGCGGCTCAACAGAGTTGGATGCCTTCCAGTGCTCGACGACGGGCGCCTGGTGGGAATTGTGACTTCTTATGATTTTCTCGATGCTTCTGCGCGTCTGTTCAAGGAGCGGCTAACAACCGCGAGCGCGCCAAAGGTCGTGAAGGTAACCAGCGCGAAGCCGATGGTCCGCAGCGCGGTCCGCAGCTAGTTCGCGGCTTTGCCGCCCGATGTGCGGGAGGTCTCTGACCTCCCGATAGTCTGGCCCCATTCCGGGGCTGCGCCCCTTACATCGGGGCATCGCCCCCACGAATCCAAATAGTCTCTCGGGAGGTCGCAGACCTCCCGCACATCAGGCGGCGGAGCCGCGTTTCGCGGACCTTCCCAAAGTTCTCGATTGAACCTTTGCCTTCACGAGCGCCCAAAGCCGTCGTTCCCGCGAGTGCGAGAGCGGCGGCCAGGGTGACGTAAGCGATGACTAAATCGCATCGAACTCATCTTCCTCATTGCCAGGTCCTTACTTCTGACGATTCTGGCCGGCAACCGCTCCACTGACTTCAGGGAGACGTGTCAGCTCGTTGATCCTTCCGCGCAATACAGAAACGTATCCTTCCGTGGTGGCGTTGTCGTAGTGGGCGGCGCGAAAGGCGTCGCGCAGTTGTTCGTCGCTGAGCAGCGCGAGTCGGGCACCAATCCATTGCGCATCGTTCACCGGGATACTGCGCATGGCCTTCTCTTTGTTAGCCTGTCTCTTGGCGTAGCCGCCGCCGAAGATCGAGGCGAATGCACCGCCCGCGCCCTTTGGCTTCGTGTTGTAGTCGAAGTTAACCATGCCGTTCTCGACGTTGACGACGAACTTGCTGGAGCGGAAGTCTTCCAGTGAGTTCTTGGAGCGGCCCCCGCCCATACCGCCAACTTTTCCAAAGGTAGCGCCAATGTCGGTTACCACATAACGCGCTTCGAACTCACCGGTCTTCGGGTTCTTCACGGTGTAGATTTGATTGTTGTCGAGACGCGTATCGTAGTTGGCGACCAGCACCATCAGGACCTTGAGACCATTAAACTCGCGCTGACCAACAAAAGGGTTTTCCAGCCAGTCCCATATCTCCCCTCGATACTCACCCTTCCGTCGGGGCTCCATCTTCACATCGCGAACTGTCGTGCCCGACTGAAACTCTTTGCCGCGAGCCAGGCGGGGCAGGTTCGGGACGGTGATTTGGTCGAAATGGTAAGCCTCATCGGCAAAGTAGCCCATCGCCCAGACCAGGCGAGTGGCAACGGTTTCGGCTTTGGCTTCGGGACCCATCTTTACGGACCAGGTAACCCCGCGAGCATCCTTCACTCTAAACTTTGGCGACGCTCCCACGGTACTCTCTGAGACGAAGGTGAACGGGGCCAGCGGAGCCATCTCCTCTGAGCCGGGGCCAAAGCGCAGATTCAGCGCCGAGATGTTGCCGGGATCACGCCACGCCACCGGCTGGCCCGTTGGGCGAGGCACAATTTTGGCCTTCTTTGAGGCTTTCTGCGCGTGAACGGCGGACGAATAGCCGGCAACTAGAACGATTGTGAGAACTAAGATTGTGCGAAGCTTGGTTGGGGAAAACATGGGGTAGATCCTCCTTCAAAGTGTGTGGCGGGTTTCTGCCGCGCAGTTTACAGGTTGCAATGAGTGCCTTCAACAAGTAACGCGTAAATCTTAGAGCCAAAAGATCAGGCGCACTGCAAATCTTTCCTGTGCCGGCGGGAAACATACACAGTCTCTGTTTAGAGAGCGCACTTGTGCGCCTGCCTCGCGCTGCCAAGACCGATCCGTGAGCTGTTTCTGCACCGGGCACACAAGTGTGCTTCCTAAACAGTCTCAGGTTCCTGGTTGCTGATGCTATGTTTCGTGGATCCTTTGTTTTGGAATGGATTGATCGAAACGAGGGATTGAACGCCCTGAAACATTCGTCATTCAAGGTACAATCCTCGGCCGTGACTACAAACAAAACCTTCGATGTCGCTGTCGTTGGCGCAGGCGTCTTCGGTGCGTGGACAGCCTACCAACTGAATCGCGCCGGGGCGGAAGTCGTTCTGCTCGACGCATATGGACCAGGGAATAGTCGTGCAAGTTCAGGCGGCGAATCCCGCATGATTCGGATGGGCTATGGGCCGGATGAGATTTACACGCGGATGGCCCAACGCGCACTCGATCTGTGGCGTGAACTCTCCGAGCAGAGTCCCTCGGGAACTACACCGAAACTATTTCACCCGAATGGCATCCTGTGGCTGGCCCAGGAGAACGACCCTTACTGCGAGGCGACCCTGGCAACCCTCAAATACTGCCACCTCCAGTTTGAACGGCTCGACCGCAGTGAACTTCGCCGTCGTTATCCACAGCTTGAACTGGGTGGAGTGGCCTGGGGTATCCTCGAACCGAATAGCGGCGTTTTGATGGCGCGCCAAGCAGTTCATGCTGTAGTCGCCCATGCGCGAGCCCGCGGGGTAGCCTACATGGAAGAGGCAGTCTTGCCGCTCGAATCGGAAGCGGGAGAAGAATTAAAAGCGGGAATGGATATAGGGGAAACGGACGAAGCTGGTAGTGCTGAGAACGATTTGAATCCACCATCCGCAACCGCAAATTGCCATTCAGTCAGGACTGCCTCCGGTCGGGAAATTTTCGCCCGGCAGTTCGTTTTTGCTTGTGGCCCGTGGCTGCCAAAGATTTTTCCGGCGTTACTTGGAAGGTTAATTCACATCACCAGACAGGAAGTTTTTTTCTTCGGCGTTCCAGCTGGGAATCGTTTCGGACCCGAACGGATGCCCGCCTGGATCGACTTTAATGGCCTCGTGTATGGCATCCCGAATCTCGACAACCGCGGTTTCAAGGTTGCCATCGATGCACATGGACCGGAGTTTGATCCTGATGCGGGTGATCGAATTGTCTCTAGTGAGAGGCTAAACGCGGTTCGCGCCTACCTTGCCGGGCGAATGCCGGAGTTGGCTGGCGCGCCCGTGACCGAGACACGCGTTTGCCAATATGAAAACACCTCGAACGGCGACTTTCTGATCGACCGGCATCCTGCGTTCGCAAATGTCTGGTTGGTAGGCGGTGGGTCAGGGCACGGGTTCAAGCATGGGCCAGCTGTCGCCGAGCATGTGACGGCGTTAGTCTCAGGCACAGCCCAGGTTGAGCCAAGGTTTTCCCTGGCAACGAAGGAATCACAGCAACAGCGGAAAGTCTTTTAATGACCTGAGCCTGGCCGCAAATTGTCGGGGCATTCCGTGGCCTCCCCCTTTTAGTTTCCTCAATGTTCGGAGAATGACGCCAGCGAACAAAGTGGTGGCCACGGAGGATCAGCGAGTGAGTAACGATTTCAGAAGACGCTTTTCTCCCTTTCGGCCAGCAATGTTAAGCTCACGCCGCTTGAAGCTAACCCCACTCCTCTTGTTGCTCGTGACGCTTTTCGCCGCCGCATCGCTTTGCTCGGCGCAAGGTAGAGCTGCCGAACCCATCAAGACAAACTCGCGCTTTCTCCTTGAAGAAGGGGCAATCGTCCGGGCCGACAAGTCAACCAGAAAGTTAGCCTTGGTGTTTACCGGCGATGAGTTTGCCGACGGCGCAGAAACAATAATCCAGACGCTAAAACGACGTGGGATAAAGGCTTCGTTCTTTTTCACCGGCAGGTTCTACCGCAACCCGAACTTCAAACCTTACATTGAACGGGTGAAGCGCGATGGACACTACCTGGGCGCCCATTCGGACCAGCACCTTCTTTATTGCGACTGGAGCAAGCGAGACGAATTGTTAGTCAGCCGGAAACAATTTGAGGATGACTTAAACCAAAACTATGAGGCGATGCTGGCATTCCGTATTTCAAAAAGCGAGGCGCCGTATTTCCTGCCGCCCTTTTGAATGGTACAACCGGCGTATCACTGATTGGACTGAAGGTATGGGCCTGCGCCTTATCAACTTCACGCCGGGCACACGTTCAAATGCTGACTACACCACGCCCGCAATGAAAAACTATGTTACGAGCAACACCATCATGGAGCGCATCAGGGACTATGAAGCGCGGGACCCGGCCGGACTGAATGGATTCATATTTCTGCTGCATATTGGCGTGGGACCGGAACGAACGGACAAGTTTCATGACCGGCTCGACGAATTAGTTCGATGGCTGCAAACCCAGAAGTATGAACTGGTTCGAATAGACAAATTACTAAGGACTGCAAAATAATTGCGGATCACAAAACTTCGTTCCGGGACTAAATCGCTTGTTCACTAGAGCTATAGTTCGGCCACCAGCGCCAACCTTTGCTGACGGTCTGACGACGGCGGGGCTGGGAAAGCCGCACTTCGAACGTGCGGTTGAGCAGCACGCTGCTTACTGCGCAGCCCTGACACAGTGTGGCTTGGAGCTGATCAGACTTGAGCCTAATCCCGATCATCCGGATTCAACTTTCGTCGAAGACACTGCAATACTGACCGAGAACTCCAACGTAGGTGCGAAACGTTGCGCCGTGATTACGCGACCCGGGGCGCCCAGCCGTCGCGATGAAGTTACCAGCATGCGCAGCGTGGTCGGTGATTTCTATCCTGATGTTCTATCAATTCAAGCACCCGGAACTCTGGACGGTGGCGATGTCTGCCAGGCGGGCGAGCATTTCTTCATTGGCTTGTCTGAACGTACGAATGAAGCGGGAGCTCACCAGCTCGCCGACGCGCTGGCGCCATCGGGTTACTCTTCAAGCTTCGTCGATATCCGGAAGATTAATGGTCTGCTCCATCTGAAAAGCGGCCTGGCCTATTTGGGAGACAATCGGCTGGTGGTGACGGAAGCGCTCGACCATGCGCTTCCGGATTACGAGCTTGTCCGAGTCACCCCCAAAGAGGTGTACGCGGCGAACTGCATCAGAGTAAACGACTACGTGCTGATGCCGGCTGGATACCAGTTGCTGGCGGTAACATTGAGAGAGCTCGGTTACAACACCATCGCGCTCGAGATGAGTGAGTTTCAAAAGATGGACGGCGGGTTGAGTTGTTTATCGCTCCGGTTCTAGCCGGCAGAGACTATCCGCAGATTACGCAGATTACCCCGATTTCAAGACACAAGATATTTTTGAAACACTCGTATAAGCGCCAGGCCTTGCCGCTTTTCTAAAGGGCTGAAATCTGTGTAATCGGCGTAATCTGCGGATGTTCTTGCGAGGCCCTGTTGCGAAACGAAAATCGTCTTCAACAGTCCGTGTCACCAACCGCTCTGATAATCCGCACAGCCCGTCGATGCTTTAGCGTAATGGTCATCTTAAACATCGAATCCGCTTCCTGCACGGGCGCGCCATCTGGTTTGAAGTTTTCGAAAGCAACGATGATCTGCAATTTTCCGAAACGATAATAGTAAGGCTGCCGCTCCAAACTCTTCCGTCCCGTCGGTTTGACTTGGCGCAAACGCAGGTCGCGACCGCCCAGATTCATCCACGCGTTACTACCGTCGCCGCGCGAGAGAAAGACGTATGAGGCGTCCGACGCTACGGGATGAGCTGCATGATAAAAGTAAAGATTTCCGCAGCCCACCATTAGTCCGGTCGCCGGATAATCTTTGATTGTTCCGACGCGCGGCAAGACAACTTTATTCGGCCGCTTGCTCTGCGCCGCGCAGTCGAATGACCAGAAGCAGATCATGAACGCGCAGCATAAGCCGGCTGTGAATTGTTTTCTGCCCAACGTAGTGATGAACTTTAGAGACAAGTCTATTGCTTTCCGTGGCTGCTCAGCACGTTAAATTAGCGCAGTCCAATTGAAGGCGCTCAACGAGGCTGCGGTACAAACGTGTGAAAACGCGTGCGCGGGGCTGCGTCCCGCTTCCGCCCGTTTAGAGGTGGGCACCGCCCACCGGTGCGCCGTGGATGAAACGATGCGGCTACATAATCAACGTGTGATTACATAGTTGAATGATCTTATCTACGCCGTACTGATCAAGTCTCTTCGACGCGTAGTGTCGGTATGCCTTTAGCCCGGCCTTTTAAGGCCGGGAGATATCAACGAAGTGTTCGCTTCGCGTAGCTACGTCTGAACCTGGATTCAATCGTCGCTACGCGACGCGAACAGCCATTAGATCTGATCCCGGCCTTGAAAGACCGGGCTAAAGTCATGCCGACACTACGCGTCGAAGATCTTTGAACAGAGCTTCCTAAACACACTGGACCTGGTTCGTGAACGTGTGTGGTCCGGTCCGTTCGCTGATTGTCGACCTACGGAATTCAAAGGCGTACAGTACACTAAGCAGGACGGAAGCTTTGCACAAAACGTCGTTCGACCGTTCAAATCCCACTTAGCCCGCGGTAGCGGGCGACAGCGTAAAGCCTGGGGTGGAGCGCAGCGGAACCCCAGGAATCGCGAACCGAGGGACCGCAGCCCGCGGTAGCGGGCGACAGCCCAGTAATCACGGTAAACACTGTCGCCCGCTACCGCGGGCTGGGACTCCGTATCCCCGTTCGGAGCGAGTCTCACAGCATCAATTTGGACCTTTTTGTGCAAAGCCCAGGACGGATAAAGTTAACTTCTCATTCTGTTTATTTGACGTCTTTTGTGCAATGATCAGCAGCCCGTATAGTCAGCTGGGAATCATTGGTCTCAAACTCTCGGTTGTGCCAAGGAAAACAGCGTCGAGTCACCACCTCCAAAACATATGCAAACATCTCCTGCCCCCCCTGACAACATTCACCGCTACCCTTGCACGGCGTGTGGCGCGGACCTCCTGTACGAACCCAAGGATGGTTTTCTGTCTTGTCCCTATTGCGGCCACAAGGAAGCAATTCCGACGAGCGCCGAGCAGGTAGAAGAGCGGTCATTCGAACAGTATCTGCAAATCCGTCCGGAGCAGTTGGAACAATTAGCTGCCAACGCGCTCGACGTGAAGTGTCAGAGTTGCGGCGCCACAGTCACCTTCACCCCGCCGGAAGTCGCTCGCCAATGCGATTTCTGTGGGGTGCAGATCGTGGCCCAGGCAAAGTCCGCTGATCCGATACTGGCGCCCGCAGGCGTCCTACCGTTTCGGATAACTCATCAGGATGCCAACGCCGGCTTGCGCAAGTGGTTACATTCGAGATGGTTCGCACCCAATGCACTAAAGCAGTTCGCCCAAACCAGGGCAATCAGTGGCGTGTACCTTCCCTTCTGGACTTACGACACAAACACCACCAGTTATTACACTGGCGAGCGCGGCGAACATTACTACGTTACCGAGAGCTATGAAACGACCGATGCGCAGGGCAAGACCGTCACTGAAACACGACAGGTGCAACACACTAACTGGTATCCGGCTTCCGGTACGGTAACGCGCTGGTTCGACGATGTACTCGTGCCGGCAACTGTGTCGCTCGCGTCGAATCGGTTGGAAGCGCTGGAACCGTGGGACCTGACCGAGTTGAGGCCATACGATCCGGCTTTTCTATCGGGGTTTAAGGCGCAGCGTTATCAGGTTGATCTGGCGCAGGGGTTTGAGCGAGTGAAGGTGGTCTCTGCTAAGGTGATTCAAAGCGACGTAACATCGGATATCGGCGGCGACGAGCAGAGGGTCCACAATGTCACTACACACTATTCGGGCATCACCTTTAAGCATCTGTTGCTCCCGGTGTATGCCGGCGCCTATCACTTTAATCAGAAGCTATATCAGATCGTGGTGAATGGCCGCACCGGTGAGATACAGGGCGACCGGCCCTATAGCGTGGGTAAGATTGTGCTTTTAGTGGCGGCGATCCTGTTTGTACTGCTGATCATTGCGCTCGTGTTTGGTGCGGCAAATGGGTAGTTCCTGACTCTAAAGTTCGTATAACAAATGCGGCGGTTCGAGTCGGGCCATTCGGTAGGGCGGCCTGCTTTAGGTCCGAAGGACCGGCAGTTAATAGCCACGTCCGTGAGGGCGGGGATCAAAGATCTCGAAGACGATGAGCGCCGAAGGTGCGGAACAATTTACTTCCTGCATTTCAACCAGTGCCGGCCCTTTCGGGCCTCCGGCATTATGGAACTTGCCTTGCACGCCTCACGGACGTGGCTATTGACTGCCGGGCCTTCGGACCTTCGACCCAGATTTATTACTAGAACTTTATAGTCAGGACACTAGCCACCCCTCGTCGCGCTATAATGCCTTCAGGTCAATTGCACTCGCCTTATCTTCGGAAGTTAACTCTACCGAAAGAGGGGCGCCCCACAGAGTGACGCCCCTACAATCTCATAACGCTGAGCGCGATTTTATTGAGATCCAGCAAGTGGGTTGGGCTTGGAGCCGCTTTCAGTCGGCTGACCGGTCTTCCCTTCGTTAGCGGCAGTCTTTTGAGAATAGATGTAACTCTCACGCGCTTTGACCACGAGGTTCGGCTGGATCACTCGAACCTTGATGTCGCGTCGTTGACCAACCTGACCAGCAGGCGGGTAATACCCAATGCTGTACTGGCGCCGGAGCTCTTCCGCGAGCTGAGCAAACGCCGAGGAGAGTCCCACCATTGTATCGCCGCGAAAGAAGCGTCCTCCCGACTCGCGCGCGATCTCGTGAAGGTATTCATCACCGCGACGGTAGTCACCGGGGCTGGCGCCACCAACGCCTGGAACACCACCACCCGTTCCCGGAAACGGAAAGTTGAGAATGCCACCTCGCCTTGGTAAACCTCCTGCATTAATTGGCAGCGAGTTGGCAGTGTTATAAGCCACGCTATAAACCGCGCCGTCCGATTCAACCGCTAACCGAATCGTACTGGAGTAATCGGCGCTCCGGCTGGTCGTATCAACTCCATCGGTAAACAACACCACTGCCTTGCGTCCGGAGATCTGCCGCAGTTTCTTTTTTAGGACCTCCTCGACAGCATCATACAGGCGCGTGCCGCCGCCGTTTCGCGTCCGCCGGATCGCCTGCGTGAGCGCTTCGCGATCGCTGGTGGGTTCACTGAGCACTCGGATTCGATCATCGAACGACATGACCATTACGCGGTCCGCTTCCTTGAGCTGATTAACGAAACTGATCGCGGCGTCCTGAATATCCTCCATGCGGAAATCAGTTGAACCGCTGGTATCAATCAAAAGCACCACCGTAAACGGTTGATCCACCGTGGCGAAATAGGCAACTCGCTGTTCTATTCCGTTATCGAAGACGCGAAAGTCGCGCCGTTGGAGGTTGGGAACATATTTGCCGTTCCGATCCATGACGCTCACCGGCACGGTTACTAGCGAAGTGTTCACCCGGAGTGTGTCACCTTCGATGGTTTCGCCGTCACCTTCGAGCATCCCGTTATTGGCGGGTTGATTGTCCAATCCGTCCGGCGCGGAATCTGTGGAGGTTCGGGCAGGCGTATCGGTCTTAGTCGGGGGAGGAGCTTTTCTGCCAGACTGTGCATTAGAGGTGGTCGGTATGAAGACCAGGACAAGTAAAACCAACGCTCCCCAAGTAATTGCTTTCATCGTTTGCTTTCCTTCTCACTCGGACCGCGATTTGACTCCCGCCGAATTCCGCCCGGTGCGCGGCGACAGCGACCGTCCGGGGGTTTGCGTGAAATCACTCTCGACCCCAGCATCAGAGTTCTGCGCCGCGATTTGAGTTCCGCACTACCCGGGGAGAGTAATTATCGGTTCTTTTAAACCAAAATGCGTGGGACCTTAGGATGTCGGAGTCGCGGGTTTTGTTGTCCGGCAGTAAGGGAAGCCTAAATCCCGGAGTCACAGCCCAACCGCCGCGGGGGCAAGCCCACCTTCCCAACCTCGAGATGATCTAAGTCGCCTCCGCATCGTTGTAAGAATTTCATTCAATCCAAAGATATCCGCGCACGCTGGTAGTCTCGGGGTTGGGAAGGCGGGCTTGCCCC
>JANNJZ010000309.1:0-3831 GCA_031396065.1 Pyrinomonadaceae bacterium | reverse complement strand
CAGTCGCTTCCCCGTTGCTCACGCAAGAGTTCAGAGTCTGATGTCAACCTAAAGGTTGTACTCTGAACCGCTTGTAACTGTTCTAACATTACTTGCGAAATTATACGGGCCACTTAGAAGGGTTGCAACGATGAGGCTTGAAGAGTGAATTCCGATCCACTAAATCACACGAGCGAACACGAATTCTGCATGGTGTTATTTCGTGTATCTTAGCGGATCGTTCTTTTCACCGCTTTTGCAACTTCATGCCTCGTTCGCTATGATCCGCATGAACTAACATCTCCATGTCAGAAACCGCAAAATCTCTCTCTCTTGAACGCAAGATCAAGATGCACGAGGCGCGCGAAGGGATCATCAACCGTCTCGCGTTGACGCTGCCCTCGACGATCAACCTCGACCGGTTCCTCAACGTCATCGTTTCGGAATTGGGGCGCATGATGAACGTCGATCGCTGCGACGTCATTCAGTTGACTTCCGCCAGCGAACTGCGCATCAGCCATGAATGGCGCGCCACCGCCGATGTTCCGTCAAGCCTGGGCACTGCAATTCCACTTAACCTGGGCCAACTCTCGGAGCATGTGGACCTCAGCAAACCAATCCGGCTGGATGACACGTCCGCTCCAGGTCTGGATCAAAAGGTGAGGTTTATCGCCAAGAGCCTGCGCACCCGCTCGCTGTTGGTTGTGCCGGTTATCCTCGGCGCAGACGTCCTTGGCTTGGTGGGTCTACATACAACCGGCACGACTCGCGTATGGCTTGATGACGAGGTTTCCTTTCTGGAGTCGATCGCGCGGCAAATCGCCGTCGGTTACCAATATACCCGGCTTTACATCGACAAAGAGCGAGAAGCCGAGACCAAGCGAGCGCTATTGGAGATCGCCAACGCGCTGAATGCCAGATCGGATTTTCGCGAAGTTTCGTCTCTGGTTCTTGAGCGCGCGATCACTCTGGTTGGAGCTGACTACTCCGCCCTGGGAGTGCTCGATCCGAAGGGCGGCCGCATTACGTTGGCTGCGTTTAAGGCTGCGCCTCACGCGGTTACCGACAATGTGCAAGGCTTGATTGATGAATACGGACAGTCGCTGGACATCACTGAGTTTCCCGCGGCCATGGAAGTTTTGGCTGAAGGCAAGACTCTCCGTTTATTGGACACGGATCTTCCCTTTCCCTTCCGGCTGATTTTCAACGCGACCCTGGGTGGACGCGCCGCGTTGGTCGCGCCGGTGCGGGTGGCCGGTCAAACGTTTGGACTGCTCGGCCTGGTGTGGAGCGAAGCCCGGGCGGGATTTCAGGATCACGAAGTAGCGCTAGTTGAGGGTATTGCCGATCAAGTCGGGACGGCGCTGGAGCGCGATCAGTTGTCGGCGGAGGTAATGCATCTGCGCAGTGCCCTCCACGAACGTTATGGCGAGGACCGCATTATCGGACAGGCGCCGGGAATTCGACGCGCTATTGAACTGGCCCTGAGCGTGGCGGACACGCAGACCACTGTTTTGATCCAGGGCGAATCAGGCACCGGCAAAGAGCTACTGGCCAACCTCATCCACTACAACTCCGGTCGGGAAGATCAACCCTACGTAAAGCTGAATTGTGGCGCGATACCGGAAACCCTGCTCGAGTCGGAATTGTTTGGCCACGAGAAGGGTGCGTTCACCGATGCGCGCGCCCGGCGCCAGGGAAGATTCGAAGACGCCAGCGGCGGAACCCTGTTTCTGGATGAAGTGGGCGAGATGAGCTTATCGGCACAGGTGCGACTGTTGCGCGTTTTGCAGGATGGCGAGTATACGCGGGTCGGCGGAAACGAAGTCATGAAGGCAGAGGTGCGCGTGATAGCTGCGTCAAATGTTGATCTGGAGAGAGCTACCGAAAAGGGGACTTTCCGTCGGGACCTCTATTACCGGCTCTCCGTGTTTCCAGTAAAACTGCCGGCATTGCGCGAACGACCCGAGGACATTCACCCGCTGGTAATCCACTTCCTCGAACATTACAAGCAGAAGACCGGCCGATTCATCTCCGGAATATCCAAGGATGCTTTGCAGGCTTTGATTACTTACGACTGGCCGGGGAATGTTCGTGAGTTGGAAAACGCGATCGAGCGCGCCGTGATTATCGCCTCAGGCCGGCAAATCGAAGTTGAAGACCTGCCTGAAGCCATCAGCAGGATCGTGTTGCAGGAACAAGATCGGATCAAGGTGGAACGCGCGAAGGCAGCCAGCGAAGGACGCACCTCGACGTTTGAAGTGACCGTGCCGTCGTCGATGGATGAAATAGAACGCCAGGCCATCGAAGCTACGCTTGATTATACCGGCGGCGACAAAACTCACGCGGCGCGTGCCCTGGGCATTGGCCGCAAGACCCTTTACCGTAAACTCGACCAGTACAACGGCGGCGGCGAGAGTGAGGCGGAGTAATTCAGATTGAAACACCAGGCTTCTGGCCCACCTTCTTGCGCCGCTTCATGGGGGTTTGCTATAGTTCAAGTCTGAAAATCCAGCTAGAAAACTAAACCTGCAAAGCCTGTGCGGCTTTTGCTTTCGAGAAAGGAATCCTCTTATGGGAAGCGATGATTATCGACGAGATTCTGGTGACAATGTTTCTACTCGGCTAACTTACCTTCTAATCGGCGGCGGCATTGGGGCCATTCTGGCTCTCCTTTTTGCTCCCAAATCCGGTCAGGAACTCCGTGGCGACATTGCTGATGCAACCCGCAAAGGCATTGATAAATCGCGGGAGGCGGCCCAACAACTCGGTGACCGGGCCGGCGAGTATTACGAAGCGACTCGCGAGCGCGCCGGCGAATACTACACTCAGGCCGCCGGCAAGGCGTCGGACCTGTATTCACAGGCCGCTGACAGAGTTGGCGAAGTGGCCCAAACGGCTCGCGATACGGCGGCGCGTCAAACCAGTACCGTAGCGGCAGCGTTTGACGCCGGCAAGAAAGCCTATCTGGAAGAGAAGCGAAAGACTGAACTTTCCGGTAGGACTGATGCATCGCCTAACTATCCGGACAACACGAACTAAATTATTGTCGATTTCCGATTGCCAATTCTGCAGTGTTTGAAATCGGCAATCGAAAATTGGCAATCGAAAATCGCAAATGGCTCTCCTGGCGCTACAAATGAATCCTAACGACCCGATGTTTTGGGTGATGGTAGTCGTCGCTTTGTCATTCATCGTGATTGCGGTGGCCATGGTGGCGATTGCAGTTTTTGTGAGCCGGGCCGTCAAATCAGTTAATCGGCTGGAACAAAAGCTGGAGCCGTTAATCGAGCGAGTGACGGTGGTAAGCGAGCAAGGCCGCCAAATCGCGGTTCAGGGGAAACTCATAGCCGAACAATTTAGCGTGGTTTCGGGGCACCTTTCGAGTGCCACGATGAACCTTTCGGAGTCGCTCGCGATAATCAAGGACGAAGTTAGCGAACTGAAGGAATTGGTAAGTCATAGTGCCGGGGAAGCACGCGATAAAGTGGAGCTGGTCGGGCGGACAATCGACCGAACGCATCACCAGGTTGTTTCCACCACCGATTTCATTCAAAGGAAAGTGGTAGAACCGGCACGGGAGCTGGCGGCGATTATGTCGGGCTTCCGTCGGGGCCTCGAAGTTCTGGTGGCGCCCATACCGAAGCCCATTAACCAAACCTACGGCGAGGATGAGATGTTTATCGGCTGACCTCTGGTGCCATTAACGGCTTGAAGAACCCGAACCACCGCATCCCCAAGGATTCCTGGTTCGGGTTTTTTGATTGATCTGCGCATTTGTTTTCTCTGTGCGTCCTCTGTGTTCTCTGTGTCTCTGTGGTGACAATGGTAAGAAATAACTCCACCACAGAG
>JANNJZ010000041.1:0-22222 GCA_031396065.1 Pyrinomonadaceae bacterium | reverse complement strand
CTGCCCAAGAAAAACTTAGCCCGCGGTAGCGGGCGACAGCCGGTGGGAGTGCTCTTAATTAGCATGTCTCTCATACAGGCTTGACGCCGGCGGCAGTCTAAGCGGGACGCTGATGCGTCATCCATTAATAGGTTGCTGCCGTCGCCCGCTGCCGCGGGCTCATTGCTTCTTTTGCGCGTCGTATCCTGGGGTTCCGCTACGCTCCACCCCAGGCTTTACGCTGTCGCCCGCTACCGCGGGCTGTTACGCCTCCATCTCGATAGAAACCTTCGCCGGCCGGAAATATCGCCACACTTTCCAGCCCAGAATCAAAGTCAAAATCACGCCGAGAATCACCCAAGCCAGGTTGCCTAAGATCTCGGCCAGGGATTGCACCCGGTCGCTGAAGATGTAACCAAGGCCAACGTACAAAACAACCCAGATTATTTCCCCTGACACACCCCATAGCAGAAAACGTCGCCAGGGATAACCGGTGATGCCGCTCGTTACGTTAATCCATGGACCTAATTCCGTCACCAGCCATCGGCTAAAGAAAACTCCGGCGCCTCCCCAGCGTTTGGAAAGCGCTTCGGCTTTTTTGATTTTTGTTCCGCCGCCTATTCTGTTCGTGATTCGATCAACTAACCGGCGGCCACCCCAACGAGATAAGCCATATCCAATCTGATCGCCCAAAATAGCAGCAGAACTCGCCGCAATAATTACTGGTAAAAGCTTCATGTCGCCTTGTTTCGCAAATGAACCAGCCGCAACGAGCAGAAAGCTGACCGGAAGGGGCACCCCGATTGAGGCAATGAAAATCACGGCGAAGAGCACCGGCAGACCATAGAGTATGAGCGCAGCTAACAGTTGATCGGTGATACTCATCGAGGTACCTCCCGTTCATGTGGAGGCCGGTCCTTCGGCGGTGGCGGAGGTGGCGGGTATGGCGGACGCGCATGCACTATTGCGTCCATCAGTATCGACTTAATCTCGTCCACCGAACGATTTTGTGCCGCGGCAATGTCGCGTAGCGGTCGTCTGTCGGGGGGCTTGTGAGGCAGGCCCAACGCAATGAAAAGGACATGCGGCGGAACATGATATGAGTGGGCCACATAATCAACATTCATCCAGCCGCTAATCGCTTCGTCCTGATGATAGTGCCAGTAAATTGCGGGTCGAATCGTTCGCACTGCGAAATACACAGTGCCGCTCAACACCAGTACAAACGCCAGCACCACAGCCCATTGTCCAGAATTAAGTTTTTTCATCTGATACCTGCAACGCCCGAATGCGGTGTTCCTCCAGCTTGGAGTAAAGAAGCCGCCGGTTAATGCCGAGACGCCGGGCCGCTTCGGCTCGATTGTCCCCTGATGCTGTTAAGGCACGTCGTATTAATTCGCGTTCCAGCGCGGCCACCGCATCCTTAAATGGGAGTTCCAAAAAGGATTGGGTTGACTCCATATCATTGCTGAACGTGTTCGTTGACTCGCTAAACAGATGTGTAGGTCCAAGGACTTCCACGGCAACGCCGGCACTGACCACCGCGCGCGCGATCATGTTTTCCAACTCGCGCACATTACCGGGAAAGTTGTAGGCCAGGAGACTTCGGATCGCTTCGTTAGAGAGAATCTTGACGGGGAGACCATGGCTGGCAGCGGCACGTTCGAGAAAATGCTCGGCCAGTTGAGGCACATCCCCCAGCCGCGCGCGTAAGGGCGGCAAGCGAATCTCGATTACGCTCAAGCGATAGTATAAATCCTCCCGAAAACGCTTTTCCGCGACTGCTTGTTTGAGATCTTGATTCGACGCCGCGATTACGCGCACGTCAACGCTGACGGTCTCGGTACCGCCAACTCGTTCGAAACGCCTCTCTTGTAAGGCCCGCAAGAGTTTGACCTGGGCGCCGGGCGTTAACTCACTCACTTCGTCAAGGAATAGGGTGCCAGTATGGGCCAACTCAAAGCGACCCTTTTTCTGCCCTCCAGCACCGGTAAACGCGCCACGCTCGTAACCAAACAGTTCTGCTTCGATCAGGTTTTCTGGCAGGGCTCCGCAGTTTACGGGCACAAACGGTTTGCGTGATCGAGCTGAATGATTGTGAACTGCATTCGCCACTAGTTCCTTACCAGTGCCCGATTCGCCGGCTATGAGCAGAGTTGCATCAGTCGCGGCGAGTTTGCCAATCTGCTTGAAAATATCGCGCATCACGCGACTGCTGCCGAGTATCTCAAAGCGGTTAGGGTCGGCATCGGGGTGGATGGCTTCTGCGCTTCTTTTCGAAGAACGGCTTGCCTCCGCCGCGAGGCTCAAACTGCGTTGCTCGGCCGCCCGATGAAGGGTATTGACTATTTCATCAAGATCCAACGGTTTGGTTATATAGTCGTAAGCTCCGAGTCGCATTGCTTCGATCATCTTTGAGCTGTCGCTGAAGGCACTGATGACAATCACCGGCGCGCTGGTTAGTCGCTCTTCCCGAATAACAGCCAGGACTTCAAGACCCCCCAGCTTCGGCATTCGCACATCGAGAAAGACGACGTCGGGTTTGGCGTCCCCAGTACGCAATAGTTCAATCGCCTGTTCGCCATCGCCAGCTTGCGTCACATCAAAACCCTCGCTGGCAATTAGCTCCGCGAGACTCTCGCGCAAATTGATTTCGTCGTCAACGACGAGTACCTGCCCTGTGCCCTTCATGTGATCAATGTCCAAAGGAGAAGTAGACTGCCCCGACGATTAGCGCGTAAGAGACCATGTTGTTCCATTTGAGTGTCTCGCCAAACATGAAGTAGGCAACTACTGTAAAGACCAGCAGTGTGATGCACTCCTGCATGATCTTCAACTGCGTCACCGTGAATGTTTGCGCGCCCAATCGGTTTGCGGGCACCTGGAAAATGTATTCAAACAACGCGATGGCCCAACTTATCAAAATCACCCACTTCAAAGGCTTGCCTTTGTACCTCAGGTGGCCGTACCACGCAATGGTCATGAATAGATTCGAGATAACTAATAAGATTACGGTCTTCATTGCTCCCCCTTAGCTCCGTTCGTTTAGAGGTGGGCACCGCCCACCGCTGCGACGTTGGAGTCAGGTGCGGCCGTGGACATCTCTTCTCGACGTATTGCTTGGGTACCTTGATCGTTTCATCCCACCTCGGACCGGTGGGCAGTGCCCACCTCTAAACGAACGATTGTTTGGAATTACAACATCACTCCTTGCCCGGTGCTGACGCCAACGGCAGTTCAATCACAAAAGAAGCGCCTTGGCCTGCTTGACTGGCAAAGGTAATGCGCCCGCCGTGTTCCTCAACAATCGACTGAGCAATTGCCAAACCCAAGCCGGTCCCAGTCGCGCGGTTTGTGTGAAAGGGCTCAAAAATATCTTCTTGGTCAGCCAGCGGGATACCGTGTCCAGTATCTTTGAAAGTCACCCGAACCGTTCCCTGTCCACTCTGGTTTGGAGAACTATCGCAGCTGATTGTTAACTGACCACCATTCGGCATCGCGTCGAGCGCGTTCTGAATAAGATTGTCCACAACCTGGGCCAAGCGGTTGACGTCGCCTTCGACGAACCCGCTGCCGGACTCCGGGCAGGGCCTTATCACCACGCCGGCGCGCGTCGCCAGGTCCTTGAAGAAAGCCGTGCGGCGAGAGACGAGTTCCGAGAGGTCAACAACACTAAGTTCGAGTCTCTGTTGACCGCCGAGCTCCAGCAGCCGCCGCACGAGTGTATCCAGCCGTTCTATTTCGTCACTGATCACACTAAAAGTCTGGTTCAACTTTTCAGGGGTAGCAGAGCCGCGACGGGCCAGCTGCACTTTGAGCTTGATTGCTGCCAGGGGGTTCCGGACTTCGTGCGCCACGCCGGCGACTACGCGACCAAGAGCGGCGAGCCGCTCGCGATGGGCGAGTTGTTGTTCAAGTTCTGCCTGGCGCGCGATATTGGCGCGCAGAGTTGCGGCGAGTTCATTGACCGCTCCGGCGATGTGAGCGAGTTCCTCAGTGTTGGGAGACGATACCTTGGTATTAAGATCGTTCGTCAGGCCGGCCAGTCCTGCTTCGATGTCAGTTACACCGGACCGCAGGTCTTTGACCGTAACTAAGGCCAGACCGCTTACCGCGATGATGCTCAGTGCCAGAGCCACCAGGGCCATCAGGTTGAGCCAATCTGAAACTCCGGACAGGCGGGAGAGCCGCTGCACGGACCATGCCGTGGATATGCCACCTGCTTGCACGGGATAAGTGGCGACTACTACGCGGTCCGTTCCTGTTTGGATCGCGCGCGATACGGGTACTCCATTTGTAGCTGTCTCATCCGCGACGGCACGGATCACATCCACAAGATCCGCCGCAACGGCTGCGGTGGACCCTGATCCGCGCTCTTTTGGAAAGGCGTATCCTACGAGGCTGCTCTCCGCTGGCCGGTAAAAGCCTCCCGCGACCTCTGGATAGCGATGCAACGTGACCGCGGTCAAACGGGCGAGCGGATCTGAATAGGCGGCGAAGAGAGTTTGTACGTGGGGCGGTACAGGCCGCATACGCTTTTCCCCGGCGCGAGGGCCTCGTTCACGAGACTTGGCCGAAGGGTCAGGCAGCCCCTGTTCTATGGTTACATATCCATCGGGGTTCTCTTGAAGCTCGCGTGCGAGATCACGTGCAGCGGCATGCACTGCCGAATCAGCCTGGCGCAACGCGAAGGTCTCCGTGGCCCGAGCCAGTCGCCACGCAACGAACGACGCCACCACCAGGGCAAAGATTGCGAACCCAGCCAGCAGTGCCAGCCGAGTTCGCAAGCTCATCTTTCGGATCGCCTTAAGCATCGCTTAGTACCTCGGTCCGGGCTCGGTTCTGTAAAACCTCATTTCTTGGTCCGTAGTGAATGGCCCATCGTAATAGTCTGATTGCCCACCGTGATGGACGTTGGACGGATTACTATCCCACGGTCGTTACGTACGCCGGTACCCTCGACGCTAAGTTGGGTGGTTGATCCCTGCTCAGCGGCGACTATCAATTTGCCAACCTTTGGTGAGAATCTTACCTGCTCACCACTCGATAGGATTAACCCGTCCACGTCGCCATGACCGTTGACCAGATGTGTGCGAATAGTGCCCGTCACTTTAAACACTTCTGGAGTTGGCGCGGCCAACGGAGCAGGCGCCGGCAACGCACTTTGCGTTTGCTTAGCGTCCGGATCACTTTCCTTTGGCGGACCTGCCTCGGTTGAGAGTTTTTCCTCCGGTGTTTTGGCTGGAGCCACGGCGTCTGGTTGACCAAGCCGACTTTCACGATTGGCACGATCGCCACGATCCTTTGGTCCGTGGTGTCCGTCTGGCCCATGCTTTGGCCGAGGTCCAGCGTGGACTTCAATAATCGTGCGCCCATTAGCTGAGATCTGTTCGACTCGAATTTCTCGACCGTAACTTGACTGTGAGCCTGCACGGCCGACAGCTGAAACTTGATCGCCGACCGAGATTTGCGATGCGACGACCTTGCCGGTTTCCGGGCCGAATTGTAGTTGGTCACCACTTGCCAGCAGTAATCCATTAACCGCACCTTGATCATCAAGCAAGTAGGCACTGACCTGGCCGTTAACTGAAATGTTCCGATGCAGGAATTTGGGAACGCCCCAGATCGCGGCAGCGGCGCCGACGATGATCACAAAGGTAGCAATTCCAACTGATAATTTACGCTTGCTGAATATGGACATGAGAATCTCCCTTCGAAGTTGCGAAACTATTGAATGCTTCCCTCAGATAACCTGAGGGTGGTCTGCACGCCGTACATCGCAATGCCTGTGCCCCGAAGTCGGAAAGCAAAAACGTAACGAAAGTCTGATAAAAGTGAAGAGAAGTCGGAACGTGGCAGTGAAGTTCTGTGTGCGGTGTGAGAAGACAGCACGATCTCATGTGAGTTCTTCTCACACCTGGCCTTTGTGCAACAGTCATTCGCGATGAAATCCACGCTGCCCTGCGAAAGTGGGTCACAATGACGGTGGGTCACCGGCATCAGAAGGATAGGGCTCGGAAAAAACGGACTTGTCCAAATGCATCACGCGAAATAGTTGTACGATATACCTCATGCGCTGCCGTATCTTGGTCCAATCGCGAGCGGGAGAAGTTACGAGGTTGCCGCCCCAGCCGTCTGCTCCGTTCAGGAAATCTGAAAGTTCCAGACTCGATAGTGAATGCAGCGACTCGGGGAAGGGAACACCAGCCAGCGTTGGCACTTCGTCGCTTACTCTCAACTTTACCTTGCCGATATCAAACTGCATCAGACGCTTGGTCGCACACTTGCGAATGATGTAAGGCATCGATCGTTTGATATAGGGTTCGAGGCGAATGTGCTCATGAAGGACGGCCAGGCAATTGGCGAAATACGCGGCCTCGTGTTTTTCCTTTACATCCGATGTATAGCGGGCTGTGTAGTAGTTAGTGAAGGCCTGACGAAGCAAATCTTGTCCGCCCACGGCAGTCTCACCCGGACGCAATTCAGCAAGGAATGCGTCGAGAGATTTGGGATCAGCAGTGGACTTATCGTGAAACAAGGCGACGAAGCGCGCTGTCTGTTTGCCAATGTCCTCCAGCACAATGCGGTTGCCTTCCAGAACCAAACGCGCGGCCTCGCGCCGACTGTAGGTCGCAATCCACCGGCCAGTTAACCCTCCGCACAGCATTCCCAGCAGTGCCGAAGGTACCACGATGAGCCAGGGCCATGAGGTGAGCCAAAGCGCAATAGATAACGAAGACACTGCTGAACCGACAATCAGACCAACAATGCCGGCGACAACCGTGGCATTACGTAGTGCCTCGCCTAAATCTTCCTGCCGAATAGTTACGCCGGCCTTTCGTGAACCCCACACTGCCCAGGTGTGAAAGTTGGCTCCGGCGTCGCTTCCGGTAACGGCATGCAAGACTTGCGAGAGTTTGTAATGAACCAGTGTGATCCTACGGTTAGAGAGCGCCGGGTCAGACGTCTCAATGGCTTCCGCAATCTCTCGCGTCCAATAGTTCTGGTCAAAGTATTCTGTCGGCAGATGCATAGAATGTTCGCTCAGTCAGCGGGATTAGTTCGGAATGTAATGAACCAGACGTAGCTCTCTTGTCAATAACTGTCCAACACACTTCAGTTGGTCGTTTGAGGATGATTAAGTGCTGCCGATACTTTCGCGGAACAGACCTCATCCGCGACTCCATCTCGGTTTGCAACTCCCGCCTCGGTCTCCGATTCTCTCTGTAAGTCTGTTTCGTTCCGGAGTCTCCCCGGTCCTCCAAGTCTGGCTCGCTCTTACACTCTCTTGAGCTTGTCGCTAAGCTTGGTTCTGCGGCTTGGCCGCCTTCCGTGCGGTGAGGCTCCGCCTCACCGGCACAGCTATTTATTTTGAGGCTATGCCTCCGTGCGCGACATTAGAGGCGCAGCCTCGAAGACTGAAACCGCTATCGGAAAGGCCGAGCCTTTCCGCACCGAAGGCGGCAGAGCCGCAAAGGCTATCACCGCACCGCACCTCGGCTAACAGATTGCCCAACCGAGTGTGATAACGTTGAATTGCGCCGCAAAGGCTATCACCGCACGTCACCTCGGCTAACTCTCTGTTTTACTGCCCACCCAAAAACTTGACTCATTCACCTCAAGTTTTACCCGACAAGTAATCAAGCCCTGATGCGTCTTCAATCACGCGCAAACGTTGCCCAATCGATCCCCTGGCCTCAACTACGCTAACGCTTTCAGAACTTACGATGTTGAATTCGTCGTCGCCGAAAATGGCGACCAGCCGCGAGTCTGCCGCCCTTCGCAGCTTTGGGTCCTCTTCAGTCTGAATCTCCATGCCATGCGCATCGTCAAGTGGCAGGAACACAATCAAATCCAGATTTCGGACCGCGTCCAGCACCAGGGCCACCGCCGCGTTGATGCGACCCGGCGCGACCGCGTCCCTGCTGAGGTCCTTGAGCGCAAGTATGTAAGCAAGAAAATCGACCGGGCTTCGCTCATAGATTACGCGGGCGCCAGGTGAACTATCCTGCAGCCGGTCGACCATAAACTCGAGCTGTCGATAGAAATCATCGACGCCTGGTTCAGAGCAAAAGTCTTCTCCGTAGTCCTCGACCATCACGGTATAAGGCTCAGGCTCGTGACCAAAGTCCGGATGGGCGCGTAGGAATTCATCTATGAGCGTCGTCTTACCAGTGCAATGCGTCCCGGAGACTGCGATTCGCATGATAGGCTTCCTCGTATCTGAGGGGACTCGAATTGCTTATTTCCCGATTCGTTTAGAGGTGGGCACCGCCCACCGGTGCGGCGTGGATGAAAACGTGCAGATAAATCATGATACGTTCGTTTACACCCCGCGGTAGTAAAGGTCGGTGAAACAGCCGCGACTCCAATGGAATGTTTTACTTATTCCCGTCGGGCAGCTTCAGTTGAAAACCTTTTCTCTCGATCGAATTAACACACGACGTGTCCAACCCTGAAGTACTGCCGCGTTCAATGAAGCTGACCATGAGATTGTTGATGCAGTCGAGGCCGTTCAAGCCGTTGAAGCCGTGGCCGCCATGCGGCACCACTACATGAAGACTGTGAGCGAGATGCTTCGCCGCCGTATCGCCGTAGACTGGCGGTGTCACCGGATCCCATTGGCCAGTGAGAATCAGCGCGGGGACATCAGCACGGGTAGGCTCGGAGTAGCTATCAGGAATACTTCCTCGCGGCCAAAGGGCGCAGGCGGCGCGCTGTTGCCGCAAACGATAGTCGCCGAGAAAGGTGTCGAGTCCATTGCGCTCACCTTCGCCCGGCTTGATCTGCGGTAAGTCTTCCGCACAGGTCACCGACAAATACATTCCGTTGCTACCGGTGGCTACAATCTGTTGGCGATAAGAAACCGCAGCTTCCGCGAGCGGCCCGAAGTTGCCTTGCGCCGCCAGGTGGATGAAGAGCGGGATTCGACTCGCCGCGCTGGCCTGGTAAAGCATGTAGCGGACGGCTTCGGCGACCAGGTCGCGCGAGAGACTGATCCGAATATTCTCAGCCGGCGCTCTCCGCTTGAGTTCAACCTGGACCGGACCACTCTGGAGCGTTTTGAGAACACTTTTTACTTCGGCATCGAGACTGGGAAAAGCCGCGCGACAAGCGGCGTCTGCAGCGCAGTCGGCCATCACACCGTTCAGAGCCCGCTCCGTGTGTTGGGGAAAGTCGCTCGGCATGAACTGGTTGGTTGGAGAAACACCATGCAGGATAATGGCGCGAACTCGAGTCGGATGAAGCTTAAGATAAACCTGGCCGGCGCGCGTCCCATATGAACCACCGATGATGTTGATTCGATCGTAGCCTAATGCCTCGCGCACATCGTCCAGGTCGTCCATCGCAATCGTAGTTGTGTAAAGCTTGAGGTTGGCTTTCGGTTCCAACTGTTCGCGACAATTGCGCACCTCTTCAAGAGGAAAATATTCGCCCAGATAGCTGCGCACATCAGCCGGTTTGAAAAGGTTACAATTGAGAGGATTTGATCCGCCGGTGCCCCGCTGGTCCACAAATACCAAATCACGATGCTCCCGAATCTTCGCAAACTCCTGAGCCACGTACGGTGCATCTTCCGTGGCCGAAGAGCCAGGACCACCCGGAATGTAAAATAGCGGGTCAGCTGCCTTTTCCTTGCCCGTCGCTGCGAAGACCACGATCTTGAGAGCAATCCTCCGCCCCTTCTTACCAATGCGGTCTTCAAAAACTTCGAAGGTTCCGCAGCGCACGCTCTCTTTGGCCGCTGCGCTGGTCCCTTCGGTTGCCCCCGAAATCTTGCAGGGCTTCATTGAGATGGAATCAGCCGGCACGCTGTTGCGCTGTCTGCCCGTTTCCTGAGCCGCGCCATTTAGTCCAAACAGACCTTGAGTCGAGACCCCGAACAGCGTCACAAAGTAAAGAACCAGAGTCCTTGAGATCGGTGGCATTGTTTTTCCTTTGGTCTATTAGGACGACATTCCCGAATGGACCAGTATTGCGAGTTGATGGGACTCCATCTGTTCCGGCAAGGGGCACACAAGTGTGCTCTCTAAACTATCATCTGATTATTGGCTGCCAGGCTTGCTGCCGTTCTTAAGTAACGTCTGTTCAAACCAACTCACGGTAGCGGCCATGGCGCGTTTCAAATGTTCACCGCGAAATCCATGATCAGCGCCGGAGATGGTGATGAAGTCCGTCTTAACATTATTCTTTTTTAGGGCGTCGAAGATAATTTGGCTATTGCTGATACTCACCAACTGATCCTTGTCGCCGTGAATCAGAAGAGTAGGCGGATCATCAGGAGTGACAAAAACGATGGGTGAGTAGTCCGCAGCCTTTTCTTTCTCGAAGTTCAAAGCCGGGAAGCGATCAAGTACAGTGCCGGTGGGTGGTGGATTCAAACCGCGCACGAGCGGACGCAGATCGACCGGTGGATAATAGGCTACGACGGCCGCCACTCGGTCGCTCTGTTTCGCCGGATCCTCCTTCGCCACCGGATCTCCATTGTCCGAGGCCAGGCCGATCATCAAGGACAAGTGACCGCCGGCACTGCCGCCATAAACCCCCAGCCTGTTTGGATCAATGCCCCAGAGTTTGGCGTTGTAACGAATGAAGCGCACGCCTCGACGCACATCAGACACGATTTCCGGAATCAGGTACTTCGGACTTCCGCCATGGCGCAGCGTAATCACGGTGAAACCCTTGTCCAATAACTCCTGGTATCGAGGCACGGCCTCGTCCGGTGGTATGTAACGCGAAATCCAGCCACCGCTCACAATATAGATGACCGCCGCGCCATTGGGGTGCGTCTTCGGCTTGAAGACGTCGAAGGTCAACGCCATTCCATCCTTGTGGCCATAGACTACATCCGGAATAACGTCGACGTTGATTGCGGGCTTTACTTGCGCAGCATGGCTCGCCGCCAGAATCAAAACAAACAGTATTGAGCAGATTCCCTTACGCATTTATTAGTTCCTCCGATATCGGTTCAATTTAGTCTCTGCAGCTGGGAAAAGGTGAAACGATAATCCAAGAGTAATGAGGAGTAGCCGCTCAGTTACCTAAATTCGAGGGTGAATATAACGCTGGACGGTGTGATCGGGGAAATGCCAGGGACGTCCAAGATTCAATGAGACCGTGCTTAGAAACTCCCCCCGTAAGTTATTGGCCCCTTAATCGACAGCTGTTCAGAGTACAAGCTTTAGCTTGCTGCTGGGTAAGAGGCAACGTGGGCAAGACGCAACCTGAAGGTTGTACTCTAAACGCCTGTTGCCGCACTTAGAACCTCCGGCGTTGAGGATGAGTTTCATCCTGTTATCTGCTTCTTAGAAACTCCCCCCGTAAGTTATTGGCCCCTTAATCGACAGCTGTTCAGAGTACAAGCTTTTCTCTCCGGTCTCTGTGGCGAATGACTGAGAACAGACACACCCTCCGCAGGCGCAGCTTCTGCACACTCGCAGGTGGCGCGGCGGTTTCGCTTGCCCTGAGCACTGGTTGCAGTCGTCGTGACTCCGGCAGGAGATAGCGTTACTTGCCGGTGATCTCACTTAGGTGTACCCTTCTTGCGTTACAGAAAAAGTCGCAGTGATTTTCGACCCCCATCAAACTCTCCCGAGGTTCAGCGCCCCCTTAGATTAATGCTCCCACTTAACATAAGGGAGAAACGCAGACTGCCAAAGGGTCATCGCTGCGAGTCGTACTTCGCTTTCTGAGTAGAACTTAAGTGAATTAACACACGAGGACACAACCATGAAAAAGATAGTTTTTGCATTACTGATTACGCTCGCTACCCTCTCGGTAGCTACAGCCGACACGATTTACTTGCGCGGCGGAACAACTATTCGCGGCACGGTGCTTGGTTTCATTAATGGTAGGTTTGCGATCCAGTTAACTGCCGGTGCGGTATTGCCGGTACGCTCAAACGACAATCGCAACCAGACCGGATCGTCAAACTCTACCCGCACCGCGGCGGCGGGTGAGGTTGTATTCGTCAGGCCGCGCGACATTGAAAAAATTGAGATCGATGGCCGGTCGTTAGATGATGCCCGCTATCAAACGCGCACCGTCGACGTCTCGCTTGGTCCGAATTGGATCGACTCCGGAGTTGATGTACGGCGTGGAGAACGACTGAGGATGGATGCTTCTGGGACAATTTATGCGAACCGCATACGCATCACCCCTGCAGGCTTAAGCACAATGGATCCCAGCTCGCCTTTGCCGCGCGTCGCGGAAGGGAAACTGATCGGCGTAGTCGGAAATGACAATGATTCGCCGATTATCGAGATCGGTTCGGGCGGTGACTTCACGGCAGCTCGTGATGGCCGTGTCTACCTAACTGTCAACCGTGGCAACTACACCGATGCACGCGGCGCCTTTAGCGTTAAGGTCAGGAAAGAGATTGACCTCGCCGCGATGGCCCGTTCGGATGAGAATCGAAATCCGAACGACAATAACTACGACCCATTTGGTCTGCCAGGTGATTCAGAAACTGGACCGGCCACAACTCGTTCCCGGCAGTCTGGTGGCGACTTTGGCAGGAATCGAGATAACCGGAACACGCGACCGAGCAATCGGCAGCCATTGGAGAGAGTAGTCGATGTACCGGGTAATCAAGCCCGCGGAATAGATTCGGGAGTTGTCCTGCGCTCAGGCGATCAAGTTGCAATTACTGCGACGGGAAATGTCACCGCCGGGCGGCGGGCGGGAGTAGTTTCACCCGATGGGGGTCGCCAGGGAGCCTCATCGTTCCTTGGCACTTACCCAGTGCCCAACGCCGGCGTAGGTGCGCTGATAGGCTACATCGTATCTGCCAATGGCCAACAGTCAGCGCCGTTTCTTGTCGGCAGCCAGTCAACGTTTACATCCCCGGTTGATGGAAGGTTGTACCTGCTGGTAAACGACGACAACTACACCGACAACAGCGGTAGCTTCAGTGCTCGAATCGTCTATCCCGATAATCAGTAACTGAAAAGAGTCTCGGATGGAGGACCCGTAAACCCGGGCCTCCATCCGTGGATTCAGCCTGACAGGCTCAACCCGGGCGTTTAGAGAGAGCACTGGTACTCGCTAGGGGCGGACAAGTCCGCTCCCTAAACGGCACCGGTGTTGTGTCTGACAGCCCTTCACCCTAATCACCTTGATGCCGTAAATTATCAGATCAAAGAGTTTTTGGTGACGGGCAGGGGAGGCCGTGCTAAGATTCCCGCCATTATGCATGCGGATGTCGTAATTATCCGATTAGTTTTTACTGCAATTCTCGTCGCTGCTGGATACGTTCTCAAACCTATCAATAGCGATCCGTGGCTCTCTGCAGGCGTTGGTGCACTGATCGCCGTCTGTATCATTCTGTTTGAACTCCGAATCCGCCGAGCCACTTTAAAGACCCTCATCGGAGCTGCCGTCGGATCAATCATGGGAATAATCGGCGCCTTTCTGATTGGTTCTTTGATTTCCCGTCAGGAATCGATGGCCGTGGCGCCGGAAGTCAAAACCTTCATGACGCTGGCCCTGACGTTCTTCATGGCCTACGTGGGACTAATGGTGGGAGCGGCAAAAGGCGACTACCTGGAGCTCTCGGCGTTGGGTGGGATTCTTACTGATAAGGCATCGCGGCGCGATCTAAAGATTCTCGATACGTCGGTAATAATCGATGGCCGCATTGCGGACGTTGCTGAAACTGGGTTCCTTACCGGTTCCCTGATTATTCCGCAATTCATTCTTCGTGAGTTGCAGCAAGTGGCTGACTCTCCGGATTCGTCGAAACGCCAACGCGGCCGGCGCGGTCTCGACATGCTCAATCGGCTGCAGAATAACAGCTCGCTCGATATTCAAATTGTCGAGACTGATTTTCCTTCGGTACGCGAAGTCGATCTGAAACTGATTGAGCTGGGCAAACAACTGGACGCCGTCATCGTTACCAACGACTTTAATCTGAACAAAGTATCCCAGCTGCGCGGTGTGAGTGTCCTGAACATAAACGAACTCGCAAACGCTCTGAAACCAGTAGTGCTTCCCGGCGAGGCAATGCGTGTATTCATCCTCAAAGAAGGCAAAGAATACAACCAGGGCGTGGCTTACCTCGATGACGGAACCATGGTGGTTGTGGATAACGCGCGCCGGCTGATTGGTAAGAACACCGACATCGCGGTGACCAGCGTGCTCCAGACTACCGCTGGAAAAATGATCTTTGGACGGCTTTGGGAAGACCCGGAAAACGCTAACCCCAGTGGAGAGCATCGCATTAACGGCGCCGCACGGCGACCGTCGCGAGATCCTCGAAATGGGCCAATGCCGGTGCGGATCACCGATGGCGAACACATCACGGAGACGTAGGGGCCGACGGTCGACTGATCTTGATCGTAAAGCAAACTGTTAGTTTGCGATGGCAGCGGGACTCTCAACTAAGTGGCAGCGGCCAGTCGCAAACTAACAGTTTGCTTTACCTAAACCCTGCTCCTCCGTCCTTCATATGAATGTCGCAATCATAGCCGCCGCGGGGCAGGGCACGCGGATGGCTGGCCGGCGGCCCAAGCAATTCCTGGAGTTGGCGGGCACTCCCATCCTCTTCCTTACACTCCAAGCATTTGAGCGCTGTGACGTTATCCAGGAAATCATCGTCGTCATTCCGTCGCAGGAGTCGGCGGCGTTTCTTTCCCTCGCCAATAATTTCGGCCTTAGCAAGCTGGCCCACGTAGTGCCGGGGGGGACAACGCGGGCCCAATCCGTACTGCATGGGCTCCAGGTTGTGCGCGAAGCGACGGCGGAAGTCGTTGCCGTCCACGATGGTGTGCGTCCTTTTGTGACCACCGCGGAAATTAGCCGCACGGTCGAGACCGCGGATCGTGAAGGGGCAGCTATCCTCGTCGCTGCTCCAGTCGATACAATCAAAGAGGTCAAAGATGGGCGGGTCGTGAAGACACTAAAGCGTGAGGAACTGCGCAATGCGCTGACTCCCCAGTGTTTTCAATATAAACTTCTTCGTCGTGCCTATGAGGGAATTGACGTAACCGATCCTGAGTTAACCGACGAGAGCTCGCTAGTGGAACGACTGGGCGTCAACATTGCGATCGTTGAAGGCAGTGCGCGAAATATTAAGATTACGCGAGCAGAAGATCTCGCCATAGCCGAGGCGATACTAAAGAGCTGGTCGTAGATCTTGGTGTCCCAAATTGAAACGATCAGATCTACCAAAAGTGTGCTAAGACCCTCGGCCGTTATTTATGTTCAGAATTGGCATCGGCAACGATACGCACAGGCTGGTTGAAGGTCGCCCCTTGATGCTGGGTGGCGTTCACGTAGCTTTTGGGCGCGGCGGAGACGGGCACTCCGATGCGGACGCCCTATTGCATGCGATCAGCGATGCAATTTTAGGAGCGCTTTGCGAAGGCGATCTGGGAGTGCATTTCCCGGATAGCGATCCACAGTGGAAAGGGGTCAGCAGTTCGCAGTTACTTTCACAGGTCGTGTCGCTGGCACATGAACGCGGTAGACATATCGTGAATGTAGATGCCACGATTATGATCGAGCAGCCAAAGATGCGACCCTACGTTCTATCAATGCGTGAGAATATCGCCGAGATTATGGGCGTTGAGCTGGCTTGCGTTAGTGTGAAGGCCAAGACCGGAGAGGGACTCGACGCAGTTGGGCAGGGACTCGCTGTCTCTGCCCAGGCGGTTGTCCTGATTGGATCGTAAAGCAAACTGTTAGTTTGCGATGCAGGGTAAGCTCTCAACTGAGTGGCGACGATTCGGACAAGCAAACTAACAGTTTGCTTTACATAAGAGGAATCACTTGAGACCGCAGGACGTAATTCGTAGAAAGCGCGACGGCGAGCATCTCTCTCGTGAAGAAATTAACTTCTTCATTGAGGGCGTGACGCGCGGCACGATCGCCGACTATCAGACCAGCGCACTGCTGATGGCTATCTACTTGAACGGCATGAATGACGTCGAGCAGGAGATCCTGACGCAGGCAATGCCGCATTCGGGAAACACCCTGGATTTCTCCAGCATCGCTAAACCAAAAGCAGACAAACATTCCACCGGCGGAGTGGGAGATAAGACGTCGCTTTTGATTGCACCCATGGTTGCTGCTTGCGGAGTTTGCGTGCCGATGATTTCAGGCCGCGGCCTGGGCCACACCGGCGGCACGCTCGATAAGTTGGAGTCGATCCCCGGCTATCGTGTAGATCTCAGCGCCGGCGAATTCGAGCAAGTGCTGCAAACAGTTGGTTATGCAATGTCAGGGCAGACTGCGGAATTGGCGCCTGCCGACAAGAAGATGTATGCGCTGCGCGACGCTACCTCAACCGTCGAGGCGATCCCTTTGATCGTGGCCTCGATAATTTCCAAAAAAGGTGCAGCCGGCCTGGATGCCATGGTCATCGACGTCAAGGTGGGTTCGGGTGCGTTCATGCGCGATGAAGATCGGGCAAAGGCACTGGCCCACGCACTGGTTAGGACGGGCAATTCCTGCGGCATTCGCACCCGAGCTCTCCTCACTGATATGAATCAGCCACTGGGACGAGCTGTTGGTAATTCCCTCGAAGTAAAAGAATGTGTGGAGCTGTTGCGCGGCGAAGTGGAAGAAGGAGCGCGACCGGTTCTCGATCTCTCACTCGAGCTTGCGGCCCACATGTTGGTCCTCTCTCATGTTGACGACTCTCTCGAGGCTGCTCGTGCGCGTCTGCAGCAGAGGCTCGACTCGGGAGCCGCGATGGAGTGTTTTCGTAAGAATGTCGAGGCGCAGGGTGGTGATCCGCGCGTTTGCGACGATCCTGAGAAGATTCTTCCTTTGGTGAAGGAATCGTTTAAGGTAGAATCGCGCCGCTCAGGATTTGTCACCAAAGTTAATACGACCGAAATTGGACATGCGATTGCGGCTATCGGCGGCGGGCGTGTGCGCATCGACGATACGATCGACCCCTCGGTTGGTTTTATTGCTGAGACCGCAATCGGAGCTGAAATCGGTGCTGACAAGTTGCTGGGCACGGTCTATTGCCGCGACGAATCAAAAGCCCGGGAAGCGGTTGCACGAGTTCAAGCAGCCTACGAAATCGGGGACCAACCTCCAAAGGAAATACCGCAACTCATGAGGGAGGTAATCAACGAATGAAACTCCTATTGTGGACCATGTTGGCGGCCTTGTTCGCCGTAGCTATTTTCAGCTCGGCTTGTAGCAATGCAGGTTATGGTGCTGCCGAGCAGGGGAAAATTCGCGTCGGGATTGTTTTCGATATTGGTGGCAAGGACGATCGATCCTTTAATGCCGCGGCCTGGGCTGGCGCCAAGTGCGCGGCCACCGGCAATTGGCCCGATGGGACTTCCTGCGGCAAGTCGGCGCTGCCCATTGTTTTGCGAGACATTGAACCCGGTAATCCGACTTCAATTGAGCCGGCGATGAGAGCCTTTGCCGAACGCAACTACGACCTCATTATCGGCATCGGCTTCGCGCAGACACCAATCATCGAACTCGTTGCGAGAGACTATCCCAATATTCGTTTTGCCATTGTCGATGGGGTCAGCAATCTACCCAACGTGGCGTCGCTGGTTTTCAAAGAGCACGAAGGTTCTTACCTGGTAGGCATGTTAGCCGCCAAAACGAGCAAAACCGGAACAATTGGTTTCCTCGGCGGAATGGACATTGGTTTGATTCACCGCTTCAAGGGCGGCTACGAGGAAGGGGCGCGCGCCGTTAATCCAAATATCCGCGTCATACCAAACTATGTTGGCGTAACCGATGCCGCCTGGAACAATCCAGGTAAGGGCAAGGAGATCGCCCTGGCGCAAATCGGCAAGGGTGCTGACGTAATTTTCACCGCGGCGGGTAACTCGGGCCTTGGTGCTTTTGATGCGGTTGAGCAGGCGGGGAAACAAGACGGACGCGCTACGCATTTCGTGATTGGCGTGGACGCAAATCAAAATATGGTCAAGCCGGGGTTTGTACTTACCAGCATGGTCAAGCGGGTGGACAACGCTGTCTACTCAATCGTTCAGGACGTGATGAACGGGCAGTTCAAGTCCGGTTTTCACGTTTATGGATTGCTTGAGGATGGGGTGGGCTATGCGATGGACGCGAACAATAAAGATCTGATAACCCCCGAAATGATCAAACAAGTCGAAGAAGCAAAGAAGAGAATTGTCAGCGGTGAAATCAAGGTCCCCGATCTAATGGGTAAATAGCTGGGAGCGCAGGCATCGCGGGGTCCCCGGCGGGGCAGCCCCGCTGGGGTGCCATGTTGCCTGCCAAAGCGCCGTCAGGCGCGCACGGCTTCCCAGTTGAATTTCTTGAAAGGCATCTGTTCGCGCTTCGCGCTCATGCAGGCGAGATGCCCGCGCTCCCAGCATATGATCGAGCTTCGCAACATAACCAAGAGATTCGGCGACGTTCTGGCCAACGACCATGTGAACATCGTCGTAAAGCCCGGGACGATTCACGCCATCGTGGGAGAAAACGGCGCGGGAAAATCCACGGCGATGAGGATCGCTTACGGATTTTACAAAGCGGACGAAGGCGAGATTTTGGTCGATGGCCAGATCCATCAAATCAACTCGCCTCACGATGCGATTGCCCTGGGGATCGGGATGGTACATCAGCACTTTATGCTGGTGGACACCATGACTGTTGCCGAGAATATTGTTCTTGGAGCCGAGCCGGGCAGTGCTCTTTCACTCGATCTGGCGACGGCCAGTGCCGAGATTCGGCGGCTGTCTGAAGAGTTCAAATTGGCCGTTAACCCCAATGCGCTGATCGAGCGTTTGTCAGTTGGCCAGCAACAGCGAGTCGAACTACTCAAGGCGCTGTATCGTCATGCTCGCTTGCTGATTCTCGATGAGCCTACCGCCGTATTGACGCCACAGGAAGTTGAAGAGTTTTTTGCGATCCTGCGGCGAATGCGAGAACAGGGAAAAACGGTAGTTATCATCACCCACAAGCTGGCTGAGGTTTTGGCTATTTCCGATGAAGTCACGGTGATGCGCGACGGTAAGGTCGTCGGCGGAGTTCAGACGGCCAAGACCAACGCGGCGGAACTAGCTCGTCTGATGGTGGGCCGTGAGGTGCTCCTCCGCGTGGAGAAAACGGATGCCAAACCCGGAAGCGCACAGCTGAAAGTGAACAATCTTTCGGTTGCCGGTCGAGAAGGTAAAGCAGTCGACAATGTTTCGTTTGAGGTTCGGCAGGGCGAAATTGTCGGCATCGCCGGCGTCGAGGGGAATGGCCAGACAGAACTCATCGAAGCACTGGCCGGATTAGTTGAACACTCCAAACTCTCTGGTGAGATCAAGGTAGAGGGACGCGACATCACCAAAGCAGGGGCCCGTATCCGACGCGAGTTGGGAATCGCGCATATTCCGGAAGACAGGCATCGCCGCGGATTATTGCTCGAGTTTGATTTGGCAGAGAATTCCATTCTCGGTGCGCACTACCGGCAGCCGATCGTGGCGTTCGCCGGTTTTCTGGATCGCCAGGCCATTCGCACCCGCGCTAACGAAATCATTGAAGGGTTTGATGTGCGCCCAGCAAATCCGGACTTGCCGGCACGGGTCCTCTCCGGCGGCAACCAGCAAAAACTGATCATTGGCCGCGAATTCAAAGTCGAACCCAGGCTGCTCTTAGTTTCGCAGCCAACGCGTGGCGTCGATATCGGAGCCATCGAGTTTATTCATCGAAAGCTGGTGGGGTTACGGGACGCTGGTTGTGCCGTTCTGCTGGTCTCGGCTGAGCTTGAAGAAGTTACGTCGCTTGCCGATCGCCTCTTGATCATCCACGACGGTCGCATCGTCGGTGAGGTTGATCCAAAAGTCGCCACCATTGAAGAGATTGGACTACTCATGACGCGAGGGCACTGACGATTGCGGATTGCGGATTGCGGATTGCGGATTTGGTTTGCTGGAACTTTGTTCTTTGAGCTTTGTACTTTGCATTCGCCGGCGGAAAGGCGCTTTTTACCATCCGCATAACTGCATTAAACCTAAATACAAAGCACAAAGTACAAGACTCAAAATCTATGACTTTCTTGCGAGAATTATTGTTTCCCCTGATTGCCGTCGTCGCAGCGTTTATCGTAGCCGGGATCCTGATCATCATTATCGGAGACAACCCGCTCACGACTTATGCGTTGCTTTTCGGCAGCGCTTTTTCGTGGCCGGTAGGCATCGGCTACACGCTCTTCTACGCTACACCATTGATTTTCACCGGCCTCGCGGTGGCGGTAGCCTTCCGTTGCGGGCTCCTAAATATTGGCGCTGAAGGACAGTTGTACGTAGCTGCCTTTGCCGCGGCCTGGGTGGGCATTGAGTTTGGCGGTGTCATTATCAAATCGCCTGCGGGCGACATCGTTAATGCCCCAATAGCGAATCTGCCTGGTCTAATTCTGATTCCGCTTTGCTTTGTCGCAGCAGTAGGTGCAGGTGCGATTTGGGGAGGGATACCAGGCGTGCTAAAGGCTCGCTTTGGATCGCACGAAGTTATCAACACCATCATGTTGAACTTTGTGGCCATCGCGCTTTGCAGCTACTTCACCCAATATCACTATAAGGTTCCCGGCGATCCAATCATGCAGACAGCAGCAATCAGCCAGTCTGCCCACGTGGCTCGGTTAGGTAATTTTATTCCCGGATTTCCGCAATGGATTCCGTTGAATATTTCGTTTCTCCTGGCCCTGGTTTGCTGTCTGCTGGTCTACATTTTTCTGTGGCGAACGAAGTGGGGTTATGAGCTGCGTTCGACCGGCGCCAATCCCAGTGCCGCTGAATACGGCGGCATTTCGGTTAAGAAGCAGATCATACTGGCGATGACTATCTCGGGTGGGCTGGCTGGGATGGTGGGCATCAATGAAGTTCTTGGCTATCGTTATACTTACTACGACGGGTTTTCCGATAACTACGGCTATACCGGAATTGCAGTTGCGCTACTCGGTCGCAATCATCCGGTCGGCGTTATTGTGTCGGCGCTGCTGTTCGCGATTCTCCAGCGCGGCGGTATTCCGGTTGACGCTTTTACTGAACACGTGACCAAGGATATCGTTCAGGTTTTGCAGGGCACCATAATTTTGTTTGTAGCGGCGGAGGCAATATTCCGCGGGCCGTTTGCAAAGTTTGGGTTGCTCAAGCGGGGGAAAGTGTAACCACTCCTTCGACACACCGAAAGTTTAGCGGACATAAACGGCCCAAAAGGGAAAAGCAATGGCAGAAATATTCACCATCGCACTCATCTGGTCGACCATACGTTTGTCGACTCCATTAATTTTGGCGGCCCTGGGCGGATTGTTCTCGGAGCGTTCGGGTGTCATTAATATTGCGCTGGAAGGAATGATGCTTGCCGGGGCTTTCACGGCAGCCTCGGTAACGTATGCCGTGGGAAACCCCTTCGTGGGTCTGGTTGCCGGTATGTTAGCCGGAATGTTAATTGCGGCGATTCACGCGGTTGCCTGCATTCGTTATCGAGCGGATCAGGTTGTCACGGGCACAGCCATCAATATTCTGATGATCGGCATGCCGGCTTTCCTAAGTGGCGCATTCTTCCTTTCCTCAGGCTCCACTCCACAACTTCCCAAAGAGCAGCTGATTCCGGGGATACCGATTTGGATTGCCATCGCCATGGTCCCGATCACCTGGTACGTGCTCTACAAGACTCCATTTGGTTTGCGTCTGCGCTCAGTTGGCGAGAACCCCGAGGCTGCCGATGCCGCCGGTGTGCGCGTGGCGCGCATGAGATATGCCGGGGTATTGCTGTCAGGAGTGCTCGCCGGAATCGGAGGCGCCTATCTTTCAATTGGTCAGTCGTCGCTGTTTACGCGAAACATGACTTCGGGGCGCGGCTTCATTGCTCTGGCGGCTCTGATCTTTGGAAAATGGCGGCCGGTGCAAACAATGCTTGCTTGTCTCCTTTTCGGTCTTACGGAGGCAATAACAATTCAGATGCAGGGCGTGGTGAAGCTCCCGTCGGGCGACGACATCCCAATCCAGTTCATTCAAATGGTTCCCTACGTTCTGACCATTGTTGTGTTGGCCGGGTTTATCGGATCGTCGCGGCCCCCCCGCTCGCTTGGGATTCCATACGAGAAGGAACGATAGGTGGGCAGTGCCTGCAAAGCGAGTGGTTCCGCGGAGCCACAAGAGCGGGGGCAAGCCCGCCGTCCTGACCTTGAGATTTCGGGAGTAGCCTGAGGATTTCACGTTGAACGCCTCTTCAGTAGGGATGACACCTCAACCCTGGCGAGCTCGGGGTTGGGAAGGCGGGCTTGCCCCCGCTCTTTTTTGCG
>JANNJZ010000020.1:0-1964 GCA_031396065.1 Pyrinomonadaceae bacterium | reverse complement strand
AGCCCGCGGTAGTGGGCGACAGCATAAAGCCTGGGGTGGAGCGTAGCGGAACCCCAGGTTGGGTGCGCAACATAATGCCAGCCCGCGGAGCGGGCGACAGTAAATCGTATTTTCTGGGCTGTCGCCCGCCACCGCGGGCTGCGATCAATTGGTTCGCGGTTCCTGGGGTTCCGCTACGCTCCACCCCAGGCTTTATGCTGTCGCCCACTACCGCGGGCTATGACATTGGCGAGATGCACCTTGCGGGGCTAATTGCGGAAGCGGTCGGTATCAATCCCGTACTTCTTAACTTTATAGCCGATGATCCGCTCGGTGGTATCGAGCAGCTTCGCCGCCCGTTTGCGGCTGCCGCGCGTCGTTTTCAGTGCGTCCATAATAATGTCCCGCTCAAACGCCTCGACGGTTGATTCGAGCGAGAGACGCGTCACCGTGCCCGATCCTTCTGCGGTTTGCAGCGTAGGTGGGAGGTGATGTCCGTGAATCACGTTGGTCTCACAAACGAGCACCGCCCGTTCGATAATATTTTCCAACTCACGAACATTGCCCGGCCAATGATAACTGGCCAGCATGTCGATGGCTGGAGTGGAGATTCGCTTGATGCTCTTGTGATGTTCGCGCGCGAACTTCTCGAGGAAGTGATCGGCTAGCAGCAGCACGTCGGACTTGCGGTCGCGCAGGGGCGGCATGAAGATCGCAAAAACGTTGAGACGATAGTAGAGGTCCTCGCGGAAGGCGCCTTCCGAAATCGCGCGCTCCATGTCTCTGTTGGTTGCGGCCACCAGCCGCACGTTGGCTTTGATGGTTTCGGTGCCGCCGAGGCGTTCGAATTCTCGCTCCTGCAGGACGCGCAGCAGCTTAATCTGCGTCGACACATTCAGGTCCCCAACCTCATCCAGAAACAGCGTGCCGCCTTCGGCTAGTTCGAAGCGGCCCTTTTTGCGAGACTGAGCGCCGGTAAACGCGCCTTTCTCGTAACCAAACAATTCGGATTCGATCAACGTTTCGGGCAGCGCCGCGCAGTTGACCTTGATGAACGGCTTGGCTGACCGTAGCGAGTTGTAGTGAATGGCGTGCGCGATCAATTCCTTGCCGGTGCCCGATTCGCCGCGCAGCAGGATGGTGGTATTGGTGCGGGCCACCTGCGTCACCTGTTCATATACCTGACGCAGCGGACTTGAATTTCCAATGATGTGACTGAAGTCGTAGCGTTCGCGCAGCTCCTGTTTGAGGTGAGTGTTTTCGTCGACGAGTCGCTGCTTGTCCGCTTCCAGCAAATGTCCGACTTTAATCGCCTGAGCGATCATGGTGGCGATGATGGCGAGGAAGTTGGTAGCTCGTTCGTAGTCGCGGTCCGCTTTGTATTTCAGATCAACGCTCAGCACGCCCACCGGCTTGCGGTTCACGAGCACTGGAACGCAGATGAAACTGAGTTCCTGGGTTTTCAGCGGCTTCTTGCGCGCCCCCAGCCGATCGAGAAACATCGGTTCCAGACTAATTTGCGGAACTACCACCGGTTTGCCGGTTTGCGCGACCCGACCGGTAATCCCTTCACCGATTTGATACTTGATCCGGCGGGCTCCGTCTTCGTCCAAACCGTGAGACGCTGCAATCCGCAGTTCATTGGTGTCTTCGGCCAGCAGCATCACCGAGCCACGAACCATTCCATGATGGCGGTCGAGCATAGCCAGAACGCGGGACATTCCCTCTTTGAGTTCGAAAGTGCCGGCCAGTGTTTGTCCGGTTTCGAGAAATGTCTGGAGCTTTCTCGCTTCTGCTTGCTCAGGTGTCATTTTCTTGGCAACAGTGGTCCGCGACAGCCCGAGGCTAGCGCCTGCTTCGTGAAATGGTTGGTCCTGCTGTGAAATTGTTTTAATACTGTCCTTCCAAATACACAAGCATTGATGTTGTCAGAACCACCTGCGTTAGCGGGTGGCTCTTTACGCCGGAGGTGTAAAAGAAAGTAG
>JANNJZ010000570.1:0-7762 GCA_031396065.1 Pyrinomonadaceae bacterium | reverse complement strand
TTTTTCACGAGCTTTTGTTTCCCATGACCGTTCGTTTAGAGGTGGGCACCGCCCACCGTTGCGACGTTGAAAGGGCGAGCGACGGTGGCAATGGCAATTCCACACGACGTTGAGCCGGTGGACGATTCCCACCTCTAACCGAACGGTGACTAGATAACGTTGAATGGTTTCAGCTCACGTTGAGCCGGTGGGCGGTGCCCACCTCTAAACGAACGGTGACTAAGGGAACCCACATGGAAGACTACGAAAAACTAGGCGCTTTCTATCTTGGTCGTCCTTACGATCTTAAAGAAAAGAAACCGAAAGAGGGCCTTCTCCTATATGACTCGAAGGACCTCGTCACTCATGCCGTTTGTGTTGGGATGACGGGCAGCGGCAAGACGGGGTTGTGTATTGCCTTGTTAGAGGAAGCGGCGATCGATGGCATTCCAGCCATCATCATCGATCCGAAAGGCGACCTCACCAATCTGTTGCTGACCTTTCCGAATCTTAGTCCCCAGGACTTCGCTCCGTGGGTGAACGAAGAAGATGCCGAGAAGAAAAACCTTTCAACGGCCGACTACGCCGCGCAGCAGGCAGAACTCTGGACGAAGGGTCTGGCGTCGTGGGGACAGGACGGCACTCGGATTAAGCGTCTGCGCGATGCCGCTGACTTTCGCATCTATACTCCCGGGAGCAATTCCGGAATCCCGGTTTCTATCTTGAAATCGTTTGCCGCACCGCCTGCTTCGATCAGAGACGACAGTGAGTTGATGGGCGAACGCGTCAACACCACCTCCACCAGCTTGCTCGGGCTGCTCGGTATAGCCGCCGATCCCATCAAAAGCCGTGAGCACATTTTGATCTCCAACATTCTGAGCCGTGCCTGGATGGGAGGCAGCGACCTGGACATCGCCGGATTAATCCATCAGATTCAGGCGCCGCCAATGAAGACTATCGGGGTGATGGATCTCGATTCATTCTTCCCGCCGAAGGATCGGTTCGAGTTGGCCATGTCGCTGAATAGTCTGCTGGCTGCACCTGGCTTTAGCAGTTGGATGGAAGGCGACCCGCTCGACATTCAACAGATGCTCCACACGCCGGAGGGAAAGCCGCGACTTTCGATCTTCTCAATTGCCCACTTGAATGACGCCGAGCGAATGTTTTTCGTTTCGCTTCTGCTCAATCAAACCCTGGGCTGGATGCGGACTCAATCTGGCACAACCAGCCTGCGTGCGATCCTCTACATGGATGAGATTTTCGGCTACTTCCCGCCCACGGCAAATCCGCCGTCCAAAGTGCCGCTGCTGACTCTGCTGAAACAAGGCCGCGCCTTTGGTTTGGGAGTGGTCCTGGTTACGCAAAACCCGGTCGACCTCGACTATAAAGGATTATCAAACGCCGGTACCTGGTTTATCGGGCGTCTGCAAACCGAGCGAGACAAAGCCCGGGTCCTGGAGGGATTGGAAGGAATTGCTGGTGGCACCGGACTGAAGTTTGATCGAAACGATATGGAGCAAACCCTGGCGGGTCTGGGTAACCGGATATTTCTGCTCAACAACGTTCATGAAGACGGCACCGAAGTGTTTGAAACACGCTGGGACATGTCGTATTTGCGCGGACCTTTAACCCGGACCCAAATCAAATCATTAATGGATCCGATCAAAGCACAGTCGATGGCTGCAGCCCCGCCACAGGTTGCTGTCGCCGCTGCCGGAGTGGTTACCCAAGCCGCCGCAGTCGCCCCCGATGTGACCACTGCGTCAACAACCGCTGACGGAGGTGGAGCAAAGCCGGCGGCGGCAGTTCAGCGTCCCACCCTGCCTCCGGGAATCTCCCAATACTTCATCCCCGCGCGCGGCAGTTCCTCTGACGGGTCTTCGCTCGTCTATCACCCGGCGCTGCTGGGCTTCGCGGAAATTGGTTACAGCGACTCGAAGACCATCGACATGTCTCAGAACGTCACCATACTAGCCCCGATCGCAGACGGACCAATTCCCGTCAACTGGGATGAAGGTGCCGCAGTCGATTTGCCGGTTGAAGATTTGGAAGAATCGCCTGAAGGGAGTGCGGCGTTTGCAGAGCTACCCAGCACCGCCAGCAAAGCAAAGAGTTACGATTCATGGAAGAAAGACTTTTCTACCTGGATTTATCGGAATCAGAAACTCGAACTGCTGGAGAGCCCAAGCCTCGACATTGCCTCTAACCCTGGCGAGTCAGAGCGAGACTTCCGCGTGCGCTTGCAGCAGTTTGCTCGCGAGCATCGCGATGCGGCGGCCGAAAAGCTGCGCCAGAAGTATGCGCCCCGCATCGCCGCGCTCGAAGAAAAGAAACGACGCGCCGAACAGGCCGTCGAGCGAGAAGCGGAGCAGTCGAAAGATTCGAAAATGCAAACCGCTATTTCGTTTGGCGCCACCCTGCTCTCCTCGTTCATGGGCCGCAAGGCTATTAGCTTGTCCACGCTCGGCCGAGCCACCTCCGCCGCGCGCGGAGTAGGTCGGTCAATGAAGGAAGGTCAGGACGTCGCGCGGGCGCAGGAAACCGTGGAGGCAATCAATCAGCGGTTGGCCGAAATGGACAATGAATTTAAGGAGGAGACCGCCGCAATTGAAAGATCGAGCGACCCGCAAACGGAGCAACTCGAGACCGTTAGCTTGAAACCGAAGAAATCAAGCATCTCCGTCAAACTATTATCACTAGCCTGGGCGCCTTACTGGCACGACACGCAAGGGCAAACAACCCCCGCTTGGGAGTGAATGACACATAAGTGTCCGTTCGTTTAGAGGTGGGCACCGCCCACCGGTGCGCCGTCGCATAAAACAATTCGGATTCGTAACTAACGAGGGGTGACCTGGTGGAATGGTCTCATCCACGTCGTGCCGGTGGGCTAAGATGCCTTTAGCTAATGACTGCAAACATAGGAGAAAAAATGGAAGAACTCATCAAACAAGTGACGGCCAAAACCGGAATATCCGAGGACCAGGCGCGCTCAGCTGTGACTACTGTCCTGGATTTCGTTAAAACCAGATTGCCGGCTCCGATTGCTGGCCAAATTGATAATGTAATCGGTGGCGGCGAAGGCGGCGGCAGTGATGTTGCCGGAGACATCGCCTCCAAGGTGGGCGGATTTTTCAGTTAATAAGTCCGATCAGACATTCCGGCCTTCGAGGCGCCAGCTTACAGCACCGGATCCGAAGGGTCGCTGAAAGGTACGACCGTTTAGAGGTGGGCACCGCCCACCGGGACGGCCTGGATGAAACGAACCGGGTGAATGATTAACCGCGATTATTTGCGTGAATGGGTTTCATTGACGTCGCACCGGTGGGCAGTGCCCACCTCTAAACGAACGTACACGTTAAACCCTTAAAGTAGTCCAGATGAGAACCCCCGGTCTGATTTGGTCAAGCACTTTGCTGCTCTGCGCAGTTGTCGTCCTTCCGGCGCAGCGTAGTTTAGTGTGCGCAACTCAACCTACCACTTATCTTGTTCAAAAGCTGTCGGACGACCTCAAAGACGACCGATCCGTTGCCGCGCGCTTTGCCCCCGTCTTTTACCAGGCCCTCGGCGACAAACCCCGCAGCGACTACATCACAAACTTCGACTTCGACGGAGACTGGCGCGGCAACAACAACTGGGAAAATGCCGACGACAAGAATTTTCCACTGCGCGCCTACATCTACTACTCAGTAAGCGAAACCCAAACTCATTACTTTATTCACTACGCCGCGTTCCATCCGCGTGACTACAAAGGTGGTGAACGAAAGGGACTGATTTTCAGCGAGATAATCCGCGAAGGCATCAAACGCGGAGGCACCGAGGACCCCACCGGATTATTGGCCGAAGCCGGTGTCGCACACGAAAACGATATGGAGGGCGCTTTGGTTGTAGTGGCGAAGAAGGGAAAAGATCTGGACCGCGCCCGGGTGGTTTTCGTCGAGACGCTCCATCACAACGACTTCTCACCTTATCTAGCCGGCGAGTCGGCGCCGAAGGGCTTCGGCATCTATAAGACAGAAGAGCAGCGCGTTCTCCTTTACGTGGAACCCAAGGGGCATGGAATAGAGGCCTACTCGGGTGACGTGAAACAAAGGGCGGAGAAGGAGTTTCTGATCTACAAATTTGCGGGCAAGGCCGAAGACCCTGATAACCAGAAGGATGGTTCGGTCGGTTATGAACTGTTACCCATACAGACCACGCTCTGGCCGAGGGCCCGGGCCCACACCACCGACCAGGGCGCGACTTATGCGACTGTTCACGACTACGGCCAGATAGCGATCAACCTGGGGCAACCAAAAAAACGAATGGAAATTAAGAAGATAAAAGTGGGGGCGCTTGGGTCAACCTTCAGCGGAGACTCGGGTGGACTGAATATGGCTCGCCCTCCCTGGGCATGGTTTGACAAAGGCCGCCGCGGCGACCCTCTTGGTTTATGGTTTTTTGACCCCGCCCGAATCATCAAGCGTGACTTCAAACTCGACGAGTCGTTCTCGACTGCCTACGTCCGCCTGCCTTTCTGGGCGAGCCAATAAATCCCTCAAGTCGGTCGGGAAAAGGCAACGTGTTCTCTGTGCATCCTCTGTGCCCTCCGTGTCTCTGTGGTGGCTCTAGCTAGAAAAGAGTTCACCACCGAGGCACAGAGTTCCACCGAGGATGCACAGAGAAAGCCGATGCGTCTTCCCCAGACAGACTCTTACCGCGGTGGAATTATTTTCAAACACTCTTCGTGAACGCTTGAAAAGGCAATCCGCAATCTAGATTTCCGTACTCGCTCGCACACGCACTGGCTGCTTTTTCTGAACGCAACTACAATGGATTCTGCTCCGTATTAGACTCTGCAAAGCGTCAGCCCAGCGCGAGCGGTATCAACCAAAAACTATGGCAATCTCTGCCGGCACAACTCTGGGTCGTTATGAAATCCGTTCGCTGATCGGCGTAGGCGGAATGGGTGAAGTCTACCTGGCGCAGGATACCCAACTACGACGGCCGGTCGGGCTGAAACTATTACCGGCCAACTTCACTCAGGACGAGGATCGTCTGCGTCGATTTGAGCAGGAGGCCTATGCAGCTTCCGCGCTAAATCACCCAAACATTCTCACCATCTACGAGATTGGTCAGATCGATTCGACCCGTTTCATGGCGATGGAGTACGTCGAGGGGGAAACCCTGCGGCAGCACATCTCGCGATCGCTTTCATCATCCGGTGAGGGTCAACTACCGGGTGCCGGTTTAAAACTGAACGAGGCACTCGACATCGCTATCCAGATTGCTTCGGCGTTGGCGGCTTCGCAAACTGCGGGCATCGCCCATCGGGATATCAAACCCGATAACATCATGCTGCGGCGCGATGGCTATGTGAAGGTCCTCGACTTTGGCCTGGCAAAGCTCACCGAACGCCCTGAGACCACCGACACCGAGGCGCCTACCCGAGCCATGGTGAACACTAGTCCGGGCTCGATAATGGGCACCGTAAATTACATGTCACCAGAGCAGGCCAGTGCCCACACGGTTGACTCACGGACGGATATTTGGAGTCTGGGAGTCGTGCTCTATGAAATGATCACTGGTCGCGTGCCGTTTGAAGGCCCCACGCCGAGTCATGTAATAGTCGCCATACTCGAAAAAGATCAACCTCCTCTGGCACGGTATCTGAGCGACGTGCCCGAAGCGTTGGAATGGATTGTGGCTAAAGCACTGACGAAGGATCGGGATGATCGTTACCAAACTGCTCGCGAGATGCTCACCGATCTTCGTCGTTTGAAACAGCGGCTGGATGTCGGCGCTGAGATTGAAAGGTCGATCGCGCCGGACGCAACCGGCAACCCACATATCACGTTGAGCAACACTCGCGGCGGATCCACACTCAGCGCGTTCCCAGAGGCCCGTACGACTCAAATCGGCGTTGCGCCCACCGTCTCGAGCGCTGAATATATCGCGACGGGCATAAGCCGTCACAAACTCGCCCTCGCACTCCTCGTGGCAATCATGGTGGCTTTGGCCGGCGGCGCTTTTTTGTGGTGGAAAATGCGAGCTCACGATAGCGCGCATACCTTCGCAAAGATTCGCTTGACCCAATTAACCAACACTGGCAAGGCCAACGTTGCCACCATCTCGCCGGACGGCAGGTATGTGGTTCACGTGGTGAACGATGGAACGCAGTCGAGCCTCTGGGTCCGACAAGTCGCAACCGCCAGTAATGTGCGGATTGTAGAACCCAGCGAGGCGAGGTACGTAGGATTAACTTTTTCGCGAGACGGGGACTATGTCTATTACGTGGTCTACGAAAAGAACAGCCCGCTGGGAGTTGTCTATCAGATCCCCGTGTTGGGTGGTACGCCGAAAAAAATCACCCAGGACGTCGACACGCCCATCACATTCTCTCCTGACGGAAAACGCTTCGCCTGGATTCGCCAGTTTCCGCTGTCGGGTGAGACGGCGCTGTTCGTCGCCAACAGCGACGGTACGGGGGAACAAAAGGTCGCGGCCCGTCAGCGACCCGGCCGATTTCTGGCCGGCAGTCCGGGCGGTCCCGCCTGGGCGGCCGAGGGCGATGTCATCGCGTGCGCAGTCGGTGGGCCGGAAAACGGAGCCGATCGGGCCAAGCTCGTTCTTCTCGATCTTAAGACCGGCGTTGAGAAGGAAGCGACACCACATCGCTGGGCGTTTATTCAACAGGTGGTTTGGGCGCCTCATAGTGCTGGAGTGATTCTGACTGGAGCGGAACAGGCAGGCGATTCAAACCAATTATGGTTCGTTCGGCATCCTGGTGGCGAGGTAGAAAGAATCACCAGTGACTTAAACACCTATAGCGGCGTCAGCATTAGCGCAGACGGCGCCACGATAGCCACGGTCCAAAGCCAGGTAAGCTCAAGCGTCTGGTTTGCACCGAACAATAACGTTGAGTCCGCGGTCAAGATCTCGTCGGGAACAAATGAAGGTGGCAACGGTTTGGCGATAATGCCGGACGGCAGAATTCTTTATACGGTCTTTGGGCCAGGAACGGCGGACCTCTTTGTCGTCAATGCCGACGGAAGTAATGCCACCCAATTAACCGCGAATGCAGCACTAAATGCTTTTCCGGCAGTGTCGGCTGACGGGCGCTTCATAGTTTTCGTTTCCACCCGGACTGGGTCACCTCACATCTGGCGAATGAATAGCGACGGCACCAACGCGAAACAGATTACCAATGGCATCGCCGAAGTCAATCCTAACGTATCGCCTGACAGCCAGTGGATTGTTTACCAGGACATCAGCGTCTCAGGACTATGGAAGATACCTATCGACGGCGGAACGCCAGTAAGGATCACCAATAAGCTGACCAGCCAGGCAGCGATTTCCCCAGATGGGAAACTAGTTGCGTGCCGTTATCGCGAGCAGGATTTGAGTCCTTTCCAGTTGGGCCTGATCGATGTCGCTACCGGCGAAACTGTCAAGACTATGGACATTCCTCCAACCGACCGCAATTTGGAGTGGACCCCTGATGGCCGCTCAGTCTTATATGTTGACGCTCGCAGCGGCGTGTCAAACATCTGGAGTCAGCCCATTGACGGCAGCCCACCCAGGCAGTTGACCAACTTCAAGTCGGATCTAATCTTTGCTTTTGACCTCTCCAATGACGGCAAGCGGATGGTGTTCTCTCGCGGAAGCATTTCTAATGACGTGGTGCTGATTGCTGACGTGAGATAGGAACTGCTGAGACGCCAAATGATTGCGATGTCATGAAGGCGGTACAACCTCGCGGTAGACGTTGGGTTTCCCAGCCTGAAGGGCTCTCAGATAGTAGCCG
>JANNJZ010000533.1:0-16483 GCA_031396065.1 Pyrinomonadaceae bacterium | reverse complement strand
TTAGAAACTTCGAATAGGTTCCGCCGGCTTGCCATACCCATCAAACTTCATCTGCAAATTAATAACAGGTTCGTCCGTTTAGAGCAGGTTCGTTTGTTTAGAGGTGGGCGGTGCCCACCTCTAAACGGACGAATGATTATTGGTCCAACGGGTAATAAATAAAAATAGTCTGATGAAGTCGCACGCGCACCAATTCCCGCCCGAACTAGGCAACGATCAGCCCCGCCGCTTTCGTCTCAGTGCAAGATTACTCCCCAACCTCGTTCTACCAACCAGTTAGGTTTTACTTCCAGCTTCTCCCCAAGGTTCAAGGGGTGGTCCTCTAAGGACCAGGTGATTTACCAAGCGACCAAGGGGCAATTGGCAAGTGGCTGTCTCCCCGAGGCAGGTCTCCCCGACCATGGAACTAAGCTCAAGCTTTGGAGTGTTTCGAATTGGATTCAAACGCTATGGGATACGTCTGCATTGTTGTTCGGTCTGCATCCAACGGGGATGGGCAGAGCAAAGACCAGGCTGGACTCAAGGTTCGGCGGGAACGTCTTAACCGGCGCATCCGACGAGCACGTCGGCGCGTGCGGAGGCGGAGTTGACGACGACATGGTGTGAACGGCGCAGGCATCCTGCCTGCTCTCCAGAGTCGCCATGAACGTTGATGCAGGTAAGACGAGCACCCCGTCGGGTCTGCCCCGACCGGGACGCCATTTACTGCGCTCCAGGTCCGCGCAGGTTGAGGCAATCAGAGATGACTGCGCTTCGGTCCAAGTCCAATTGCGTTGCGCCCAAAGCCTTAAACAGTAAGGAGACAAGACAATGAAGAAACAGGCATTTGTTCTAACGCTCGGGGTGGTTCTGTTATCGGTTGTAGCGGCGATGGGGATGCTCATTAGCGCGCAGGCTCACAAGGCGTGGTCAGGTGGGGGCGCCAGCTCTGGGATTGGCGAAGGTGCAGGAAAAGGCGTCAGGTTTGCGAAGGGCACCAGTGCTGAGTATGGCGGGGGTGGAGTGCTGCAAGGCGAACAGACTCAGGCCGGTGATTACAAACTCTCCGGACCATACACGCACAAGAACCTGTCGATCTTTTTGGTTCATGGAAAGAACACGATTAAGACAAAGACGTTCCTGACCTTACAGGAAGCACTCGTGCAAAAGAAGGTGGTGGTCTACGAGACGCAGAGTGTCAACGAACTCTCCATTCAGAATTTCTCAAGCGAGGATGTTTACGTCCAATCCGGCGACATCGTCAAAGGCGGACAGCAGGATCGGATGATTGGGGTGGATTTCATCGTGCCGCCGCGGTCGGGGAAGATGCCGATTTCCGCGTTTTGTGTGGAGCACGGGAGGTGGAGTGGACGTGGAAGTGAAAGAGTAACCCAATTCAGCAGTTCCGCTGACGCCGTCGCGACTAAAGACATCAAGTTGGCTGCCAAGCGTGCGAACTCACAGGGCGCCGTTTGGGAAAACGTGAAAGTAGCCCAGGACAAGCTTAGCGCGAACGTCCAAACAAAGGTTAATTCGACGGTGTCTGAGTCGAGTCTGCAGCTGGCGATGGAACACGGCAAGGTACAGGAATCCGCTGGTAGTTACATCAGGGCTTTATCCGGCATCGTGAATCGCAGCGATAACGTCATTGGTTACGTGTTCGCAATCAACGGCAAGGTGAACAGCGCGGATGTCTATGGTTCAAACGTGCTTTTCAAGAAGCTCTGGCCCAAGCTGCTAAAGGCAAACGCAGTCGAAGCAATTGCCGAGTTACGGAAAGAGGAATTCAAACCTACATCAGCTGAGAATGTGCGAGGATTCCTTTCCGAAGCGGAGAAAGGAAAGGGCACAGACAAGAACGTCAACGCTCGCGTAAACCTTCTGACTCGCGAGGATAACGAAAACATCTTGTTTGAAACGCGTGACCGCGCAGACCAGGGCGCGGTGGTTCACCGAAACTACATCAAGAAGAACTGAGGAAGAGGGGGAAAAGGGGAAAAGGGAAAAGGGGAAAGGGGGAAAGGGGGAAAGGGCAAAGGGCAAAGGGCAAAGGGCAAAGGAGAAGCATCCTCAAGCTATGCGGGACGCTAAAGATCCGGTGAACCGTTGGCGTCACTCTTGATTCCCTTTACCCCTTTCCCCATTCCCCCTTTCCCCTATTCCCCAGCTATTGCGCCGTCGGTACGGGCCGTTGCACCCCGGATGCTAGAATGAGGGCAATGGATACGAGAACTAACCTTACCGGCTTGAGTCAGGAAGAACTGGTTGAATTCATTCGCCACGGTGGCGAGCCGGCATATCGGGGACGCCAAATCTTTGGCGCGCTACAGCATCGCCGTCTGCAAAGTTTCGACGAAATCAGCGACCTGCCAAAGGCACTGCGCCAGCGTTTGCAGCAAGACGCAACCGCGTCAACGCTGAGTATCGAATCGCGCTACGTTTCCGAAGACGGCACCCGGCGTTTTCTGATGAAGACGCATGACAACCTGCCGGTGGAGACAGTTTTTATTCCTGAAGAACGCCGCGATACCATCTGCTTCTCGTCACAATCCGGTTGTCCTTTGCAGTGCACTTTTTGCCTCACGGCCCAACTGGGTTTACTCCGTTCCTTAACTCCGGGCGAGATCGTCGAACAGATAATCATCGCGCTCAACGACGCATACGGCGTGGGAGTGAAGCCGCCACGAGGAACCAACCTGGTCGGCATGGGCGCTGGTGAACCATTTCTTAATTTCGATTCACTGATGAAGGCGCTCGGAATCATGGCCGATCCTCAGGGCTTGTTCATCGTGCCGCATCGCGTGACGGTTTCAACTGCGGGAGTGGTTCCCCGGATTAGGGAGCTGGCAACTATTCCGCAGCGTCCGAATCTGGCGATATCCCTGGCGGCGCCAACCAACGAAATGCGCGACGAGCTGATGCCGATTAACAAGAAATGGCCGATTGAGGAGTTGCTGGAAGCTTGCAAGGAATTTGAACAGACGCTCAAAGCAGGAGAGCGATTTACTTTTGAATATGTGATGCTCGATGGGATTAACGACGCAGACGAACAGGCGCGACAGCTCGGGAATCTCCTCAATCGTCATGACCTGCACGCGCGGGTAAATCTGATTCCACACAATCCGGCGGATCCCTTGCCGTATCAGCCGTCATCGGCGGAACGAGTTGAGAGCTTTAGATCGATTCTCGAGTCGAAGGGTGTGCGCACTTTCGTTCGCCGACCTCGGGGCCGGGACATATTCGCAGCTTGCGGTCAACTTGCCGCCCGGCGGGAAACGAATACAATTCAGACAGTCATTCAATCAATAGGAGCCTAGAAAAATACAATATGAAGGTTCTACGAATTAGAAATTCCCCCATCCAGCCAAGTTTCTCGGGAACATATACAAGCCGTCTTTCTCTGTGCATCCTTAGTGCGCTCTGTGTCTCTGTGGTGAGTGCTACTCCTGGTGAGTTCACCACAGAGACACAGAGTTCACAGAGATTGCACAGAGGCGCCAGGTTATTCCGAGATACGACAATCCGATTCTTACTAATCGCGGCCTTCCTGATTCTCCCTACAAATCTCTATTCGTCTACAGTGCCGCAGTCAGCGCCAAACATCGGTGTCAACGGGTCGCTCTCGGCGAATAAGGTTAAACGCGGGCGTACGGTTCAGGCGACCGTGGTGATGAATATCCCTTCCGGCTACCACGTGAATTCCAGCAAGCCGTTAGAGAGATTTTTGATTGCCACGCAGCTGAAAGTTGAGGCGCCGAAGGGGATTCGGGTGGGGGCAGTCAGCTACCCACGCGCAGTCCTGCGCAAATTCCAGTTTTCCAAAAATCGGGTTTCGGTCTACGAGGGACGTGCGACTATGCGCTTCAGCATTTCTGTCCCGGCTGATGCTCCCACCGGCTCGAAGGAAATAAAAGTGCGATTGAGGTATCAGAGCTGCAACGATGACGCTTGCTTCCCGCCGCAAAACAAAGATGTGAGTTTGTGGTTGAACGTGGAATAGGGAAGAAGGGGTAAGAGGGAATGGGGGAAAAGGTGAAGGGGAAACAGGAACCGAACGCTCCTTATTTCCCTTTTACCCGTTACCCTTTTCCCCCATTCTTCCGATCACCGACATCAGCCTTCCAACTTTGCCGTAGCGAGTCTTCTCGCGTCGATAAGAGAAGAACACGTCTGTACGGCACATGGTGCAGAGCGGTGCGACATGAATCCGATCCGGAGCTACTCCCGCTGAAACCAATTGCTGACGGTTCGCTTGTAAGAGATCGATGCAGGCATGGTCTGGTCGTGTTTCGGTAAAGAGTTCGTTCTGAGCGGGAAAGCGTTCGCGAAACGGACCGATGACGTCCGCGCCTACCTCATAACAACACGATCCAGCGGCTGGCCCAATTGCAACTCGCACGTCCACTGCCTGCACCCCGTAGCCTTCAGTCATGCGGAGTAGTGCTTTAGTGGCCACTTCAGCCAGAGTGCCGCGCCAGCCAGCGTGCACCGCGGCGAATGAGCCGGTCTGAGGATCTCCGATTAAGATTGGAACGCAGTCAGCGGTTTTCACACCTGCCATTACCCCAGGTGCATTGCTGACGATTGCATCGCAGTAGAGTGTATCTCCGCGAGCGTCCTCGGCAGGCTGAGCATCTTTGAAGCTGTTTACTAGTCTCACGTCTGAGCCGTGTACCTGCCAGCAGCCGGCCAGCGCCCACTCGCCCGGAAAAAGCTTGAGAAAGCGGCGCCGATTCTCCAGAATGTTTTCTGCTGAATCTTCGTTGAAGCCGGCCAGGTTAAGTGCATTTTCGGGCATTGCACTGGTGCCGCCGCCGCGGGTTGAGAATCCGTTTCGGAACCCGTCGGTCTCGAGTGGGGCGCAAATGAGAGCGCGGACGCCTTCAAGATCGCGCCAGTAAAAGCCGGTTTGTTCCAGGCCCTGATCGCTGATGATTGTTTCCATTGGAATAGACATTATCGAAGTAGCGCGAATTCGCGAAGTGCTAGGGCGCACGCCACGGTTTGCCGAACGCGTCTTCACGGTGGCGGAGCGCGCCTATTGCAACCGGCGTGGCGCCGTGGCTGCACAACATTATGCCGCGCGCTTCGCGGCAAAAGAAGCGGCGCTAAAAGCGCTACAGACTGGATGGCGCGGTGGTATTGGCTGGCAGGACGTTGAGATTGCTTCACACGAATCGGGCGCGCCGTATTTGGTTCTCCACGGGCTGGTAAAGGAACTTTTTGAAAAGTCAGGCGCTACAGCAGCTCATCTGTCTATGTCGCACACCAGCGAGCATGCGATTGCGCAGGTTGTGTTAGAAACAAAGTGATGAGTGATGAGTGATGAGTGATGAGTGATGAGTGATAGTTCTGAGTCCTGAGTCCTGAGTCCTGAGTCCAAAGTCCAAAGTACCAAGTCCCAAGTCCCAAGTCCGAAGTCTTAAGTCATGGCACTTCTCGGTGTAAACGATGTCATGGCACATGAGACCTAAGTCCTTAGTCCTAAGTCGTGAGAAGTGAGACGTGAGACGTGAGACAAGAGACACGGTCGAGAATAAATCCCAAGTGGGCAGTCTGCGTGATTCGGATCCAAGGTCTCGTATCAGGGCCTTTCGGGCTCTGCCCGCTGATGTGCGGAAGGTCTGTGACCTTCCGGGCAGTTTTAGGAAGCTGTTCGGGGCTATGCCCCGCTCCTTCTCCATTTGATTCGATCGATATCAACCCTCAGTGGCTCTTCCTCACCCGGACAGCCCTGCCAAATTCTCGCGCTCAACCAGCGGTAGTCAGTGGCTCTTTCTACTAGTCCTGCTCTGACAGGATTGTTATGAATGTAGTTCACTTTCTGCATAAACATGGCTTCGCTAAAAATGGAAAGAACATTCTTCTCCTTTTGCCAGATCGAATAGGAATGTTTTCGCTTCCACTCCTCATGCCGCAATTTCGCGAGGGAGGAGTTGAAGTTTTTCTCTTTTAAGTAATCAACAACTCGTCGACCGGTAATCCCCTTGATGTACCGAAGAGCGTCGGAAGGTTTATTCGGGCAGTCAGTGAGCAGGTGCATGTGATCCAACATGATCACATAAGCGAAGAGTAAGAAACCGCCAGAATTTCGCGCTTCATCGATCGCTTTGCAGACAACAGTCTTGATAGCGTCAGTTCGGAAGATTGGCAGCCGATCCTTGGAGACTATGGTCATGTAGAGCGCTTGAGAGTCTCGTGAAATTTGAAAGTTCTCAGCTGCCATTTAGATACGGGGCAAAGCCCCGAAATCAAAATTAGGTTCTCACGGAAGGTCAGAGACCTTCCGCACATCGGGGGGCAAAGCCCCTGAAGAAAAACAGGTTTACGAAAAGGTCCTGGACGTTACGCACATCAGGGGGCGAAGCCCGCAAGCATTCATAGACGATGGAGTCGTCGTGGATAAAGTTAAGGAAGGGATCTACCTGACTCTTGGAAATGCAAGGAATCAGTTATCGGGTGGGCCAGTCGGCAGATTACCGCATCGCATTCACCAGCGTGCGTTTACCTCGCGCGTCAACATCCACGCGCGTTGTGGCAAGTTGAGGGAGACCAATCAAGGGTTCAAGCCTGGCGGGTGGTCGACTATGCTGCGACAACAGCAGTTGGTCGTTAGGCTCACTGCTGTCAGCTCGATTAGCGGCGGGTGCCGCAGATTCAGAAAACGATTCAGGGAGGTTGCCGTGTAAAAGACATTCGAGATTAGGCGCCAGCCGGTCAGTAACTGCAATCAACTCGCGATGAGGGCAGGAGACAGTTGAAAGATGTCCATCGTCTGCGTCAATCTCTACGAACTTAATCCCCTCGGGACATTCAAAGCGTTCGCCGCCCAAAGCGGGTTTCGCCTCGATAGCTGATTTCATGAAATCCGCCCACGCCGGCAGGGCTGCTTCCGCGCCAGTAAGGCCCAATTGCTGGTTATCATCGAAACCAATCCAAACGGCGCAGACCAGATTCGGCGAATAACCCACAAACCAACCATCGCGCGAGGTGCCGGTCTTGCCGGCAATGGCTGTTCCGATCACTGCGCCTCGCGCCGCCCGTCCCGTACCGTGGTCCACAACGGCTGAAAGCATATTTGTGATCATGTAGGCCGTTGTCGGACTAATAACCTGAGGCGCTGCGCTAGTGTCGTCCGCGAGGTGCGTGGCTGGTGGTTCGCCGACGCTGGCGATGACTTTCGGTTTTACCCGATGTCCGCCATTAACAAAGGTCGCGTAAGCGGCGGCCATCTCTAACGGGGTTACTTCCTCCGTTCCCAGCGCCAGAGCTGGATACCGCTCCGGTCTTGGTAAACCAAATTGCTGCGCTAGATTTGCGATACGCGCCAGACCGGTGCGCATGGCAACGTCAACCGTAACCACGTTGAGCGATTTCACCAGGCCGGTGCGCATCGTCACCTCGCGCATTGAGTAACCACCGCCGAAGTTTGCGGGCCGATAGACTTTTTTCTGGTCGTAGACAAATTCGCGTGGAGCGTCCGCAAAGGTCCGCACCGGCGACATTCCGTCTTCGATGGCGGCCGCATAGACAATTGGTTTGAAAGTTGAACCAGGCTGACGCCGCGCGTCCGTAGCACGGTTAAGTTGAGACTCAGCATAGTCTCGTCCCCCAACCATTGCCAGCACGTTACCGGTCCTCGGGTCGAGCGCTACCAGCGCCGCTTGTGGCTTCGCGTTACGGTTTTTATAGATCGTGTCGAGGCGATCTAACTGTTTCTTGAGCGCAGCTTCGGCTAGTTGTTGCAGGTCGAGATCGATAGTTGAATATATTCTTTGGCTGGTGGGCGAGACTTCAAACTCCGAATCCGAAACCCGATTAACCTGGTCGACGAAATACGGCGCCAGGGAACCGCCCGAAGGCAGCGCCATGGAAACAACAACAGGCTCGCTCCGAGTTGCCTTGACCTGTTCGACATCGATCCATCCGTCACGCACCATCGCATCCAGCACTGTATTTCGGCGAGCTTCCGCTGCTTCGGGATGTCGCACAGGGGAATAGCGCGCCGGGCTCTGAATCATGCCGGCGATCGTGGCTGCTTCCGCGAGCGAGAGATCCTTAATGTCTTTGCCAAAGTAGATGCGGGCAGCCTCTTTCACACCGCGCGCCGCCAGGGCGCCGCGTTGGCCCAAGTACGCTTCATTGCAGTAGAGCGCGAAAATATCCTGCTTCGAAAGCCGGCGCTCGAGGGCAAAAGCCAGCATCGCTTCGGCATACTTACGGCGAAGGGTTCGCTCCGGAGTCAGATAAGTGTTCTTCACCAGCTGCTGCGTTATGGTTGACCCGCCCTGGCCAACATGTTCATCGCCGGCGTTGCGAAGCAGAGCGCGCCCAATCCCAAACAAGTCCACACCTGAGTGCTGGAAGAATCGGTGGTCTTCTATTGAGAGAATCGCCTGGACCAAAACTGGCGGAATGTCAGCATAAGCGAGGGTCTCGCGCCCGGCTGCTTTAGTGAACAGATCGTTTGAGAGCACCTCGGGCTCGAGCGTAAAGGAATCTATCGCGATGTTTTCCGAGGTCAGTTCTGAAACTTTATTATGACGGTCAATACTTATGCTAACGATTGGTGGTCGGGCATCGTTTGCATGGGTGGGTCGAATCTCTATCGATGAACCCGCGTTGCGAAAGCTGCCGCTAAAAACGTTGCTGCCGCCTGACTCTACATACCCCGCTCGCCTTAGTGACTTAACTAAATCCAGATGCGACAGTTTCTGGCCCCGCTCTATTTTCCGTGGTGCTGCATAAAGCCCTGGTCGGCTGGTCAGATAACCACTGGCCAAACGCGCGTCAACCAATCTCGAGTGGTATTTGTAAGAGTTTACTAGGGAGTTGCCACCGACGAGGAGTGCGATTGCGATTAGATTAACGAACGACCGAAGGAGAACGCGTCGTTTAGTATTGGCAGCGTCGTCGTGAAAAAAGTCGAGGAGTGTTTGCGCGAACCTGCGCAAAGAGGGAATTCGACGTTGATCGGGTATGGACGTAACCTCGATGGCCATGAAAAAGAGACAGACTTGTAGAAGGTCAATCCGGGCTATCACCCAGCATTACCCTTCAGTGCTCCACAGTTTTTCCGAATGCTTGTATATATAGCTAATGGAGAATGAATTCTTGAGTCGGAGGAGTTACGTTCGTTTAGGGGTGGCGTCAAGACCGCGGTTGTTTAATTGGATGGATTCCAGCGAGACCTAAATCAAAACTTTGCGGATCTTTGCGAATGCTTTGCGTTCTTTGCGGTTAGGGTTCTGAGGCATATAGGCTTAACCGCAAAGACCGCGAAGGTGTCGCAAAGTTACGCAAAGAAGAAAAACTTATGAAAAAATTTCCAGCCCTCGTTATCGTCGTTCTCTCATTTATCACCATGCCTGCTATTGCTCAGGCCCAGGAGAAACAGCCACCACCGGCATTCAAGATGGTTGAGTTTCACATGGCTCTGCTCAAGCTCGGTCCTAAGTATTCTGCAGCCAGCGGAATGGACAAAGACGTGCAGCAGGCACATATCGCCAACGTCATGTCACTACTCGATACGGGTAAAGCGATCATTGCGGGACCCCTGGGTGGCGGGGGAGATATCATCGGTATCTATATTTTTCGCGCGAAGAATGCAGAGGAAGCAAAAGCCTGGGCCGAAAGCGATCCGGCGGTGAAGTCCGGAGCTTTGGTGGCTGAAATGCATCCCTGGTGGTCGGAAGACGTAATGAAGAAACCGGTCACTCCAATAAAGATGACGACTGCCTACCTCGGTTTGCTAACCCGCGGGGCAAAGTGGACGCCGGAGAAAACTCCAGCCACTGATGCACTGCAAAAGGCTCACATGGCAAACATCAACCGGCTGGCCGAGACGAAGAAACTCGTGGTGGCTGGACCGTTTGGTGATGACGGCACGCTGCGCGGAATCTTTGTCTTCAAGGCGGCCACGCTGGAAGAGGCGAAAGAGCTAGCTGAAACTGATCCGGCGGTTAAAGCCGGACGGCTGGCAATTGCGATGCATCCGTGGCTCGTACCCGAAGGAATCTTGCCGTAAAGTGGCGGGAACACTTTTGTAAAGCAAACTGTTAGTTTGCGGTTTTGCGGCGCCCTCAACTTGAAGTGATCTGCGAAGCACTTGAGCCAAACGATTCGGATACTAGTTATGATCACGTTCAATGTTACCGGCTTCCTAACAGACTTTACCGGAGGCCGCCACCAGATTCCGATTGACGATTCGCCGCCGCACGTAAGCGAAGCGCTGAGCGAGTTATGGAAACTGTACCCGGGCTTGCGCGATCGAGTATTAAATGAACGTGGCGAACTCAGGCAGCATGTCAACATTTTTCTGAATGACGAGAACGTCAGACGCAAAGAGATGCTGGCCACTGCGCTTCCCGAGAGTTGTGAGATTACGATCCTGCCTTCGGTGAGTGGGGGGGATGCGGGTAAATAGTAAATGGTAAATAGTAAGTGGCGGACGAAGGTTGGCCACCTATGCTGCAAGTGAACTAGAAAGCCGATTGGTTGTCACTTTTGTCTATTTACAATTAACCATTTACTATTTACCCATTATGAAAGCCACCTGGAACAACGCAGTCATAGCCGAGAGCAACGATACAGTGGTCATCGAAGGCAATCACTACTTCTCACCCGAATCAGTAAAGCAGGATCACCTTCAGCCAAGCGCCACGCACACAATCTGTCCCTGGAAAGGCGAGGCGAGTTATTACGACGTGGTGGTAGACGGTGAGACTAACCGCGACGCGGCGTGGTATTACCCGGAACCAAAAGCAGCTGCGGCGGAGATCAAAGATCGGATTGCTTTTTGGCGAGGCGTGAAGGTCGGAGAATGACAACGGAGAAAGAGGGAACGGGAAAAAGGGGAAAGGAGTCCTCTTCTTCGATTTCCCTTTTACCCGTTTCCATTTTCCCCCTCCTTGCTAAGCCCCGGAACTTCCTCCAGCACGCCGCCGTATAAGCTCGCACCATGTATTGTCCTACCTGCGGCTCAGAAGAAAGACAGATCAGCCAATACTGTCGGGCTTGCGGCACTGACTTGCGCCTGGTGCGTCGGGGCCTGGAGCGGCCAGATGCGATTACCGCTTCCGCAGTTTCAGCTCGCGAGCAGATCAGTCAGGCACTGGCGGATAAGATTAGGCAAATGGAGTCGGCGAAGGACCTTGAACGAGTGGCCGAGGATGTATTGCCGCAGTTGGAAAAGTTTTTGGAGTCGCCGGAAGAGAGACGTTTGCGACGGGTCCGGGCTGGGGTAGTCACTGCGGCTATCGGCTTAGGCGCGGCGCTACTGATGCTGTTGATGAGTTTCAGGGATTCTGATCTGACCCCGTTCGTTGCGCTTGGCGTGATTTTGTTCTTGATCGGCATTGGACTGGTGATCAATGGGTTCGCTTTCACCATTCCGCGAACCACTCTTGCCGATCGTTCAGACGACGCGCAGGCCCAACAGGAATTAGACGCGAGAGCCCGTAGCTCGTTTGCTGCTAGCCAGCTTCCGGCTTCGTCTCAGCCTACGAACGACCTGGCCAGTCCCATCGATCGAATCGCCGGGCGCCCATCCGTAACAGAGCACACCACGCACCAGCTCAAGCAGAATAAGTTGTAAGTGGATCCATGTTTGGGGACTGAGAAGAGCGGGGGCAAGCCCGCCTTCCCAACCTCGAGACGCTCTTACTTGCTCCATTTCTTTTACGTTGAAGGCCTCCACCGGCAAATATCACGCCCCCACTCTATTCAGCTCGCGGCCGCGTCGGCGCGGCTCCGCCGCCTTCCGTGTGGTAAGGCTCTGCCTTACCTCAGGTCGCCATAAATTGAAGAGGCTGTGCCTCCGTTTCGGTGTCACAGAGGCGAAGCCTCAAGAGGTTGGAGAACGGCCGGAAAGGCAATAGCCTTTCCGCACGGAATGCGGCCAAGCCGCTCAGAATCGAACCTACCGATCAGATAGGTGCCGATTGTCGAGAGCGATTCTCCATAATGCGGCCAAGCCGCTCAGGAAGCGGGCCTGCCCTGCGCTTAATTATTGTCCAGGTAATTACGAAGTGAAATCCCTGATGTCTTTGAACGGAGTTTCGGAGTTCTCAAAATCAGGTCGATAGTAGAAAGCAGCTCCGTCAAACTCCTGCATCCAGCCTTCTTCCATTCCCAGTTCATCCAGCGCCGTGACCGCGCGCAGCCATTCGCTTTCCCTAATTCGCCGCGAAAGCAAAACGTGACGCTTGCTCGTCGCGGCCTGATGAGTCGGGTAATACTGGGCCATAAGTGAGACGGCCACCCGCGGACTCAACTCATCTCTGATCCATTCCAGCGATTCGCGTATTCCACCGATATCATTCGGCAAGACCAGCAGCCTGATAATCAGTCCACGCTTTACCAGCCCATCCGCGCCGAAAATCAGTTCATCGCCGACCTGACGGTACATCTCCGCAATTGCGAGGCGGGCATATTCCGTGTACCCCTTCACCTTGGAATAAACGTAGCCGGCGTCGTCCTCGGCATACTTCAGATCCGGCAGGTAGATGTCCACGATTCCATCAAGCAGTCGCAACACTTCCACCGAGTCATAGGCGTTGGTGTTGTAGACGACCGGCAGGTTCAAACCGCGTTCGGCGGCGAGGTGGATGCAGCGGACCATCTGTGGAGCGAAATGTGTGGGTGAAACAAAGTTGATGTTGTGACAACCCTTCGCTTGCAGCTCAAGCATTATTTCGGCGAGGCGTTCGTGCGAGAGTTCATTCTTGATTTGTTGCTTATGGGTTTGCGAGATCTGATAGTTCTGGCAGTAGACGCAGCGTAGATTGCAGTTGCCAAAGAAAATATTACCGGCGCCCCGCGTGCCAACCAGTGCAGGCTCCTCGCCGAAGTGCGCCGTATAGGAGGAGACGATCGGCAATCGCCCCGAATAGCAGGCAGCAATCTCGTCCAGCAATCGGTTATTTAGACAATCGCGTGGACAGACGGTGCAGCTTTCTAACAGCGCTTCCAGCGCTTCGACACGCGAAGCTAATTCTCCTGTTCGCAACAGCCCTAAATACGAAGGCTGGTTCCTTGTCTGATCCCTGACCTCTGACATCTGACCTCTGTTCTTACTTGCGACTTCTAAAATGCACGAAATGTGGTTTGTGGTGCTCCACTAACTCGGCCGGGGCCACTTTCGTAGTCCGCCGCCAGATGTAATCCATTTCTGCGTGAATCGTACTCAGGGCCAACCGGGCCTCGAAGATGAGGAGTATGCTTCCATAGAACAGGAAACATGCTCCAATCAGTCCCAGAACAACCGGCATGATCGTGTACCGCGAGTCCTTTATGATCGCCACCACCCCGATTGCCACGCTCGTAGCCACGAACATCCCCAGGCACAGGTAGAACGAGACCATCGAGCGCTGCAGAATACGCGCCCGGCTAGTCAACTTGTCGAGTTGGGCGAAGATGACCGCCTGCCGTTCTTTCGTATCTCCTGCATGATCTGATTCCGCCAATTCCTCGAGTTTGTCTGATAGTGCACGCACTCTATCAACGACGCGGCCGAGACGTGTAGACGTAGAAAGAATCATACTGCCGCAGGCAGAAATCAATACTGCGGGCGTGATCATCGCCGTAAGGACGGCGATCGCTGAAGACATCGGATCCAACTTGCCTGGCCTAGCCTCTGCGCCTTGATGTTCGTTTCTTTACGCCACCCTTGGGGCGTCCTTTTGGTGACGGTGCGGCCGCCTTTTGGTCTTCCACCTTCTTGGGGGCCATCTGTTGCTTAATCATATCCATGACCATTTGCTGCGGGAAATCGGCCCGAAGCATGACCTCATCACCTTCGGAGGTAATGGCCAGCCCCTTCAGCATAGCCTGCGCTGACGCATCCGGGATGGAGCTGACGGCGTAGCGCAAGATGCCCGAATACAGGTTGCTAAAGATCTTGGCAGTGTCAGGATTGTCAGCGTTCATCACACCTCGAACCATGAAGTTTGTCGCATCCATCGTAAGTGCCGCATAGAGATTTCCAATGCTTGAATCACAGCGGGCAGCCCTCGCCTTCGTCTCCGTGCCCAACATGCCGAAGCTCTTGGCAAACGAACTCCACGGCGTACCAGCAATGCTGGCGAGCGCGTTGGTGTCTCGCACGAGCGAATTCAAGGTTGCTGCACTGATGCGGTCCTTGCCGTCGCTCGCGTCCGCAGCAGCTCTCAGGTAAGCAGGAGTGCCGATGGCGACCGTGTTTGGGTTAACAGAAATGATCCCCATCTCAGTAAGGGATTTCAGCATTGGGTTCTTCTCGGCTTCCTTGACGAGTGGATCAATCGTCATCAGCCCGAGCGTCCTGGTCCCATATTTCTCATCGCGGAGCTTACCGTCCGCAGCCATTCGCGCCAGGACCATGAGCGCTTCTGCGCTAAAATCTCCGCTCGCCAATAACATGAATTCAGGTGGTTGAAAGTTAAGATCGTCAGTCGGTTTTTTGAACCTCACGGCGAGGACGATGTAATCAACCCTGGTCGGATCGACGCCCACGGCCTTCTTGACGTCATCAAACGCCTTGCGCATTTCTTCAATGTCTTTCGCCGTCATTAACTTCGGCAAAACCTCGTTAATGACACGCTGCGGGTTGAGGTAAACAAGCAGGTCAGCTTCCGGCAGGCTCGCCAGGGAACTGGCTTGAGCCGTAGATAGATTTGCATTAGTTGAAGTCGGCTTAGTGGCTGCCAGGTGCGGGCTGCTTGAGCCAGTTTGCGCCTGGGCGTTTTGGGCCCGCGCGGTTGCGAAAGCTGCCACTATAATCACCAGGACCAGGACGGGGAAATTGAGAGATTTTCTCACGAGATGCCTCCAGTTAGGTTTTGCTTATCTTCACACATGATGGCTGCGCCAGCCAGCAGCTTATCAGAGCCACCCGGGCTTTAGCCGGGTCAGTTCATTCTCCACATTGCCTGTATTCAGTGTGGTTGCCGGTTCGAACAGCAGAACGTGAGCTTCTTCGTCAGCCACCGGACGGTGCTCTACTCCGTGCGGGACAATACAGAACTCACCTTCCTCCAACCAAATTTCACCAGGGCCATCTTCGGGCGAACCGGTGCCTGCCTCACGAAACTCCATGCGAAATCTGCCTTTCACCACCAGGAACATCTCATCCTCAGTTTCGTGATGGTGCCAGGTGAACGGACCCACAAACTTCACCAGCTTGAGGTGCTGACCATTCAACTCCCCGACGATCCGGGGATTCCAGTGGTCGCCTATGAGCGAAAGTTTCTGGCTGAGGTTAACCTTATTCACAACTTCTCCACCCGGGTTCACTGGGATTGGATTGCTCAACATGGTTGCTGCCGTGCCTACTGTACAAGATACGATCCAAGAAAACACACGTAACTACACAAAACGAAATTTTCGCACCTGTTTGTTCCATTTCGTGGATCGCTGCTTTGCTCAACATTTGCTCACTTTAGGCGTTCGCGACTGGTTTGACTTTGATATATGCTAGACGAATATTAGTCCGATTGGCCGATTACCGCCTTCGGAGCGTCTGCATCGCCGGCGACGACGCTGACACGGGCTTACAGGCATTCACATCAAAGGCAAAGAGGAACCAGATTGCTTAATTTTGCGATTCAAACCGCTCGCGATGCAGGTCGCATCCTTGCAGATCGGATGGGTCGGGCGCTGCAAGTATCTAACAAAGGTGACATCGACCTGGTCACCGAAGCCGACCTCGCTTCAGAAAAGTTGATCATCGAACGGATCAAGACTCACTATCCTCGGCACGGAATTCTGGCTGAAGAATCCGGCGCCACCGAGGGAGTTGTCACGGTGTCGGGACAGTCCGAATGGAGATGGATAGTCGACCCGTTGGATGGCACCACCAACTACGCTCACGGCTACCCATGCTTTTGTGTCTCCATCGGTCTGGAGCGTGCGGGCTCACTCGAAATTGGCGTGATTTACGATCCCAGTCGTGACGAGTTGTTCGCGGCCGAACGAGGTCAAGGTGCAACTTTGAACGATCGCAGTATTCGCGTCTCGGATGTCGACGATTTGAACGCATCCATGTTGTGCACCGGTTTCCCGTATAACGTACGTGAGCGGCCCAACTTTGCGCGGGATTTTACAAACTTCACCATGGAAGCTCAGGCCGTTAGACGGGACGGCTCCGCCGCTCTCGATCTTGCTTATCTTGCTTGCGGGCGTTTCGATGGGTTTTGGAAAGATGGTCTAAACGCCTGGGATATCGCAGCAGGGGTGCTGATGATTGAAGAGGCTGGCGGACGCGTATCCGATTTCATCGGTGCCCCGCTCAGTATCTACACACCGAAAGTGCTGGCCAGCAATGGTCTAATTCATGACCGGATGATGCAGGTGCTGAGAGCGAATTAAACGCAAACTATTAGGTTTGTCGGAGGAAGTCGAGTCCAGCCCGCGGAGCCAGATTGGACGAAGGTCGCTGGAATCACCACCGGCGGCCTTTTGTCTTTGCCACGCGGTATTCGTAACGGCAAGAAGGTCAAACGGTTGGCGGAACGTAGCAGTTAGA
>JANNJZ010000530.1:0-9362 GCA_031396065.1 Pyrinomonadaceae bacterium | reverse complement strand
CGATACCTGCGTGCTGCTCCCGCTAGCATTGATGCTGCACGGCGAACTGCATCCTGGCCCATTGAAGAACACCGTCGAACTGGAGCTGAAATTTGTTCCCGTCAGTGTAATCGTGAACGCTTGGCCGCTCACTGGCGGATTCGGCGATGTGCTGATCTGATTGAGCGCCGGTGCCACCGGCGCATTCGTCACCGTAAGTTGCAACCCATTCGAGGTCAGTCCCGTCGTGTTATTCCTCACCGTCACCGTAAAGTTTCCTGCAGCCAGAACCGCCTGTCCCGATACCTGCGTGCTACTTCCACTCGCATTTATGCTGCACGGCGAACTGCATCCTGGCCCATTGAAGAATACCGTCGAACTGGAGCTGAAATTTGTTCCCGTCAGTGTAATCGTGAACGCTTGGCCGCTCACTGGCGGATTAGGTGACGTGCTGATCTGACTCAGAGTCGGTGCCACGGGCGCATTCGTCACCGTTAGTGGCTGTCCATTCGACGTCAATCCCGTTGCGTTGTTCTTCACCGTCACCGTGTAGCTGCCAGCCGCCAGTATCGCCTGCCCAGATACCTGGTTACTGCTCCCACTTGCATTGATCTGGCACGGTGCGCAAGCCGGCCCATTGAAGAACACCGTCGAGCTCGACCCGCTGAAGTCTGTTCCATTTAGCGTGATCGTAAATGCCTGCCCGTGGACAGGCGGATTCGGCGAGGTGCTGATCTGAGTCAGCGTCGGTGCCACCGCCGTATTCGTCACCGTTAGCGGCTGCCCGTTCGACGTCAGTCCCGTTGTGTTGTTCTTCACCGTCACCGTGTAGTTCCCGGCCGCCAGTATCGCCTGCCCTGACACCTGGTTACTGCTCCCACTCGCATTGATCTGGCACGGTGCACAGGCTGGCCCGTTGAAGAACACCGTCGAGCTCGACCCGCTGAAGTCTGTTCCAGTTAGCGTGATCGTAAATGCCTGACCATGCACCGGCGGATTCGGCAACGTGCTGAGCTGATTGAGCGCCGGTGCCACTGATGGTGACGTCGTAACGACAATCGTAGCCGACGCGGTATCTGAGAGCCCCGAACTGTTAGTTACCTTCAAGGTAATTACGTGCGTGGCCGGTCCAAAAGGAAAACTGAAGATGGAACCACTGTTTATCGCAGAACCGTTGCTACGCCATTCGCGATTTGTAATTGTGCCGCCGCCGGACGTGCTACCGGACCCATCAAAGTTCACGTTGATATTGCCACCGACTGGCACTACATAGTTGAGCGTTGAACCATTTCCGCCGCTCTGCCCAGCCCCGCTCATGAAAATTACCGCTTTCGGTGAAGTAGCCGCGGATTGAGTGACAATGATGGTCGCGGTTGCCGTGTTGGACAGTCCCACGCTGTTGGTTACTTTTAGAGCGATGGTGTGTGAAGCTGCCGCAAACGGGAAATTGAAGCTGGGCAAGTTACTAATGACCGTTCCATTACTGCGCCACTCATAACTCGTGATCGAGCCAGTGCCCGGTTGACTGCCCGAACCATTAAAGATCATCGTGATACTGCCACCAGGCGAAACTGAGTAGTTCAGTGTTGAGCCATTTTCGCCGCTTTGCCCTCCGCTGTTCATTGAGATCACGGCCGTCGGCGCAGTGGCGGTGTTTTCTGTGACGACGATCGTTGCGGTTGCAGTGTCGGAAAGACCGGCACTATTGGTCACCTTCAGTGTGATGGTGTGCGAGCCGGCGCCAAACGGGAACGAGAAGGTAGAAGCACTACTGATAACGGTTCCATTGCTGCGCCATTCATGAGCTGTAATGCTATTTCCAGAACCAGCCTGACTGCCTGAGGCATTAAAATTCAAATTGATGCTGCCGCCAGGCGAGACCGTGTAATTCAATTTCGAGCCATTACCACCCGCTTGCCCTCCGCTGTTCATGGAGATCACGGCATGCGGTGCTAGCGCTGTGGTTTCCATTACATTGACAGTTATCGCCGTCGTGTCCCGGAGATCATCGGTGTTACTTACTTCCAGGCTAATGCTGTAAGTTCCTGCCGGTAGGTTAGGAGATATGGAAGGCAGCTGACCTACGAGGTTGCCGTTCTTTCTCCACTCACGAACAACGATTTCCCCACCTCCCGGCTCACTCTGAAAAGAGTCGAGAGGCACCGAAACACTACCACCAGGCAAAACCACGAAGTTAAGCACCTTTCCATCTTGTAATTTCTCCCCAACACTCAATGCTTGCATACCAATGCTGTTGTTCGTAACGGCGCTATTGATCTTTGCTATCGGTTTGCCCTTGATAGTGAGCAATACCCTGTCGACGTGAGTGATTTGGCCTGTTCCCTTAATCCTTAGTAAATAATTGCCAGCAGGCGTCGAGCCGGTAGTCGATATACTCAAAGTGGATGACTGACCAGCAGTTATTGGAGATGAACTAAACGAGGGTGTAGCACCCAACGGCATGCTGGTTGGGCATGAGCCGGGGTTCTTAAAGCAGTTATTGAGAGTGGCACCTGAAGGCAGTCCTTCAACGCTTAAGTTGATGGTCTGTTTGGCTCCAGAGTGCCAATAGGTGTTAATCGTGTATGAGGCAGGGCTTCCGGGAGAAATAGTCTGCTTGCCTGGTGTAGCTGCGAGGTAGAAGTCGCCTGAAGGGATTCCAAGCCTGGGTGCAATCGCCGCGTTGAAGGATCTTAACTTTCCACTCTTGTTCTCACCTGTATAAACTCCGAAGTGGAAATGGATGTTACTGGCACATTTACCACCTATAGTTCCGATCTTCGTACTTTGAGAAACGCGCGGAAAGCCGTCGACTTTGTCCTTTAGATGCAGGTAGCTGCTCCACCATTTAGGTGCATCCTTGTTGGGATGTGCGATCAACATTGCGTTGCACTCTGCGGCACTAGCGCTGTCACCCCAGGCTACAATGTCCCCATCAGCAACGGCATAAACGTCTTGTTCGTATTCATGCTGATCCTTTTCGTCCCTATATAGATTAACGTCCCATGCCCATGTGTCATCCGCGAGACCGTAACCAGCCTTAGGCCCATGAGTCTTGACACCATTACAGTCTTTCCTCGGCGAGTATCCACACTTATGTTGATTAAAGTCCCACTTTCCAGATTCTGAACTCATTGTGATGGGTCCAATGAGGGGAGATAAAACTTCCGTCGGCACTGAACCAGCGCTTACCGTGAAGGACCATGTGGCGGAGGGCGTTCCAAATGACCCACTCCTGAGCTGCGCCGTAAATGTTCCCGGTGCTAGAATCGCCGCTCCCCTCAATTCCGTCCCTGTTCGAACCAACCCTGAAACCACACACGAGTTGTTAGTTGAACACCCGGGTCCAATAAAAAACACTTGCGGTTCAAAAAAGTTAAAGTCGAGCTCGAAGACAGTGAAGTTAAACACCTGTCCCCCTAACGGTGGATTCGGCGATGTCTCCATTCGGATACTCGTTTGTGCATCAACACTTGGCATGAACAAAAAAAACCATGACAAAACCAAGATGCTTCCGAAAGTTCGACCCCGAATTTTCCGAGCGGATTTCAATCGAGAATGTGGATAGCTCAAAAGCATGAAATTCAACGTCGATCTGTTAAGTCTTAGATGATATCCAGTGGCCCGTGAGCCAACGTTATGGACTCGGTCTCAATCCAAATCGAAAGTCTTTAGACCTATCCCTGATTGAAAAATCTTAGTCTGCGATATGGGTTGAACCGCCCTAGCCTGATACACTCGCAGTGTGGCGTGGTAAAGCATAGGCGCGAGGGTTACGTACTCGAACGGTCTGGAATACTTTACCTAGAGAAGTCCCCGTAATCCGAACACGCTGTCCTGACCGACAATCAATTTTCTTCTGATCCGACGACAGGAGACCTCCAGAAAACTCTACTCTATGACTAGAGAAGGGCGATTGAGTGTCAACCGCACCCAGTTATTCTTCTAAGCAGAGCTTTTTTGCGTTTTAGGGATTGTTAAGCGTGAACTTCAGAATCCTGAAGATCACACACTTGGCATAATTGCGGCAGGACATAAACGTCAGAACTGCTTACCTCACCTCACCTTGCATGATGAACCCTGCCCAATAGTACGGGGCGTGCCAGCGTGGATCCTTTCGCAAGTCTAACTGCGCCATTCGTAGGCCAGCAGCGGGCGACAACTTTTCCGGGCCAAGCATGCGCCTGTAAAAGCGAACCATTAGCTCTGATGTGGGTTTGTCTTCGATCTCCCAAAGACTAGCTACGACCCGCGGTGCGCCGGCATACATGAAGCCGCGAGTCAGCCCCATAAGTCCTTCGCCTTTGAAATTCCTTCCTAATGCCGTGCGGCACGCACTCAAGACAACCAAGTCCGCTAATAGCCTTAGGTTAAAGATGTCATTCGACCTTAGAAAGCCATCCTTCGGATGCCCATTCTTATCAACCATTGAGAGGACTATGCCTGATAGCTCGGGATGTTCGTTGTCAATTAGTGCGTGGGCGGCAAAATGTAAGAACCGGTAATTGCTGATTTCCGCACTCGCAGCATTGGTACGATTGGCGTCAAAATCCAAAATCAAGTTGCTCTGATTGCGCGGCACTAGCTCCACAATCTTCGTCGCTTCCCACATCGAACTAATCAACCGGGGAAACTCGGTTTGTACTTGGTTTCCAGTATTGGTGTTCCGGAGTGGACTGCTATCGTAGCCGAGCGATCCCTGAATACGCCTCGCTTCCGCTTGCACCCGAGCGTCTTTGGCGCTGTATACGGGGTCAGCAAAAACCGCTACTTCTTTCGCAGCCGGCTGACGATTCGCAGTCTCGCCGCGTAAAACTGCCAGCGTAGTTGCTGATGGCAAGACGACAATTTCATGGTCCACGAGGAGAGGCCTGGAGTCTGAAGTGCCTAAAGAGATTTGCTTTTTGACTTGCCGGTGAGCGATTAACGGTGGCTTAGGGAGGGCCGTGAAAGGAATATATTGAAGAGCGCCCTGGACTATTATTACCAGTTTCCTCGTGTGCAACCTCTCTGCAACGGGGGAAAGAAGAATCTTGCTCAGCCTAAACAGACCCTCGGCCGCCTTTACATCGGACCCGGAGACTCGCAGACGCGTTGCTTCGGACGTTTCATTGTTTACGAGGCGGTTTCGGGAGGTTAGTTGCTCATAAACTTGATGGGCAACATCCTCCACCTGTTCGCGTGGGGGCAACTCGTAACTCGCGAACTCCTTAGGACCAACTACCCATAAATAGCTTCGATTTTCACCGAGGAAGTATTCAAGCAAGAGAGTGTCATCATCAAGCACTTGGTTTTGAATCTCAGATGCGGTTAATGGCTGTGGTCGAGTGATCGCGGCGAAGCGCGGATTCACCTCTCGAATCCTGGCTTTTATCGCATCGTCCTGCTTCGTCAGATCAGTTATTTCCAGCGTCAATCGCTGAGCTTCCTCCGGCGTATGCTTCCCGTTTAAAAGTTTATGCCGGCGAACAGCCGCGGCGTTGAGCTTCTCATTGATCGATCGCTCCAGTTCCAAGAGCGATGAATCTATTCCGGCTCGCAAATCAATCTGTGCTTCCGGCAAGAGATCAATCAACCCTCGCGCGCGCGCCCTTTCGCACGCATAAAGAGCTCTTGCTGCATAGCCTGCCGCGGGATGAAGCTTATGGAGGAACATCAGGATTCCGATGTAAGAGTCATAATAATCCTGAATCGAAGCAAAGTAGGAAATTCGCAGTTGCTGACTTAACCCCTGAGTGCGCATTGGCTCGACTATGTCTACAGCGCTTTCCATAGCTGACAAGGCTTCCAGGTGGTGACCAAGCCGACGTTGAGCCTCGCTTATTCCATAAAGTGTAGTCGCTTCGCCAATACGATCACCAACCTGCCGTCTGAGGGGTAACGCTCGGCTAAAATAATCGAGCGCCTCGCGCTCGTCCCTTAGTCCGTTGTGCAGCCACCCTAAGTTCGAAAGAATATCGGCCTGTAAATACAGGTCGCGACCTGCCACTGTCAGAGCTTGTTTTAGTGAATCCAAGGCTTGGGTATGACGGCCCATGCGCGCTTGAAGTTTTCCTATCCCTGTGAGGGTAACAGCCTCACCCCGCCGGTCCTTGGCCTCACGGCGATGGGCAAGCGAATCGGAAAATTTGTTAAGTGCTGACTCGTTGTGATCCCTGAGAGCTTCTACCCAACCCAATCCGTAGAGGGCCACACCCGCTCCGCGGATGTTCCTCTCAAGCTGGTAGAGCCGAAACGCCTCAGCAAAGGATTGCTCCGCTTTCTCGTTATCTCCGAGGTACATATAGGGCCAACCCAATGCCGCCATTGTGATTGCCTTTCCATGAATATCGGATCCGAAGAGTAGTATTGCGCGAGATAGATAGATAAGTGCTTTTTGGTTTTCGCCCAGTGAAGTGCAACTCATTCCGCTGCCATAGAAGGCGACGGCTTGCTCATAGGGCTGATTGAGCCCCTTCCACATATCCGCTGCCCTATCGAACTCCAGGATGGCTTGATGAAAAGCCTCCGCCGTGGACTCCGAACGCAGTTCTTCTGCTTTGAACACCACCTTCTCGGCTGCAATCCATTCTCTATCAGCCCCGGCGGGCTCGCGCAACGTCTCTATGTGGAGCTGATACCGCCCTTGAGCACTCACGCTTTCCAACGAACGGATCTCAAGTAGATAAGAACCATCCGAAGGTGTTATTACTGAGGCTGTCTCCCTGCCGCGAGAACCATTTGGTCGATCAGTTTTCGTTAGTTCTACGCCGTTGAGCTGAGAAATTGTCAGGACCACGTCGATCCCTAACTGCTGAACCACCACCCGCAGATAACGCCCAGCTGGAAGACCTAGTCGGTAAACATGGTGTTCCCCACCGGCAAGTTCCTTTTCGATTGAGTCGCCCAACTTGAGCTCAATAAGCTCTTTCTGATTCGACAAAACCTGGCTTTGATTTTTGGGGCCCAGGGCAAAGGCCCGGGTGTTCAAGTCCGGCCCCAGGGACGACAGAAGAATCAAGAGTGGCAGGATGCGGGCGAAGATTAGATAGTTTCGCAAAGAAAGAGAACCCACCCGAAGATATGTGCGTATGACCGCCTTCGCCCTCATGTACGTTGGGCAGGTAATGGGTGAATTCCGTGAGAACGCAACGTCCTTTTTCATTTCGGTGGGCCAACGAGGGCCGGGACACAATCAGGAACTTCAGCTTCTCGAGTCACGCAGAAGAGATACCTGCCCGGTTTAACTGAAGTCAGTTTCAGATTCGTAAGAAGGGCAATCCCATCCCTGCTACGGGCCGATGATGATGCGATGGGATTTCCGAAGGGATCGGCGAGGGTGATTTGATAGGTTCCGACAGGACTGCGTGATGGCAGTCTTATCACGATTTCATTGTGACCAGTCGATAGTAAGGTCTCCCGCTCACCCTGGGGAGCGGCGCCGCGAGAACGCGTGGCAGTCTCAAAATTGATTTCAACGTGATTTGCAGCAAGCAATACAGGCGGCGGCATTGAACTAGGCGACTTTTTAACCTGCTCCACTCCTCTTTCAATCGACCCTTTTGGCAATGACTGAGGTGTCTTGGGTGAACTCGAAGGGCCAGCACTCTCCAAAGGTACTGGTGTCGGGGTTAATGCTTGATGAGTCTGAGATTCTTTACCCCCCTGAAGCCATGCTATGAAGCCAATCGCCGAGATCAGAAGCAGCAGCGTCGCAGATGCAATCGTCAGTTTTCTCCACGCGAAACTCGGAACAAGCTGGGTGCGGTGAGCAGGCGCAAGGCTCTGGTGGGCCTCCCGATGAGCTTGCAGAGACTCTCGGAAGTCTCGACAACATTCCGAGCAGTCGAGCAAGTGCCGTCGAAGAATGGTTCCTGGAAGTTGTTCACTTCTGATCACCTCGGATAACTCTTCTGGACGAGGACACGCTACTCGCCTTGGATTCGGAAACTCGTCAGCAAAGTGCCTTTGCGCAGACGTTATCAGTACATCGGCGCTCGGTTCTGCGGAGCCTTGCTCACGGGCTCCACGACCAAACAATCGGCTTATCTTACTATTCTTCATTCGAGCTCAAGGGCAGTGGGCCAGTCGGTCCCCACGCTATTTCAAGAAGGGTCTGACCAAACCAAAACGCACCCTGCTAATTCCATATTAGCGGCAATTCAACCTCACGACCGGCCTTACTTCCGCGTCCGTCGCTGCGCACTTCGCGTTTCCAGTTGAATCTGCTTTCTTAATCTAGCAATCTTCTTACTCCAAGTGGACCTCAATTGATTCGCCTTAATCCCTAGCTTTAATGCTATCTCCTCGTGCGCATAACCCAAAATCAAATATTCGTAAATTTCCCTGGTCCAATCATCGGCACGTTCAAGGATCTCCCGAACCAGAATAGCCTGCTCGATGTCAACGTAATCGGGATCCTTAGGGGTACTAAAACTCCCTCCGAAGTTGGCGTCGAGCTGATCGTGCCCGGCTTGTCTTCTGTGCTCTTCTAACAACAAGCGGCAAAACGTCACGAAAAGGTAGGCCCTGGTATTGGTCATTCGTTCAGGCTGTTCATTGCTTCGCCGTGAAACAATCGCCACCGCCTTTAACATGAGCCGTTGGCCTTCTTCGAGATTGTTAATAGTCCGCTGGATGCGGGTTTGAACCGATGGCCACATATCGCCGGCGAGGTTGTATATCTCAATATCCACAGGGCCAAACTCGTCCACATAGGCACCTTGGATCTCAGGCCAGATTGAAGTTGGGAGGTTAGGAGTTTTTGGGCGAGGCATTTATGAGGCGCTCAATCGACGCACACGATCTAAAGGAGGAAGATCCTATTTGAGATACTTTGCCAACCCCACCAAGACTTAGATGGCAGAATCTATTCTTTTAGACTCGACAGGGTGCTGTATTTCCTTGGGGACTGGATGCCAATCCTCTGCCAACAATACGAGGCTTTACACACAGCATTGTCGAATACTCACTCATTTCGAGCGGAGTGGAACATACCCCAGAGGTCGGGTTTCACAGGATTAATTCGGGCGATGCAACTCTGAGGACCGGCCCGGTACACAATCTTGAGCGGTCGAGTGGGATTCAAGCAACGTCCGCATTCTTCGAGCGGCAAGAAAATAGTACAAATGTCCATCCCTTTCAAGTCTTCGTAGCCGCTGAGACTCTAGTTAAAGGGCCGCCGAATGCGCAAAAAGAAGTCAACTACGAGCACCGGTTGAAGTATATGCGAGCACCTCGTAGATCGCCTGACGATTCGTCCCTTGGAGGTTGAAATGGCTTACATAAAACTCTAAAAACTATTACTGATTTCGCTAGTCTGAATTGGCCCACTTCGATGGTTTGATTTGGCCCCCCTGAAAAGCGAAACTTGTACTCTGTTTTCGGCATGAAAAGCTGAAAAC
>JANNJZ010000529.1:0-7504 GCA_031396065.1 Pyrinomonadaceae bacterium | reverse complement strand
AGGGGCGGCACTCCGTGGCCGCCCCTTCTCGCGGTTCCACTCAACCCTAAGAGTGACGGTAGCGTAACGAATGGGGTGGCCACGGAGTGCCACCCCTACAATGCAACGAGTGGGCTTCCAATAAGAAAGTAATGAAGAGGGAGCGAGTCGAAACGCCGGCCGCGCCGACATCACCCGACCAACTACCCGCAAATAGCCCACCCTTCGTGATGAAAATGATCAACGTAACAGCCCTTTCCGGCAGCAAGCACGATCCTTCGAGCCGCTTTCGGATTCGCCAGTTCATCAAGCCGCTGGCTGAACTCGGCGTCAAGGTCAGTGAGCATTGGCCACTCATTAGTCGTTATAAAATCGAACCATTGCCATGGTTAGTGGCTGGCCTGCGGGTTCCGGGCCTGATCGCGTCGCGGTTCAGTGATGTAAGCTGGCTGGGACGCGAGTTGATCTCGGGCAGGTTTTCATTCGAACACCTCGCCGGACGAAAGCGAGTATTCGACGTCGACGACGCTATCTGGCTGCCTTACGGGCGAGACTTTTCGGCAAAGATAGTTGAGCACTGCGATGGGGTGATTGCCGGCAATCGCTTCCTGGCTAACCACTATGAAAAGCTGGGGGCGCGGGTCTGGTTAGTCCCCACTTCGGTGGACACCGATATCTGGCAACCCTCAAACAAGGAGAGGGGAGACAATTGGACCATCGGATGGATGGGCTCATCGGCAAACCTCGGGTTCCTGACCTCGATTGAGGAGCCGCTGGCGGATTTTCTCGCCCAGCATCCTGATAGCCGATTGCTAATTGTCTGCGACCGGCGCCCTTCGTTTAAAACACTGGCTTTCGATTTCGTCCTCTGGTCGATGGAGGATGAAGTCAGGCTGCTGAACAGCATGGACGTCGGCCTCATGCCTTTGGACTATTCTGAACTGGCCCGTGGAAAGTGTGGATTCAAAATGCTCTCTTACATGGCTTGCGGTATTCCAGTCGTCGTCACTCCAGTTGGCGTCAATGCCGAGATCCTGCAACGGGACGACGTCGGGTTTGGCCCTCAAACGCCGAGCCAGTGGTTTGAGGCATTGACCAGGTTGCATGATGATCACGAACTCAGCGCGCGGCTGGGACAAACCGGCAGAAAACTGGTTGAGACTGATTATTCTGTGGCGGCCAACGCAGGACTCCTGGCGGATATTTTTCGCGAGGTGGCGGTAACTTAGTTCAGACCGTGAATTGGCGACGCTTGAGCCATCAATTAGGATCGCCTAAGTTTTCCTGGATTGGAACCACCTGCGTTAGAGACTCTGGTAGAACTCAATATTTGAGAAATAACGCTGCAGGCGTAAATAGCAGCTCAAGGAGTCTCGTTAGCGGGTGGGCCTTCTGAAGCGTAGGGGATGTAAAACCTCGGTTCGGTTGTCCTGGCACTTCCTGGCATGTAGTCTGCTGTCGAACTCTAATCACTTCGAGTGTGAGATAACTCAGATGTTTCCGAACCTTGGCGAGGACTTACGATACTACGGCGGGTCCTGGAACCAATTCAAAGCGTTGCTGCTGGTTCCGCGCGTTTGGGCCATCGTTGCGTACCGCTTCCGAAGATGGGCCCTCGCCACCCGGATGCCCTCCATTCTGCGCTTAGTGCTGAGTGGGGCCGGTCGCTTAATTACTTGTTTCATTGAAGCCGTAACGCACATCGAGTTGCCATCGCAAGCGATTATTGGACCAGGTCTTTTCTTACCGCATGCCGGCTATGTCATCGTCGCCAGTAACGCCACCATCGGGCATCACTGCACGTTGACGCAGGGCGTCACTATCGGGCACCGAGCGGGTGGACACGAATCAACGTTGAATAGCCCGGTGATTGGCAATCGCGTTTATGTTGGACCGGGAGCGGCCATTCTGGGGCCGGTTAATATCGGTGACGATGTTTTAATCGGAGCGAATGCAGTCGTGATTACTTCGGTTTCGGCTCGCGCAGTATTGGTAGGTAACCCGGGTCGCATCATATCGCGACAGGGTTCCTTTCAACTGATTAACTATCCTGCGATGGGTTTCGACACTGAGCGACTGGCGTCATTGAGTGAATCGAATTAAGCGCGGAGACATACCATTTATGCCGGCCAAAGTGCTGCGCTCGAAAGCTATTGCTAACATTACAACTGGTGGCGATGTCGGTATCGACGGCGATGTCGAATTCTCGATCGTGATGCCGTGTCTCAATGAAGCGGAGACACTGGCCATTTGTATTCAGAAGGTGCAGCGATCGCTCGCCGAGAATAGTGTCGCTGGTGAAATCATCATTGCGGACAACGGCAGCTCTGACGGTTCCCAGGAGATCGCCACCGGATTAGGGGCGCGAGTCGTGGATATCAGCGCCCGGGGCTACGGCAACGCTTTGATGGGTGGGATTGCGGCGGCGAATGGCAAATACGTGATTATGGGCGACGCCGACGATAGTTATGACTTCGCTTCGCTTGGGCCCTTCATCCGCAAATTGCGCGAGGGCTACGATCTGGTGATGGGTAACCGTTTTCTCGGCGGGATTAAGCCGGGCGCGATGCCGCCACTGCACCGTTACCTCGGAAACCCGGTGTTGACAACGATTGGCCGTCTCTTCTTTCGTAGTCCGGTGGGTGACTTTCATTGTGGCCTCCGAGGGTTCAGTAAGTCAGCCATTACCAATCTGAATTTGCAGACTACCGGGATGGAGTTTGCCAGTGAGATGGTGGTGAAAGCGACCCTTCATGGAATGCGGGTCACCGAGGTGCCGACCACCCTTTCGCCTGACGGGCGCACGCGCGCGCCTCATCTTCGCAGTTGGCGCGATGGCTGGCGGCACCTGAGATTTCTTCTACTTTACAGCCCGCGCTGGTTGTTCCTTTATCCTGGTGGCCTACTGATGCTGGCCGGCTTAATGGTGCTGCTCTGGCTGGTTCCTGGTCCCAGAGTGGTTGGGGGCGTCACCTTTGACGTCCATACGTTGTTGTATGGCGCCGCGGCGATCATTATCGGATTTCAGTCGATCCTATTTGCCGTGTTCACCAAAATCTTCGCTATTAGTGAAGGCCTGTTGCCTGAAGACCCGCGCCTGAATCAAGCGTTTCGTTACCTGACGCTGGAAGTCGGACTGATTGTCGCCCTCCTCTTAATCGTCGCTGGTCTGGGTGGGACAATTTATGCTTACTGGTACTGGGATCGGCTCTCATTTGGAAACCTCGATCCCACTCAAACCATGCGCATAGTCATCCCCGCTGTGACTTGTTTGACCATCGGATGCCAAACGCTCTTCTCCAGCTTCTTCCTCAGCATACTTGGATTGAAGAGACGTTGAAAGGACATAACCAGGACCTACATGACCGATGGGACCAACATTTCTTTAAGATCTGCTGAACAGATCAGGGCACACTACCTAATTGAGAAAGAACTGGCGGCGCGGTTGCGCGCCGCAACTAAGGAAGACCGGCGACAGCTCTATACCACCCTGTATGACGAGTTGTTTATCAGGGTCCCGGACCACCCCCAAATATCGCTCAGGCACACGGCAGCTAATCAGGACCAACTTAGTCACCGCCTGACCTTACTCAGAAAACATCTGCATCCTAATGACACCTACCTGGAAATCGGTCCGGGGGACTGTTCGCTGGCAGTAGCGGTCGCCAGGCTGGTGCGCAAAGTCTATGCGGTGGATGTGTCGCATGAGATTACCAAGCAGCTTGAGCTGCCCGATAACGTTGAACTGATCATCTCAGACGGTTCCAGTATCCCGGTTACACCCGGCAGCATCGACGTCGCTTATAGTGATCAATTAATGGAACATCTACACCCGGAGGATGCGATGGACCAACTAAGAAATATCTACGCGTCGCTGGCTCCGGGTGGCCGATATATCTGCTTTACTCCCAATCGACTATCGGGCCCGCATGACGTGTCTCAACACTTCGACGATGTGGCCACCGGCTTTCATCTTAAGGAGTATTCGGCAACTGAGTTGGTAGAGATGTTCAAGGCGGTAGGGTTTCGTAAGTTACAAATCCTGGTCGGCGCCCGCAGATTTCATGTGAGCACAGCGACGCCTGTGATCAAGGTAGTGGAATCGCTATTAGCGCTCGCCCCACACCGGCTGGGAAGAACTCTCGCCCGCGGGTTACCATTGAGATCGATCCTTGGTGTAAAGCTTGTCGGAATAAAATAGGTTCGGCTGGGAACGTAAGTGCCTGCGATCCCAGTACCCGAAAGGCAGTCACGTGGCGGAAGGTGGTGACAACCTGGAGTCTGTCGGACATTCAATCTACGAAACCGGCGAATACGTTGAGCGCAACCCTACGTATCACGTGGAAGACTCGTCATGGAAAGCCCGTCACATTCTCAACCTGATGCAAAAGAACTCGCTTGAGCCGCGGACGATTTGCGAGATAGGTTGCGGGGCCGGTGAAATACTAAAGCAGCTGCAATCCTGGTTGCCGGCTGAGACAAATTTCTTTGGCTATGACATTTCACCGCAAGCTATCGAGCTATGCCGCCAGCGCGCGAACGAGCGCCTCCAATTCCATTGCGCGGATCTCATCGCCGCCGATACTTCTTCTTTTGATTTGCTGCTATGCATCGATGTATTTGAGCATGTTCAGGACTACCTCGGCTTTCTGCGAGACTTGCGCGGTAAAGCGCGCTACCAGATTTTTCATATCCCTCTCGACATGTCGGCTCAATGGGTATTGCGTGGCCGGCCCATCCTGCAGGAGCGGGAACAAGCCGGACACCTTCACTACTTCATGAAGGATACGGCCCTGGGAGCACTGCGAGATTCAGGTTATGAAGTTTTGGATTGGCAGTACACGCCCGGAGCGATCGACAACCCGCGAAGTATTAAGGCACGTCTGGCGAGGTGGCCGAGAAGGTTGATGATGACGGTGAACCAGGATTTTACGGTACGAATGCTCGGCGGCTATTCGCTGCTGGTGCTGGCCAGATGAGGCAGCCCGCAATTAATCAAACGGAGAGCGGGTCGTGGAAACAATTGTAGGGGCGGCACTCCGTGGCCGCCCCTCGCTGCGGTTCCACTCAACATCGAAACATAATTCAAGCGAACGGAGGGGTGGCCATGGAGTGCCACCCCTACAAATCAGTCGAGAAGCGTTTTCTGTATGTGCGGAATCGCCGGGTTAATCACCTCAACTCCTGAGCAACACATTGGCGCGATGCTTCGCAGCATGGAGCACCGCGGGCGCGACGACGAAGGTGTATGGACTTCCGTAAGCATAGACGAAGCCGGGAGCAAGGTCTGTTTGGGACAGCGCCGCCTCGCCATAATCGATACCACCGAAGCGGGCCACCAACCGATGTTATCCGTCGACGGTCGCTATGTGATTACTTTCGGTGGCGAGATCTACAACTACCTTGAACTGCGCGATGAACTTAAGTCCAAGGGTCACCAATTCCGCAGTGACACCGATACCGAAGTTTTACTTAACGCGTTTGCCGAGTGGGGGACAAACTGCCTGCGGCGCCTGAACGGAATGTTTGCGTTCGCAGTTTGGGACAATCGAGAGCGGGTGTTAACGCTGGCCCGGGATCGCGTCGGGATCAAGCCGCTTTACTATTGTCAGCCTAAATCCGGCCTCCATGGGTCATTTCTGTTTGCCTCAGAGATCAAGGCGCTACTGGCCACCGGCCTCATCCGAGCAGAGCTAAACTTTGAAGCGCTCAATCAGTATCTGACATTTCTCTGGACTCCCGATCCGCACACCCTCTTCCGGAACGTTTGGAAGTTACCACCAGGTCACTTCTTGACTGTGCAGGACGGACAGGTTGATTTGCGCGAGTGGTGGGACATCTCGTTCGATGAGATCGAAGACGACAAAAGCGAATCCTGGTGGCGCGACCGGGTTCTGGAAACCCTCGATCGGGTAGTGAAACTCGAGATGGTAGCGGACGTGCCGCTGGGCTCATTCCTATCCGGCGGCGTCGACTCGTCATCGATCGTCGCTTTGATGAAGCATCACAGCAACGGCAAACAGATCTCTACCTACACCGTCGGCACAGAAGCTAATGACCTGCGTTACGACATCATCCCTGACGATGTTATCTGGGCTCGAAAGGTTGGCGAACTGCTGCAGACGGACTACCACGAGATCATGCTGAAACCTGACGTGGCCAGTCTATTGCCGAAATTGGTTTATCACATGGATGAACCAGTAGCTGATCCGGCGATACTTCCGAGTTTCCTAATCTCTCAAGCGGCTCGAGCGACGTTAAGAGTAATGCTGTCAGGAGTCGGCGGTGACGAGGTGTTTGCCGGTTACCCCCGCCAACTGGCCATGAGAATTGCGGGCGCGTTCGATCCGGTCCCGCAGCTTTTGCGACGGCCCATCATGAACGTGATTGCGGAGACGTTGCCAGGCGGACGGCCGGGCCGGCTGACCGCGCCCTTGCGCAACGCCAAGAAGTTCGCGCGCAGTGCCTCCCTTGATTTTGAGGATCGCTACCTCGGCTACGGAACGTATTTCACCGATAAGATGAAAGCGAGTCTTTACACTGAAGAGGCGCGCCAGGCTACGAATGGGCTTGACGCGTATCAGGAACATCGCCGCCATTTCGCGCGAGTAAAAGGCGCCGCGCCGCTCAACCGGCTTCTCTACATCGACCTAAAAACGTTTCTGCCGTGTCTTAATCTCGCCTATACAGACAAGACTTCGATGGCCGCCAACCTGGAAGTGCGCGTACCGTTTCTTAATCATGAATTGATGGAGTTGGCAGCTCGCATGCCGGTGAACCTGAAGTTGCGCGGACTAAAACGCAAGTACATCCTCAAGCGAGTGGCTGAGAAGTTACTGCCAAAAGAGATCGTCTGGCGCAAAAAGGCCGGCTTCGGGGCCCCGATACGTTCATGGCTGCGTGGACCACTCAAACCAATGATCGACGATCTGCTTTCCGAAGAGACGATCAGAAGGCGGGGACTATTTCAACCCGCAGCGGTGCAGAAAATCATCAGTGCTAACCAGTCTGGGCAAGAGGATTTCAACCTTCAGGTCTTTCAGTTGCTAACGCTCGAACTCTGGCAGCAACAGTTCTTGGATAAGCAATGAAGCAAGCCTGCAACTATCTATCAAGGTTGTTTAGAGAGCACACTTGTGTGCCCCTTTGCAGAACCGTTCACTCATCGGTTTTGTTCAGAAAACACGTTCGTTTAAGAGGACACTTACGTTCGTTTAAAATGAAAATTACGTTCGTTTAGAGGTGGGCACCGCCCACCGGTGCGCCGTGGACGAAACGAGTCTGATACATAATCAACCTTTGGTTATTCAGTGAATGGTCTAATCAACGCCGTGCCGGTGGGCGGTGCCCACCTCTAAACGAACGTTGATTATTTCATTGCCGGTGCGCCGTGGACGACACGAGTCGGATACATAATCAACCTTTGGTTATTTCAGTGAATGGTCTCATCAACGGCGCACCGGTGGGCGGTGCCCACCTCTAAACGAACGTAATTTTCATTTTAAACGAACGTAAGTGTCCTCTT
>JANNJZ010000522.1:0-5898 GCA_031396065.1 Pyrinomonadaceae bacterium | reverse complement strand
ATCGGCCAGCAGGGCCTGCACCTCGCCGTGGTCGCCCTCGACGGGCCGCGCCAGTACCACCACGCTGGCCGCCTGGTGCGGCGTCGAAACACTACGTTGAAGGTAACCCCTCGCATGCGCCTGGCGGCGCTTCTGCAGGCGAGCCGCCTGCGGTCCCAGACATTGATCACTTGGTCTTCCGATCCTCATTCCGGCGTCCGGCCGGCCCCAAAATCCATGAAGTGTTAGCGTTATTCTTTGGGGCTTTGAAAGCGTTGGGCTAGAATTATTCCTCACAGAGTTAAAGGCTTCCGCGGATTGATACCTGATATCTTCTGTCTATAAGTGACTTTTCAACCTGCGGGTCACAATCCAATCGTGAGGATTATTTCAACCAGTCACGCTTTTCCGCCTTCAGGGCGGCGGTTCTATGACGGAATTAGAAAACACCGTTGCCAATCCTCGAGAATCGGAATCTATTTCGGACTCCGAATTGTTGCCGCTTTTCCATCAAAAGCCAGAACTCGCCTGGCGGATCTTTATTGATCGTTACGGAGACTACCTCTTTTCGTTTCTTCGGAGTTTGGGTTTCGACTACGACCAGGCGATGGACCGATTTGTATACGTCTGTGAAAAGCTCTCTGAGAAACACTGGCACCGGCTGAAAACTGTGCGTTATGCCGGAACTTATGGTGAATTGAAGCCCTGGCTGCGACAGGTCGTGAATCGTTTGTGCATTAACTGGGCCTGGTCTGAGGAGGGACGGAAACGTTTGCTCAAGCCCATTCAGAGGATGGGCAAACGCGAACACCGCATCTTCGAGTTATTTTTTTGGGAAGGGTTCTCGCCCACCGCAGTTGAGGAGCGGTTGCGATTGGAGCACTTTGACAACGTAACCCTGGCAGCTGTTTTCGATGCGTTGGAGCAAATACACGAGGAGTTGAGTGAAAAGAAGATCTGGCGGTTGATTAGCAACCTGGTGCGCGCCCAGAGGACCATTGCGCTTGAGGACATTAACGGAGGAATTTATGCGGGGCTGGAGCCTATCGATGCTGCGCCTAATCCGGAGGAATCGCTTGTTCAAGAGGAACGGGCGCGAACGCTCAGTAGCGCCCTGGCGGTCTTGTCGACACAAGAGATGCTGCTGCTTCAGTTTCGATACGATGACGGTGCCACTGACGAGCAAATTGCTGCGATCCTGAAGTTGCCGGTGCCGGACGTTCGCAAGAGTCTGAAAGCCGCTCTTGCCAAATTGCGAACGAACCTTGGTTGATTCCCGATTGCGCCGGCGGTTTTATCTGTTGTTATTAGTGGGAGGCTGAAATGCAGTCAATTGAGTGTCCACTCGAAGGTGACCTTCGGGCCTACTTGCAGCGAGAGCACGAAGGTGATCAGACCAGCGGCATCGAGACGCACCTGGTCGGATGCCGCGCGTGTAGATTGGCACTGCTCAACTGGCAGGTAGAATCCGATGAGAGATTTGAAATAATTCCGGCGCCGCCAAAACTGAAGGAACGAGTCAGCAAAACTAACAGCCCGCGTTCTTCATTTTGGCAAAACCTCACGGGCCAGAGTAGCACTCCGGCGTTTGCTATTGCCGCTCTAGTCTTGATTGCAATCACGGCCGCCGGCCTCTGGCGGTTTGCCAATCCGGTTGTAAAAGTAAACCAGAACGGCGAAGGCCTGCGCTCCGATGACCGGCGAGTGTCCTCTGTCCGGGCGGTTTCTCCGAGTGAGAATTCCGTAGTTCCCGGGCCAGCCGTAGAGTTCAAATGGGCGACGGAAGCTAAAGCCAACCGTTATACAGTCGAGGTGCTGAGTGAAAAAGGCGACATTGTTTACCAGGCCGTAACCTCTGAGGAGCACATTACGGCTGACGCCTCAAAGGCACAACTCCAATCGCAACGGAAATATTATTGGCACGTGAAAGCAAAGCTCGCCGACGGAGCCGAAGTCTCAACGGACCCCATCCCCTTCTCCATTGGGGCTAAACAAAACTGAACCAGTCTTCGGTACAGGCGACGAACAGCTGCCCACCTCCACGCGCCCTGGCGACCGGGGCTCGCAACAGTCCTGGCCTTCGTGATTTAATTCCGACTCAATTAGTCTACTCGGTGGACCCATAATAGTAGCCCGGCAGTTTTTATGCCGGGCCGTAGCCTCCCGGCGACCATGCCAAAGCAAACCCTGCTCAGACTCGGCTTTGCAGCCATCATCGTGGCTGGGGGCCTCTGGCTATCGATGGAGTGGATGGGAAATGTGGCGTTCAGACGCGGGTTGCAGGCCAGGAATGAATGGAGGCTGGCCGATGCAGTGGGTTACTTCTCCTGGGCGTGCCGACTGCAGCGCTCGGACCAGCTGGCTACTCTTGAACTGGGCCTCAGTCAGCAACTACGCGGAGACTTTCTCTCCTCACAAAAAGAGTTTGACGGTTTGTTGCGGAAGAGGATTGAGGACCCGACCATCCTGTCTCGTTTGCACAATGCCGCCGGCGTAAATCACTACAGTTTTGGTGAACGCGATGCCGCCGCCAGGTCGCACCAGCAGGCGTTGGACATTGCGCGCAGTGTGGGCGATCGTCGCCTCGAAGCAGAAGCCCTGGTCGACCTGAGTCGGGTGTTTTATCACTCGCAGGGAAAGGTCGACGACGCGCTTCAAATTCTCCAACAGGCAAGCTCCATCGCCCGGGAAATCTCGGACCAGCGAATTGAAGCTGCCGCCCTCAGAAACCTTGGCACAATTTATTGGTGGTTTAAGGGAGAACACGATAGGCCGCTCAAAGATTTCTATTTTCCGGCACTCGAACTTTACCGCCGGCAAAACGACCAGCGCGGCGCGGCTACCATGCTCACTATTATCGCGCTGGCCTTCAACAGCAAAGGTGATATTTACCGTTTCATGCAGTATCAAAATGAGAGCATCGAAATCCAGGAACGGATAGGCGATGATGCCGGTTTGAGCGATTCGTATATGGCCATGGGCGATTTATATAGTGGAATCGGAAACTATCGAAAAGCTCTCGAGTTTTTCCGCAAGGGTCTGGCACTGTCCCAGCGCATCGGTTACCGGCTCGCACAGATTGATCTCGAAGCCTACCTTGCGCACGTCCACGTAAACCTGGACGAGTATGACGAAGCCATAAAGCTCTACGACCCCTCGTCAAAACATCAAAGCAAAGATTCTGTTCTACATAATTATGTTTTGCAATCTGTAGCATATTGTTACCAGCTCAAAGGCGATTACGCGCGGGCCCTTTCGCTGTATGAACGCGCGATGGAGGTATACAAACACGCAGGTTTGGCCGACGTCAGGTTTGAATCAATTACTCTCTTGCGAGGCGCCGAGTGCTCGGTGGCTCTTGGCGATTGGCAACGCGCCTCCGAATTCATGAAGCAGGCCGACGAGATGGCGCAAAAGGCTGACACGCATTCGGAGGGCGAGATCCAGTCGGCAACAGTTCGGGCGAAAATAGCGCAGCACGAAGGTCAGCACGAAGCCGCACTGAAACACCTCCAGGATGCACTCGAAACTGAAACAGGGACTTTTGTTGCCGCCAGCACAAACTTTCTCATCCCGCCGCACCGGCGTTCTTATGAAGGTCTGTACAGTGTTCTGCTCAACTATTCAAACTCGAGCTCGGACCGACAGATATCAAAGAGAGCGGACGAACTACTGTTTGGTTTCATCGAAAACATGCGTTATCGCTCGTTGAGAAATTTCCTGGTTCGAGTCAAAGAAAAACAGGCGAACGCTCCACTAAGAAGTGAAAAGGAGAATGAACTCACCCGACAGATAAACTCATTGTCGGCCCGGTTGAAGGAACACGGTGACGCCTCAACCCGCGAGCAGTTGAGACAATATTACGATCAATACGAAAACCTGACGCTGAGAACCCAGTTGGATCATCCGCAGTTCCTCGCGATTCGCGCCGCCCAACCTGCCAGCCTTTTTGAGATTCAACAAAGCCTTCAATCGCAGACCGCGCTGGTTGAGTTTCTATTTGCCGGCGAAAAGGTCCTGGCGCTGGTGGTGACCGCCTCGGATCTCAAAACAGTGGTGCTGCCGATTCCCAAAGCCACGCTCGCTGCCAAGACGAAACTCTTTCGCTCTTTGATTTTCACCAACGCAGCTCACGACACCCCGTGGCTGCCGGTCGCAGAAAGCCTGCGCACCATTCTGATCGAGCCGCTCGAGAACTCAGGTGCCCTGAACGAGATTGAACGGATTGGTTTTGTACCTTACGGCTTGCTTCACGACCTGCCATTTGCGGCCCTCGTAAGACGTGAAAACCAGAACCTCAGGTTCCTGATTGAAGATTACTTTTTGTTTCAAACACCCTCGATGACCTTCTACGCTCGTAAGAACAAGTCAAAAGATCGGTGGAGTGCGACCGCGAATGTTAAGCCGCCTCATAACGGCCCGCCCACTTCCTCAACAAGTGCAGGCGCCGACCCGGGTCAAAGCGAGACCATCGCTTTCGGACGAAATCAGTCAAGTGAAGCAAAATTACCAGATCTGGAATTTGCTTCCGTGGAAGCAGAAACCGTGGCCGAGGCAACTCGCGGAACAGCCTTCATAAATGAACGAGCCACTGAAACCGAAATCAAACGACTCGCTTACAACTGTGACAATCTGCACCTTTCAACGCATGCCATTGCCGAACGCAATATGCCGCTGTTCTCGCGCTTGCTGTTTGAACCGACGGACACGGACGACGGCAATCTGACCGTCCGAGAGATTTTCGATCTCGGATTGCGGGCCAGCCTGGTCACGTTAAGTGCATGTGAAACGGGGCAGAGTTTTGCTGTCAGCGGAAATGAATTCATAGAACAAGACCGAATCGGTTTGATTGAGGCTTTTCTACACGCGGGCTCGCACAATGTCTTAGCAACCTTACTGCCTATTAGCGACCAGCCCACCACGCAGTTCATGAAGCACTTCTACAGCCAATTGGGCAGAGGGAAAACCAGGGGCGACGCCCTGGCCAACACCCAAAGGGCAATGCTGCGCGGTCAAATAATCTTGCCGGCCGCCGGAATGAACTCAGCGTCAGTAACCCCTACCCATCCTCGTTACTGGGCGCCATTTATTCTGGTGGGCGACTCTCGCTAAAAAAATCTCGACGACAATTTATCCATTGGTTCAAATCTGTCTGTTGTAGCTAGATAGAGATAAGAAGGTTGCGCCGCACCTGGATGACTCTGAATTCAGCGTCGCGTCAGCAGCGCGGCACCTCGTCCACGCCGACAGACTTTGCTACCAACGCGTCCTGGCGCAGCTGGGCGGCGAACCCGGGAGTCACCGGTTTCGCGAATCTCGCCAGGAGTCATTCGTAAAGCTGACAAGGAGAATCCCCGGCATGCTTTTCCGCGCCCCACACTTTTACTTTTGCTCAATGATCCGTGTTCCCCTTGTTTGCATGTGCGCCCTGTTAGCGGCGGTGGTCCTTGCCAGCGCCCTGGCGGAAAGTAACACTGACCGGCTCGTTGGGCAGACTTCTTTGACGACGCGGTCATTTGGCTCGTATGAGTCTGTCCCGGTGCTCATTCCGGACAAGCGGTCGAGCGATAATCTTTGGCGGGAAATAGACGCGGCCGTGGTCATCAATCAGGGCAAGCGCGAGATCATTCCTCAGACATATCGAACTCTGCAAATGAATAAAGTCGCTCTAAACGAACTGCTGAATCAGGTCCCGATGGAGTTTACAGATGCGGCTCGACACATGGAGGTGGTAATGCCGCTGCCGATGCCTGATGGCACGATGGCCAGGTTTCGTATTGAAGAATCGCCAATCATGGCGCCGGAGCTGGCTGAAAAGTTTACTGAGATTAAGACATATCGTGGACAGGGCATTGATGACCGCGGCGCGACTGTGCGCCTGGACGTTACGCCTATGGGACTTCATGCGCAGGTCCTCTC
>JANNJZ010000511.1:0-11388 GCA_031396065.1 Pyrinomonadaceae bacterium | reverse complement strand
ATTTTCAGTCGGGACTTGTTATTTAGCGCCTTCAGCGCTTCCGGATTCTTATGGCCTTACCCAGGGCGTTGCCCTGGGCTATCACATTTCGCGCCCTTGGCGCTGAGAACCTGGAGTTTTCACACAGTCTCGGTAGAGTCCAGAAATTTCTGCCCACCCTTTCTGGGTGGAAATCATTTGCGTTATCACTTTTTGATATAGAATTAACTATGCGATTGAGTTCTTACCAGGCAGAGCGCATAGGTGAGTGTGTAAAGTTTTTCGACCCTGAAGCTCAGATACTGCTCTTTGGTTCTCGCGCTGATGACTCGCAACGCGGCGGCGACATCGATCTGCTAATCGTATCCAGGAATATCAAGCTGCGGGAGCGGCTACGGCTTCAAAGCAAGCTGGAAGACGCTCTTGGACTGCAGAAGATCGATCTCATGATCGTGCCCAATGTTGAAAGTAACGCATTCGCCAAATTCGTAGAGGGAAGGGGCGTCTATTTGTGAGGACCGGAGACCCGTTACCCATCCTCTTGAGCGATCTTGTCGACCTCGACAGAATGTGCGGATGGCTTGAAGAGTCTTACCAGCGCTGGGTTCAGTACTTGTAAACGTCCCTTAACTCTGGTGGTGCTCCGTTAGTGTGTTGGTGAGAAAATCATTGGAGGAAATGAGGTCAGTACCACCTCGCGGTAGAGTGTGTGTGAAAACTGTGGGTTCGTAGCGCCAAAGGCGCGAAATGTGACAGCCTGGGCCATCGGCCCAGGTAGACTCGCATAAAGATTCCCAGCGCTGAAGGCGCGAAATGAGGGTGAACTTAGTGGAATCCCGAGGATTTTCAGTCGAGACTTGTTATTTCGCGCCTTCAGCGCTTCCGGATTATTATGGCCTTACCCAGGGCGTTACCCTGGGCTATCACATTTTGCGCCCTTGGCGCTGAAAACCTGGAGTTTTCACACAGTCTCGGTTGTGCCTGAAGCTGTGGCGAGCGAATTTGCGGTGGGCAGAGCGGTCTTGGGCGTGACGAGGCAAGGCGAGAGTTGCAAGGGTTTGCTCAGTTCGCTGGCCCGGCAATCGTTGATCCACTACTCGCGGTTGAACTCGACACCGGCGAAGCCTCAGTTATTCAGACCGCCCGAAATTTAGGAATCAACCTAGTGTTCATGGATGAACAAAAGGGTCGTCGGCTAGCGCGTCGCGTCTACGGTTTGCAGACGATCGGCACGGGCCCGCGTATTGGTGGAGGCCAAACAGCTTGGGCATCCTCCTGCCGTGGCTTCGGTGCTAGCCCAGATGAAAACCGCCGGCTACTGGATCGCCGATGATATCGTGACCTGGGCGAAGGCAGCTGCCGGAGAATGACTGACTCCCCGGTGCTTTTTATCAGCGCCGACAACCGCCGGCCTCTGATTTCTGACTTCTGTTCTCTGACCTTTGCGCTTAGCTCAGTACTCAACACTCAGCACTCAGCACTTGGTAACGGCAACTCATCACTCATGACTCATCACTCGGTAATGGCACTGGCTCCTAAATTCGCAATCCGAAATTCGCAATCCGAAATTCTTAGGTGCCCTTGTGTTATTTTAAGAGGCGCTTATCATTGAGGATTAACATGGACTTGCAATTGCATATTCCGGATTCTGTAGCCCGAGCCATTCGTTTGCCAGAAGAGCGAATCGCGCAAGAACTGTTGTTGGAGTTGGCGGTTGCTCTCTATGACCAAGGCGTTTTGTCATTTGGCAAGGCCAGAGAACTGGCTGGCTTAGGCAAATACGAGTTTGGGCAATTATTAGGAAAGCGGGAGATTCCGCGCCACTATGGGCGGGAAGAACTTGAGGACGATCTGGCCTATGCCCGTCGTCAGTAACACCTCGCCTCTCTTGAGTCTCGCAATCATCGGTCAACTCTCCCTGCTCCGAGAGCAGTTTGTTGAGGTACTCATTCCTCCCGCGGTTCATGCGGAGTTGCGAGTTGACGAGGGTCTGCCTGGTTCCGAGGCGCTCCGCGAGGCACTCGCTGCAAGTTGGCTTCGAGTCGAACAAGTTGAGGATCGACCGTTCATTCAGATCCTTCAGCGCGATCTGGATCACGGCGAAGCAGAAGCCGTCGCGCTGGCTATGCAAGTCAACGCCCAATGGACCCTTTTGGACGAGCGAGAAGCGCGCCGGGTGGCCAAGTTGCTGGGATTGAATGTGACAGGGGTATTGGGTGTTCTGCTTCGAGGCTATCGCCAAGGACAACTGCCGTCGCTGCGCCGGGCGATAAAGGAATTGCGGGAAGAGGTAGGCTTCCACGTCGGCGCGGAGTTATTCGCCGAAGTCTTGAAAGAAAGCGGAGAAAGCAATGACTGAGGGTGCTGTCTGCCTTCTGACTCTGACTTCTGTTCTCAGCTCTTTGATCTTAGCCGTTTAGCTCAGCACCCAGCACTCAGTACTTTAGTAAATTCGCAATCCGAATTCCGAAATTCTTTAGGTCCCTATGTCAATCAGCGTAATCAAGCCAGACTCTGTGAGCACCGGTGCTCCGCCATCAATCCGCGAAGAGGTCCTGCGCGATCCACGCTATCCGGTGCATAAGATCGCGGATCGGCTGCTGCCGTACCTGCGCGTGCTGGTAGACCAGTTTCCGCCGCAGCAGGTGATCCTGTTTGGCTCCTACGCTTACGGCCAGCCCGACGAACACAGCGACGTCGATTTGCTAATCATCAAGGAGCTTGCGCAGAGCCCTGTGCGTGAAGCGATTTCCGTACGTAAAGCCTGGCGGCCGGTTCGGGCATCGGTTGATCCGCTTCCGTTTGATCTGCTGGTTACGTCTCCGGAAGATCATAAACGGCGTCTGGCTCATTCAGGCGGCTTTTATGACGAAATTGTCCGCCGCGGAATCCAACTCGCATGAAGACCGACGAGAGCAACCCTCAGCATTGGTTCTTGCTAGCTGCTGAGCGCATGAGCGCGGCAGATGTGCTTTATGGCCAATCAGGCTCAACCTACACTGGCATTGAGATTCTTCACGAGGCTGTTGAAACGGTATCTCAAAGGGTTTCTCATTGGCAAAGGGTTAGGTCTGCGCAAGGTATGTTTTGATTGATCAAGCTAAGAGCCTCGACGCCCGCTTTGCTGCGTTCGATGATCTCTGCGAGAGCCTTACCGAACAGTTTTGGGCGCAACATTATCCCGGTGGCGATCTCTCCACCGTGGGCGCCGATTACGATGAACTGCGCCAGCAAGCAGGAGAATTGATCGCTTTGATACAGGCATCGATTCCGCCGAGTTCTGGCGACCTTGGGCGAGAAAGTCATGACTGAGAGTGCGGCCTGACTTCTGACTACTGCTCTTTGCTCTTAGCCCTTTGCTCTGAAATTCGCAATCCGAAATTCTTAACCCTTCGGTCTTGGCATTTGACTCATGACTCAGGACTCAGTACTCAGTACTCAGTACTTAAGTAATACCTATCACTCATCACTCATCACTCATCACTTTTTAATGACCGACATCGCAATCAAAGTTGAAGGCCTGAGCAAGCAGTACCGCATCGGCGAGCGTGAGTCGTACAAGGCGCTACGCGACGTTATCACTGACGCCGCCTCCGCGCCATTCCGCCGCCTCCGCTCCGCTTTCCGCAACGGTAACGGCAACGGCGCTTCGCCAGCCTCCGACTCATCACTAATCACTCAGGACTCAGTACTAAGTGGCACGGCATCGGCACCAAGCCCGGCGAAAGCCTGCGTGGTATCATCAGCGGTGTAACCCTATGTCACTCAGCGCAGTCAAGCCAAACTCTGTGAACAGCGGTGCTCCGCCATCAATCCGCGAAGAGGTCCTGCGCGATCCACGCTATCCGGTGCATAGGATTGCGGATCGGCTGTTGCCCTACCTGCGCGTGTTGGTGGAACAGTTTCAGCCGCAGCAGGTGATCCTCTTTGGCTCCTACGCTTACGGCCAGCCGGATGAGGCGAGTGATGTGGATTTACTGGTGGTCAAAGAGCTGGCCTCCAGTCCGATTAAGGAGAAGTCGATAATCCGCGAAGCCTGGCGTCCTCTTCACCAGCAGCATGGCTATCTTTCTCTCCATCTATTGCTGGAAAGTCCGGATAGCCATCTCTACCGTCTCGAGCACGCAGCCGGATTCTACGACCACATCACCCGTGATGGGGTCCGTCTGGCATGAGGACCTCGGAAGACAATCCCCACGACTGGTTTCTTCTGCCAGCGGATCGCTTGCGGATTACCGACCTTGCCTACCAGCACGAAGGGGTCACGTTTTCGGGCGCGGTCATCCGTCGTCGGTCCGAAATTCTTAGCTCTTAGCTCTTCGCTCTTTGCATTTAACTCATGACTCAGTACTCATCACTCATCACTTTTTGACATGTCTGACATCGCAATCAAAGTTGAAGGCCTGAGCAAGCAGTACCGCATCGGCGAGCGTGAGTCGTACAAGGCGCTGCGCGACGTAATCACTGACGCTGCCTCCGCCCCATTTCGCCGCCTCCGCTCCGCTTTCCGCAATGGCAACGGCTCCACGGCGGCCGCCGACTCATCACTCATCACTCATCACTCATCACTCATTACTCATGACTCATCACTTAAGAACTCCTTCTGGGCTCTTGACGATGTTTCCTTCGAAGTGAAACGCGGCGAAGTCGTTGGCATCATCGGCCGCAACGGAGCAGGGAAGAGCACGCTGCTCAAGATTCTCTCGCGTATAACCAAACCAACTCGGGGACACGCCACCATCCACGGCCGCGTCGGTTCACTGCTTGAAGTCGGCACCGGCTTTCATCCGGAATTAACGGGCCGCGAAAACATCTATCTCAACGCGGCCGTCTTGGGTATGAGGAAAGCCGAGGTAGCGAAGAAGTTTGACGAGATCGTCGCCTTTGCCGAAGTCGACAGATTCATCGACACTCCCGTGAAGCGTTATTCGAGCGGGATGTATGTACGCCTTGCATTCGCAGTTGCGGCGCACTTAGAGCCGGAGATTTTTGTGATAGATGAGGTTCTTGCTGTCGGCGATGCGACATTCCAAAAAAAGTGTCTGGGTAAACTTGGGGATGTGGCCAAAGCTGGGCGAACCGTTGTTTTTGTTAGCCATGATATGACTGCTGTTCAGAATCTCTGCTCACGGGTCGTCCGGCTGGATAAAGGGCGTGCCGTAAGCGTTGGACCCACAATGCAGGAAATTGAGAGCTACGTGAACGATCAGGAAATTGCTTTTGGGATAAGTGGCAGTCATTGGATCCCATTGGCTACGAACCTGCATTTGTCCAGATTTGAGATCACCCCAAATCCTGTTGCAAGCACGCAACCGATAACGCTTAACCTTGAACTTAATTCCATGTCAGCGCGAATCAGGGAGTTGTTGGTATTAATCTATGACTCTCTCAATAGACGTGTGGGCGTTCTTGATCTTCGTTCTCCGGACGGTTCTTACAAAATCTCAGAGGATAGACCCTTGCTGATTACAGCTCACATGAAATCGCTCCCAATGGTAGAAGGAAATTATTACCTAGGGCTTTGGGTAAATGCAGATGTTGTCTTTTCAAATTTTTTCAACCTCATTACGCTCAGCGTTATGCCAAACGCCTCAGTTGGTCTTACGCCGTATCATCCCGGTGAGCGAGGGATAGTTGAATTTGACTATGAATTTCTCGTAGCGAACTGAGGTGACTATTCTATGCTTCTGACTGCCTAGAGCCTGAATGAACATAACATGATGGAAATAGCTCAAAGGTCGGTGTTAACGATTGCCACTGGAAACCCAGTTTATATGGCGCTGGCTGCAAACTTGGCTCGTTCGTTCAAGCTGTGGCACAAGAACAGTCAGATCCACTTTACGTTGGTAACAGACCAGAAGCATTTACTGCCGCCTGATCTGAGAGACATTGATCTCGTTGAGATTGAGCCTGGCCAATATGGAAAGGGCTTTTCGACTAAGTTGCATCTCGATAGATTTGCTCCAGCTCAGCAAACCTTATTTATTGATTCGGATTCTCTTTGTGTCGGTCCGCTTGATGGAGTGTTTGACCAATTTGCAGGTAAGTCCGTCTCGGTAATTGGGCGTAATATTAGCGAAGGTGAATGGTTTGGTGATGTTAACGCTACCTGTAGCCACTTTAATTTACCCAGCATCCCATGCTTTGTGGGTGGAATCTACTATCTTGAAAAGGGGCACATTTCAAGTAGTGTGTATGCTGCGGCACGTGAGCTAGAATCGCAGTATGATCAATTGGGACTGGTAAGGCTACGAAACTTACCGAACGAAGAGCCACTTATGGCTATATCCATGGCTATGCACCGTCAACTGCCGCTGAGAGATAACGGTGACATCAAAGCCGAACCCATGTTTTACCCCTCGAAGGTTGACGTGGACGTTTTTAGAGGAAGAGCCATCCTCCTAAATAACTCGGAGGATCCAAATCATAATAGCCCCTGGAGATTAAGAGAATCGCAACCGCTCATCGTTCATTTTCACTCCTCCAATGCTGAGCGAAATCCATATACGCGGGAGGCCATAAAATTGGAAAGGGTGATGGCTAAGGGTTGGCCTTTGTCGTTAGCACGAGGCTACGCCGCTATCACGTGTACTGCTCCCCAGAGCTTTCTAAATACTAGCAAAGCAATTTTGCGACCTATCTATAGGAAGTTCTTTGGGCCTCGCTCCATCAGGAAGAGCGTTCGTATAGCATAACTAATCGTAGCTTTTGCGTGATCCTGAATCTCTACCCCGCAATTCTGAAACTGGGTAAGCCCAGTTGCCACACCGATATTGAAAAGGGCCGATTTAGGTGCTCTCGCCGCCCGATTTGGACTCTCTCGGCTACTGCTTCTGAACGGCGCATTAAGTAAGCCTCTATGCGTATTCTTACCATTGAAAACCATCCGCAATTCGGTGGCGGATGTGAAACAATGTCATATCAGTTGAGCATGGAACTGGCGCAGCGGGGACATGAGTTGTTTCTAGCTTATGAAAGCGAGGGCAATCAACTCCCCACTTACCGGGAGTTTGCCGTCATTGAACAGATATCCATGTCTCCCTTCGGTTGGCGTTCCATTCCTGACATCCTGCGTCTCATTCACAATCTCGCACACTATGTCAAAAATAATAGTATTGATGTTGTCTTTTCCTCTCACTTGGGACACATCTCAAGTTTGGCGCTGTTGAAATCTCTTTACGGTATCCCTTCCATATACTATCTGGGCCTACCCTCTAGCGGAGCAAATAGTTTCAAGCGTTGGGCCTTTAAAAAGATTGGCGCGGGTGTGGCTTGCTCAAATCATATTGCTGACACATGGAAGGCTGCCGGTTGGCCGGAAGATACAGTGTGTGTCGTGCCGCATTGGATAGACCCGGGGAAATTCGCACCCACGCAAGATATGGTGGCTTTACGCCGCCAGCTTGATCTGCCCGACGGGCCGATAATCCTCTTTCTGGGGAGAGTTGTTGAAGACAAGGGGGTCGAGAATCTTATCAAAGCGTGTGCCGGCGTGGACGCCCGGCTTGTTATTGTTGGGCCGGTTGAGAAATCTTACGAAGAGAAACTCCTGTGCCTAGAAAGGGAGGTCGGCGTTTCAGTCATACACAAGGGAGCTACGAAGGAGGCAAATAGATACTTCGCCGCGGCTGACATCACCGTTGTCCCGTCGATCTGTAAGGAGGGTTTCGGAATTGTGGCAATAGAGGCAATGGCATCGAAATCCCTGACGATAGTGAGTACATCCGGAGAACTTCCTAACGTAGTCGGCAATCGGCAGGAATTGATCTTTCGAGACGTAGCGGATTTGAACCAAAAGCTGCGAGGGTGGCTCGCCAACGGTTTAGAAGCTAAGGCTGATGAGATGTATCGGTTTACGCTTGAGAACTATACCTGCATAGGAAAGATCGAGGTTTACGAATGCTTGATGGCGGAAGCTTCCCGGTGCCGCTCTAACAAGGGATTGTAAGTATATCGAGAAGCCATCCTCCAATTAAAAAGGCGCTACGTTGTGCAGGGCGAGCCGGCCGGACAGGCCTTGACCGCCGGTGCAGCGGTGGCACCTTCCCGGCGTCGCAGCGTCCTGGCGTCTACATCAGGGACGCCACAATTCCCTTCCCGTTCCCCGATCGCTGCTTCGATTTCATCTTCAGTGAACACATGATCGAGCACGTCGAATGGGAGGCTGGGCGATTCATGCTCGGCGAGTGCTTCCGCGTTCTGAAACCGGGGGGCCATATCCGCGTCGCCACACCCGACCTTGAAGTGCCGGCCGGACTGTACTTGGCCGAGAAGACGCCCGGCCCAGCTAGAGTACATCGGCACGGTAATTATGACCTTTAAGCCAGCCGCGCGTCCCGACAGTCCCGGCATGGCAATCAACCAACTTTTCGACCTTAGCCATCTTTTTCTCTAGGACCGGGAGACACTAACGGGCTCGCCAACGGAGGCAGGATTCTCGTCCATCGTTCATAAGAAGCCCGGCGAGAGCGACGCCCCCGAACTGCGAGGCATAGACATGCACGCCGACGACTACATCCGGTTCGAGACGCTAGTGCTTGAAGCCGAGCGGCTGTTCTGACTGCTATAACCTGCGGCCTCACGAAAGGGGCATCGCTTGACTGATAAAAGCGTACTTCGCCGCTTGGCCACGCGCGCCATCAACATCCTCCGCCCCTCCGAGAGTCACCCGATCTTCGTAGGGACGATGGCTGAAGTTGACCGCAATAGGCCGGACGAGCTCTCGCGACTGTACTACAACTATCAAGGCAGCCGTATGGTCTGTAAGTATGACCATTACCTCCCAATCTATAGTCGCATCTTTGCCCTCTACCGTGACCGTCCCTCCTTGCGCTTTCTGGAGATAGGAGTGAGCGAGGGCGGCTCTCTGGAACTTTGGCGCTCTTACTTCGGTCCCAGCGCCACCATCTTTGGCGTCGACATCCGACCTTATTGCGCCCGCTTTGACGACGACAAAGCCCAGGTGCGCATCGGTTCCCAGGACGACCCCGCGTTCCTCGCTTCTGTCGTGGACGAGATGGGCGGAGTTGACATCGTGCTCGACGATGGTAGCCACGTCGGTCGCCACCAGTGGGCATCCTTCGAGGCCCTTTTCCCCCGCCTTTCCGACGACGGGTTGTACGTCGTGGAGGACACGCACACCGCCTACTGGCGCACGTGGGAAGGGGGACTCAGGAAGCCAGGAACCTTCATCGAGGTTGCAAAGACCTTGGCCGACGACGTGAATGGCTGGTATCACTCGGGCTTCGCCGGGCCTCAGTATCCGGTCGGCGGCGTCCACTTCTACAACTCCATTGTGGTCATCGAGAAGCAGCCCGTCCGCAAGCCCTTCATCGTGGACATGGGCACTAATGGACAGGGTTAACGGTGATTCGGCTGTACAGTGAGTCAATGGTTGCGGTGATCACCCCTTCGGGCGCGCCTGTCCTCTTCATCCAGGTGGCGTCAAGAGTACCGGCCGGGTCTCCCGACGCGAGGCCGATACTCCCCGACATTGCGACCCTTGTACTGCTGATGAACGTCCCACGCTCCGTAGATCAGAACTCCTGCGGGTTACTGGCTGAGTCGTAGAGCGAGACGGAGTTATCCGAGGTGGCTACCCGCAAATAGATGCTCGTGCTGCCGGTCGCCCTCATGGTGTCGTTCCCGCTCATGGAGTTGGAAAGCTGCACCACGGTGATGTTCCCGTCGGGGAAGGTGGCGACCCTGGTAGTCCCGGTAGTGACCCGATGCACCTCGAACCGCAGTGCCAGAAACCGCTATTGCCTTGCACGCGAAAGCGGTCGCGTCGTCGGTTGCCATGGTGCAAATGATGGTGGAGTTAACTAACATGAACAATAAGGTCGGTATTAAAACATGGTTCGGAAAACCGATTGACCCCTACAGCGATCCTTGGTATCGGTTTGGCAGAATTCTTTCTCTGCTAGAGAGGAGTCAGGTAGCAGTCCCTAATGGCAGCAGGTGGCTAGATCTCGGTTGTCAGATCGGGCAATTCCTAAAGCTTCTTCAAACCAGATATCAAATTTCCCCTACTGGCATCGACGACTTCGATGAAGATAATGTTATTGAAGTCTGCCGGAAGCATATGCGCCTAGAAATCAAGAGCGCCGACGAGGTCTTGGATCCTTCTTGGCGCTACCTATCTCGCAGAATTGATAAGATGGGTTTTGATATTAAAGAAAAATTCTCCTTCATCTCTGCTCTAGAAATCATAGAGCACATGATTGATACAGACGCATTTATCAAAGAATGCCGGGACCATTTAGAGGATGGTGGTTACTTGGTTGTCTCGACGCCTAATATCAACTCGTTGAGAAACCGTTTAGTGGTCCCGCTTGGTTTCTATCCGAGCGGCATGGAGTACAGGACGATTAATCATCATGTGCGACTTTACAACGCCGCCACTTTGAAATCCCATGTCGAAGAGTACGGGTTCAGACTCGTCGCGATGTCGGGGGGAAACTTCCTTCCCATGCGATTTCTCCGAAGGGGATTTCTTAGGCGCATCGATGATTTGCTCTCGGGTCGCTTCCCCTCGTTTTGTGGATGCATCATCGCAATATTCGCACCCGTGCCTGTCGCTCCCGGACTTGCGGAGGATCACTCTACTTCTGCTGGTAGCCATCGTTCGTCCGAGTCTTTAGACGATGCCGCGGTAGCGATGGCGTGAGCCTATTTCACTCGTCCGCCTGGGAACCTCGCTTACGCATAAAAGCATGATCGAAGTCATTTATGACGGGAATTTGGGAAATAACCTTTTCCAGTATTGTTTTGGGCGAATCCTTAGCGAAACTCTCGGGTACAAGCTTGTTGCTGATCCTATCCCGGGATTCATTGGTACCTATGATTCAGTAGATGGTCACTCATATCATGATTGTGAGAAAGTGATACTGCGTGGCCAGAAGCCTGATTTGAGCTTTCTAAATCAGGAGGACCCGAAAGTCCATGTTTTACTCACCGGATATTTTCAGCGCTACGAATATTATGAAAAGCACCCGCTTAGTATAAAAAAATGGCTCGCCATCGAAGACCCTTTCACAGACTGCGATATCAATACGAGTGATGTCGTCCTGGGTATCAGAAGAGGTAGAGACTACATACCTCGGCATGGCCTTCCCCTTTCATATTACGAGGATGCGTTGAGAACCTTAGATTATGACCGGGTCTTTATATGCACCAACGATCCGGATGACCCATTCGTAGAGCACCTAAAAAAGAAGTACAGCGCCGTCGTGCGGCCTCCTGGCGCCATAGATAACCTGTTGTTTATTAAGAAATTCAAGAAGATCATCATATCGAACAGCACATTTCTATGGTGGGCGGCTTTCCTTAGCGACGCGGAAGTGATTGTCTTTCCTCGGCCACGGAATGGGTTTTGGTCAAGCGTTGACCCGCTCAGTAAGAATATAA
>JANNJZ010000494.1:0-15595 GCA_031396065.1 Pyrinomonadaceae bacterium | reverse complement strand
TTTTTTAGGTGCCCCCTTTCAACCTTTTGGGTTTCAATAAAATGTCTGCCCGTTTGTTGGCGGCTTCGCCGCTTTCGGGGCGGATTGGGTGTGCCTTCCCCCAAAGCCGGATCATCGCTTCAATCGAGGCTATGTGCCTCGTTCGACGCCAAGGCAGATAGCCTCGATTTAAGATTTGATTCCGCTCGCGGAAAGCCGGAGGCTTTCCGCACAGAAGGCGGCAAAGCCGCAAAGGTGTACGCACACCGTCGCGATCTCCCAGTAGGATGTCATCGTTCCGGGGGAAACTCTTCACCTAAGGCGTGCCAATCTAATGACCTTCAGTTTCTCCCATGCTAGAGTTCTTGCATAAAGTGAGGCAGAATATGCCTTCCGCAGACGGCCGCCGCATATAGACCCCAAACTAGTTGCGCTCAAACCACGGCCGGGCGATGTGCCAGCTTTCTTAACCCGTATTTCTCAATCCTAACTTCAGGTCATTCTCCCAGGCGGTGGATTAAGCAAGATGGCAAAAACGAAAACCTCCGCAATTCCGGTTGAAGAGGAACAGAAATCCTCCACCAAAAAGCGGAAATCGTCCAACGGCGCCAAAGACTCCACCGCCACCATCGGCTTTGAGGCCAAGCTCTGGCTGGCCGCCGACAAGCTGCGCAACAACATGGACGCGGCGGAATATAAGCACGTCGTCCTCGGGCTCATCTTTCACAAATACATCTCCGACACCTTTGAGGAACATCGCGTCAAACTCGCTGCCGGCGAGGGCGACTACGCGGGCGCGAATCCCGAGGACCAGGACGAATACAAAGCCGAGAACGTTTTCTGGGTGCCGGCCGACGCCCGCTGGTCCCACCTCCAGGCCAACGCCAAGCAGCCCAGCATCGGCAAGATCGTGGATGACGCCATGGTCGCCATCGAGCGCGACAACCCGCGCCTCAAGGGCGTTCTCCCCAAAGACTACGCCCGTCCCGGGCTCGACAAGCTTGGTCTTAGCTTCCGCGTGCGCGTGGATGAGCTATACTTCGACCGCATATTGCGCATGAGTCTGGTGAAATCCAAACAACGAGTCGCCGACCATGGGGAGGTGTTCACCCCCTCGTGGATGGTCGACGCAATGCTCAACCTCGTGAAGGACGAGACCGAACGCATTGACTCGCGTTTCCTGGAGCCCGCGTGCGGGAGCGGACACTTCCTCGTCCAGATCCTGCGGCGCAAGCTCGCCGCAGTGGAACTCAAATACGGCAAGTCTGATTTCGAGCGGCGGCATTATGCGCTACTCGGGCTAATGTGCATCTACGGTATCGAGCTGTTGGCGGACAACATCGCTGAGTGCCGTGCGAATGTGCTGGAGATCTTCGCCGAGTATCTGAATCTGGATCAGTCGAATGACCTGTATCGAGCGGCGTCATACGTCCTATCACAAAATCTCATCCATGGAGATGCCTGGACGATGCGCACACGTGCTGAAGGATGTAAGGCTTGTAAGCGCCCTCGGATACACACCGTCATCCCGACCATGCTTGAGCACACTTGCCAGCCGATTATCTTCGCAGAGTGGGGCTCCTTGGGTAAGGGCAAATTCCAGCGGCGTAACTTCCTTTTCGACAGCCTCACCAAATCATCGGCCTACAGCGCTAACGCGCCGCTCTTCGCCCATCTTGGCAAGCACGAGATCTTCGAACCCATCAAGCCCGAATATCCGCCAATGACGGTGAGTCAGCTAGCAGCCTTTGCGCAGGAGGCCGCAGTATGAGCGTCCAAGCCAGCTTTGCGCTGCGCGGGCGCAACCCGGATGTGCTGACTTGCATCGCCAACCTCTCGAACGACGAAGTGTTCACTCCGCCTGAGTTCGCGAACAGAATGCTGGACACACTGGCCGAGGCGTGGGCCGCGAACAACGGCGGCGCAAACATCTGGGCCGACAAGACAGTGAAGTTCCTGGACCCATCCACGAAATCCGGAGTGTTCCTGCGCGAGATTACCAGCCGCCTCACGAAGGGGCTGGAGAAGCAGATTCCAAAACTGGAGAAGCGGGTGAACCACATCCTGACGAAGCAGGTGTTCGGCATCGGCATCACGCACGTCACGAGCCTGTTAGCGCGCAGGAGTGTGTATTGCTCGAAACACGCCACCGGCAAGTACTCCATCGCGAACGGCTTCGCCAGCGATGACGGGAATATCTGGTTCAAGCGCACCGAACATGCGTGGGTGGGCGGCAACTGCAGTTACTGCGGCGCCAGCAAGAGTGCAATGGATCGAGGCGAAGACCTTGAAACCCACGCTTATGTTTTCATCCACAGCGACGACATCAAGAATCGCGTGGCAGAGTTGTTTGGAGGCGACATGCAATTCGACGTTATCATTGGCAACCCGCCGTATCAACTGAGCGATGATGGCTTTGGAACTAGCGCAGCGCCCATTTATCACCACTTCGTAGAGCAAGCAAAGGCACTGGAGCCACGCTACCTGTCGATGGTCATTCCTGCCCGTTGGTTCGCAGGTGGCAAAGGGTTGGACGAGTTCAGAGAGTCGATGCTCGCCGACGATCGCCTGCGCTCGATTGACGACTATCTCAGCGCGTCGGATGTCTTTCCAGGCGTGGGACTCAAGGGCGGCGTTTGCTACTTCCTCTGGGACCGGGAAAATCCTGGGACATGCCGAGTCACCACTCACTTCAAGGACTGGCCCGTCTCGACAGCAAATCGCCCGCTTCTTGAAGACGGCGTGGACGTGTTCATCCGTTTCAACGAAGGGCTTTCGATCCTCAAGAAGGTCGTTGCTGCCGAGAGCGGAGAAACCACTTCGCTTTCACTGCCTGAACGCAAGCGTTTCGACCGATTGGTTAGTTCAAGAAAGCCGTTCGGGTTAGAGACGACGTTTAAGGGCAAGACTGCCAAGCGCGCCGGTGACGTAATGGTTTATCAAAATGGCGGTACGGGATACGTCGCCAGAAGCTTAATATCAAACGGCGCCGACCTCATCGACAAGTGGAAACTGTTCGTTGGCTACGCCGCACCGGGCACCGGCAACAAAGACACTTACCCGCACAGGATCATCAGCACACCATTCGTGGCTGAGCCGGGAACCATTTCATCGGAGACCTATCTGTGCATTGGCCCATTCGATTCGAAGAATCGGGCTGAAAGCGTCTTGTCCTACCTCTCCTGTCGACTGACTCGTCTCCTGATTCTCCTGCACAAGCCTTCCCAACACGTGACACGCAAGGTCTACTGCTTTGTGCCAACCCAAAAGTGGACGAGGCGGTGGACAGACGAGGACCTCTACGCGAAGTATGGCATCTCCGCTAGTGAGATCGCGTTCATAGAGACGGTTATCCGCCCGATGGATCTCAGCGGAGATGCCTCTGATGAGTAAGACCATCGAAGAAATCCTCGTGCCCAAGCCGAAAGCTCGGCCGCGCATCTACGCGTATTCGATTAAGGACAAGGCGCATAAGGGACTTCTCAAGATTGGACAAAGCACGCGCGAAGTGAAGCAGCGGATCGCCGAACAACTGAAAACCGCAGCGATCAAGAACTACACAATCGAACTCGACGAGTCAGCCGAACGCGACGACGGAACCATCTTCACCGACCACGAGGTGCGCGCGTCGCTTGTCAAGAAAGGCTTCGAGAAGGTCGAACTGGAGTGGGTTCGCTGCACGCTCAAGGATCTGAAAACGGTTCTTGCGGAGCTGCGCACTGGCCAGCGCTTCACCGGCACGCATCACGAGACCTTCGTGATGCGGCCGGAACAGGCCGAGGCCGTCGAAAAGACTTTCGACTACTTCAACTCGATCTGGGCAGAGAAAAGGAAATCCGTCCCTCGCTTCCTCTGGAACGCGAAGATGCGCTTCGGCAAGACCTTCACCAGCTATCAGCTTGCCAGGAAACTCGGGGCGAAGCGCGTGCTCGTGGTCACCTTCAAGCCCGCCGTGGAAGATGCGTGGCAGACGGACCTCGAATCCCATGTAGACTTCGACGGTTGGCAATACCTCTCCCGGAATTCCGACAGCGACCCTACCAAGATCAACGCCAAGAAGCCTGTAGTTTATTTCGGTTCCTTCCAGGACTTGCTCGGTCGTGACGACGTGGGGAACATCAAGCCGAGAAACACCTGGCTCCACAAGGTGAAATGGGATTTGGTTGTCTTCGACGAATACCACTTCGGTGCATGGCGCGAGACGGCCAAGGAATTATTCGAGGGCGAAGAAGAAGCAGTTGCCAAGGAGGAGGCCAAGCGCGAATACGCCCCTGGCCTGGAACACGTGAACAAGGATCTTAGCGAACTCTCGGAAAAGGAAACCGAGTTCCTGCCTATCACCACCAAGGCCTACCTCTACCTCTCCGGCACGCCGTTCAGGGCTCTGGCCACGGGCGAGTTCATTGAGGAGGCGATCTTCAACTGGAGCTACACCGATGAGCAGCGCGCCAAGGAAGAATTCGCCGCCAAGCACGCGGGTAAGTGGAACCCCTACGGCGGGCTGCCGCAGATGCGGCTGCTCACCTACCAGATGCCGGAGGAACTGGTGGCCATCGCCAGCGCCGGGGAGTTCGATGAATTTGATCTCAACGAATTCTTCTCCGCCACTGGCACGGGCAAGAGCGCACAGTTCAAGCACAAAAGCGATGTGCAAAAGTGGCTGGAGATTATTCGGGGCTCATACGCACCGCAAGCGGTCGCAAATCTCAAGACTGGAACACGACCGCCATTTCCGTATTCGGATGATCGCCTGCTGCCCTACCTCCAGCACTCCTTCTGGTTCTTGCCAAATGTTTCTGCCTCTCACGCGATGGCGAATTTATTGACCGAGAAGCACAACACGTTCTGGCGCGGCTATAAGGTTGAGGTCGCGGCGGGTGCATCGGCAGGCATCGGACTGGCCGCGCTGCCGCCTGTGCGCCGGGCCATCGGCAGCGGTTTCGACACCAAGACGATCACGCTCTCGTGCGGCAAGCTGACCACTGGCGTCACCGTGCCGCAGTGGTCGTCGATCCTGATGCTGCGCAACCTGAAGTCACCGGAGACCTACTTTCAGGCGGCGTTTCGCGTTCAGTCACCGTGGTCCATCAAGAACCCGAACGGCGACGACCCCAACGAGGAGGAAATCCTGAAGCCGATCTGTTTCGTTTTCGACTTCGCTCCCACACGCGCACTGCGACAGCTTTCCGAATACGGGATCGGGCTCTCGCCCAATGAGCCGAACCCGGAGAACGCGGTCAGGGATCTCGTCTCGTTCCTCCCCGTGCTGGCCTACGACGGCGCGAACATGACGCAGATTGATGCGGGTGGCATCCTCGACATGGCGATGGCCGGAACCTCGGCCACGCTGCTCGCGCGCAAGTGGGAGAGTGCGCTATTGGTCAACGTGGACAACGATACCCTGCGCCGCGTTCTCGACAACCCCGAGGCGATGGCTGCCGTGGAGCGCATCGAGGGCTGGCGTTCGCTTGGCGACAACATCATCGAAACCATCATTAACAAGAGCGAGAAGGTCAAAGAACTCAAGAATAAGGCGAAGGACAAGGACTTGTCGGCGAAAGAGAAGAAGCAACTCACTGACGAGGAGCGGGAGTTTAAGTCCAAGCGAAAACTCGTGCAGGAGAAACTCATCAAGTTCGCAACACGTATCCCGGCATTCATGTATTTGACCGATTTCCGAGAGAACACGCTGCAAGACGTGATCACCAAGATCGAGCCGACCTTGTTTGAGACTGTCACTGGTCTGACGGTAAAGGATTTCCATCTGCTCGTTCGGCTCAGGGTGTTCAACACCGAGCAGATGAATCAGGCCGTATTCGCATTCCGGCGTTATGAGGATGCCTCGCTCCGCTATACAGGGATCGAGAGTCATGTTGGACTCACCCACTACGGTCTTTACGATACCGTCGTAGCGCGTGAGTGAGGACCGCGAGAGGCGCCGAGTACGGCCCCGAGTGGCAGCAGTACATCCTCAATCACGATCGTGGCAAGAAGCGCTGGGTGCAGGTGGTATCTAGACTCTCTCGCGCTTTCGCACTCTGCGCAGCCAGCGACGAGGCCACGAACATCCGCGACTTCGTGAGTTTCTTCCAGGCCCTGCAAGCAGCACCGAACGAGCAGAGCGGCTTTGGTTCCCGGTGGCTGCAATGTAACCGACTTTCAAGCCACTGATCAGATATGCCGACTACTACTGAACAAATTGATCTTTGGCGAAAGAGCCCGTCGGAGAATCAGCGCCTTGAATTCAAAGAAGCCAAGACGCAACTCGACAATCGCAGGCTTTATGAATACTGCGTTGCCATCGCGAACGAAGGTGGAGGGCTTTTGATCTTAGGCATCGCTGATAAGCCTCCGCGTCCGGTAGTCGGTACTGCGGCCTTCACCGATCCAGTAGCCATGGCGGCTAAATTATTTCACGCCGTTGGGTTCCGCGTTGATATTGAAGAAGTCACTCATCCGGGCGGGCGGGTGCTGGTGTTCCACATTCCCTCGCGCCCACGCGGAACGGCTTATCACCTTGGCGGAGCGTATTTGATGCGTTCGGGAGAGGAACTAGCGCCGATGAGCGAGGATCAACTTCGGCGTATCTTTGCCGAAGGCGGGCCTGATTGGTTGGAAGAACATTCGCTGACTAAACTCAATTCACAACAGGTCGTTGAACTGCTCGATACACAAACCTTCTTCGAGTTAATGAAGCTCGGTTATCCAAGCGAACGAGAAGGCGTAATCGGTCGGTTGGTCACCGAACGCTTGATTGATGCGACCGACAATGGACTAGGCATCCGCAGATTGGGCGCGTTGTTGCTTGCCAAGAGGTTGGAGGACTTTCCAGATCTATCCAGAAAGGCCCCGCGAGTAGTCGTCTACACTGGCACCTCTAAAATCGATACGAAGCGGGACCAGCCGGGAACTAAGGGATACGCGGTTGGATTTCAAGGTCTCGTGCGATTTGTGATGAGCCAGTTGCCTCAAAACGAAGTAATTGAGGACGCACTTCGCAAGGAAGTGAAGTTGTTGCCGGAAATAGTAATTCGCGAGTTGGTAGCAAATGCACTAATTCACCAGGATTTCCGAGAATCGGGCACGTCAATGATGGTTGAGGTCTACGACGATCGAGTTGAGATTTCGAATCCGGGAGAACCCATCGTGCCAGTAGATCGCTTCATTGACGGTTATCAGTCGAGGAACGAGCGTCTCGCCGACCTTATGCGGCGCTTCGGGATCTGTGAAGAAAAAAGTAGCGGAATCGATAAGGTCGTTCATGCTGCGGAAGTTTTTCAATTGCCCGCTCCTGACTTCCGCGCCGGCTATCGTCGGACTCAAGTGATCATCTACGGACCGAAGGAATTCGAAGCAATGGGCCGAGATGATCGGATACGCGCCTGTTATCAACATTGCGCTCTAAAATGCGTGATGGCTGAACATATGACGAACCAGAGTTTGCGTGAGCGATTCCACTTACCCGAGGCGAAGAGTTCCATCGTGTCGCAAATCATCGCGGCAACGCTGGAAGCCCGCTTGATCAGGGCTGATGAGAGATCTGGAGGGTCGCGAAAATTCGCCCGGTACACACCTTTCTGGGCGTGACTTATTTAAGAGCAACGCCATAGAACGATGGGGAATGCCTCGAACCTGCTGAAACGCAAGAACTTGCTTATTTAAGCGCAATCCCAAACGGACCTTTAAGAATCCGCAACCTATGGGGACCCTCGCGCGCTTTCTCACTCTGCGCCGCAAGCGACGAGGCCACGAACATCCGCGACGACGTGAGTTTCTTCCAGGCCTTACAAGCCGCACTGAACAAGCAGAGCAGCAGCAATATCAAAACTCCCGAGCAGATCAACGCCGCCATCCGCCAGCTGGTGAGCCAGGCAATCACGACCGAAGGCCAGGTGATCGACGTCTTCACCGCAGCTGGATTGCCCAGGCCGGACATTAGCATCTTGAGCGACCAATTCCTCGCCGAAGTGCGCGGCCTGAAGCACAAGAACGTCGCCGCCGAGTTGCTGGAGAAGTTGCTCAAGGACGAACTCAGAGTCCGTTCAAAGCGGAACCTGGTGCAAAGCCGGCTCTTCAGTGAGAAACTCAAGAAGACCTTGAACGCTTATCACAACCGCGCCATCGCCACGCAGGAAGTAATCGAGGAACTGATTAAGCTGGCGAAGGAGTTAGACGCCGCCACCAAACGCGGCGATGACCTCGGCCTCACCGAAGACGAAGTTGCCTTTTATGATGCCCTCGCGGCGAACGAGAGCGCGGTGGAGGCGATGGGCGACGACCAGCTCAAAGTGATCGCGGCCGAATTGATCACCAAGGTCCGGCAAAGCGTGACTATCGACTGGACGCTCCGTGAGAGCGCGCGAGCCAGGATTAGAGTCATGGTCAAACGCATCCTCAACAAATACGGTTACCCGCCCGATTTACAGGAAGAAGCTGTGAAGACGGTGTTGGCGCAGGCAGAGTTACTGTGTGCGGATTGGGTGTAACTGGGAGCGCAGGCACCCTGCCTGCTTAGCGCCGACAGGCGCTCGTAGTTGCGTAGACAATCCACATTGAGTTTTAGAGCATACGTTGCGCCTCACGCAGCTTGGCAGACACGCGTGCTCTCCCGTTCTCGCTCCCACCGCCTGGCGAGCAGACGCGGACTGTGGCGGAAGTGGAGCGGCGGTTGAGCGTCGTCCTGTGTGAAATGTTGAATGGGTCTCAACCTTTCAAAGGTGAAACCGCAGGCGAAACCGTTAACTTCGCCTGTCCGATTCATATTTTGTCAGTACAGTATCCATTCTTAGAAATCAGACAAAGTTGGTGCTACTCTCTGCCGCCGGTAGCTATGTAGATTAGTCCTCAATCTGGCGATGGAGTTCGCCGTATAACCACCTGACGGGTTGATGTTTGTTGTAAGCAGAGTAGACAGGCGTCCTACAAACTTCAGTTGTCGCTGCTACATTAATGGCGTTCTACACGGTAGTCCCAAACCAGGCTCCTATGCCCGCAGTTATTCCCATTGCCAGAGCCCCCCAGAAGGTGACTCGTACTATTCCTATGAGGATGGGCGCGCCGCCGGTATAAGCCGCCAGGGCGCCCAGAAGTGCGAGCCAGAATAGAGAAGTTCCGGCAACCAGTAACACGAGGCTGGTCGCAGGCGCGATGACAACTACGAGCAAAGGTAGTGCGGCGCCAACGGCAAAGGTTACGGCCGAAGTAAGCGCCGCCTGAACAGGTCGGGCGCTTATGGTTTCTGAGATGCCTAGTTCATCGCGGGCATGTGCTGCCAGCGCATCCTTCGCCATTAGTTGTTCTGCGACTTGATCTGCCAGTGCCGAATCGAGCCCACGTTTGACGTAAATGGCTGCGAGCTCTTTTCGCTCGAAAGGTTCATTGGCAGCGAGTTCCGTTCGTTCACGCTCGATGTCTGCGCGCTCGGTATCTGACTGAGAGCTGACTGAAACATACTCACCCGCAGCCATGGACATTGCTCCGGCGACCAAGCCGGCAACACCTGCAACCAACACCGCAGTATGACTGGCATTTGACGCGGCCACCCCAACAACCAGGCTAGCGGTTGAGACAATACCGTCGTTTGCGCCAAGCACTGCGGCGCGGAGCCAGCCTATATGTTGTGTACGGTGCCGCTCACGATGGAATACAGGCATCTCATTTTCCTTTCCATAGGTCCTTGCTGAAGAAAGTCGCCCGCTACCTTCTGCGCTTACGGCGCGCGATAGACTTCGTGATCTCCACAATGACAATCGGGGCAAGTCCTGTCAGACCAACGATGGCCCAGTCCATCGCATTTGGTGAAACAGTTTGCAACACACGAGTCAACGGTGACCACCAGACAGCGAGCAGTTGCAACCCAACCACCATTACGGCAGCGCCCCAAACGAATCCGTTACTAAGGAGCCCAGTCAGCGCCGAGCGTGTTCGCGACCGGCAGTTGAAAAGATGCGCAAGCTGAACGCCGACCAGCGCCAGCATCGCCACCGTGCGGGCGTGCGGACCACTGCCATAAGAGTTGAGGGCCCAGAGATAGGCTGCGAGACTAAGCGCGCCGAGCATCAATCCCTGCCAGCCTATGAGGATCAGAAAGGAGCGCGACAGCAACGCTTCGCGCGATGAACGCGGGCGCTGCTGCATAACATCCGCTGCCGGTGGCTCGACGGCCAGCGCCAGCGCTGGAAAAACATCGGTGACTAGATTGATCCAGAGAATTTGCAGCGCCAGTAACGGCAGCGGCAAACCGATGGCGATGGCCGTAAAGATCATGGCGACTTCGCCGAGGTTTGAGCTGAACATCAGATGTACAAACTTGCTGATGTTTGCGTAGATCGTTCGCCCGCCGGCGACCGCGCCTACGATAGTGGCGAAGTTATCATCGGCCAGGACTACATCGGCGGCCTCCTTGGCAGTTTCAGTGCCGCGTTCACCCATCGCGATTCCGATGTCGGCGCGTTTGAGCGCGGGCGCGTCGTTGACACCGTCGCCGGTGACCGCCACCACTTCACCGGCCTTTTGCAACGCTTCGACAATACGCAGTTTGTCTTCAGGTGAAACGCGGGCAAACACGGTTACAGTGCGCGCCATTTCAGCCATGCGCTCCTGGCTCGCATCTGCCAAGTCGCGCGCGTGAAGAACCAGTGGTTCCTGTGCTTCGCTCAACCTGAGTTCACGCGCAATGGCGCGCGCTGTGTTGAGTTGATCGCCGGTCAGCATCACCGTACGGATGCCGGCGGCATGCGCCTGCCGGATCGCCTCGGCCACTTCAGCTCTCGGCGGATCAATCATGCCGACAAAGCCGAGCAGGGTGTAACCGCTGGTGCTCTCTGCTTCGGCGGCGGCATCTGAGCCGCCTGGACCAAGCCGTTTTTCAGCGAGCGCCAGCACGCGCAAAGCCTTGTCGGCCATCTGGTCGTTCGTCGCGAGAAAGCGCGCTCGCGCTTCAACGTCGAGCGCCTTCACGTCGGCTACGCTTTCCGCGTAATCAGAACAGGCATCGAGGACAACCCCAGGCGCGCCCTTGAGCAGAGCGAGGCGCGTTCCGTCACTCATCTGATGGATAGTAGTCATCCGTTTGGAGTCCGCATCGAAAGGCCGCTCGGCCAGTTTCGGATACTCCGAACGCATCCGCAGGACGTCCACCTTCAGTTCATGTGCGGCCACCAGTAACGCGATTTCGGTTGGGTCGCCAGCCGCTCGTTCGTTCTCCGCAGCGGCAGGATCGAAGGAAGCTTCGTTGCAGAGCACGCTGGCGCGCACTGCGCGGGTCAATAATTCGTCATTGGCCGGAATCTGACTTTCAAGTTTTACCTCGCTGCCATTTGCCAGTTGATACTCGCGCACCGTCATGCGGTTCTCAGTGAGCGTTCCTGTTTTGTCGGAGCAGATGACGGTTGTGCTGCCCAGCGTTTCCACCGCCGACAAGCGCCGCACGATGGCTCGTTCACGCGCCATGCGTAGTACCCCCAGCGCGAGGATGAGCGTAGTGACTGCCGGCAAGCCCTCCGGTACCGCCGCGACCGCCAAACTGATGCCGACTTCTATCATCACCCACAATGTTTCACCGCGCAGCCAACCTGCCAACATCACGACTACGGCAATGAGCATCACCAGTATCACCAGGTGACGGCCAAGCTCATTCAGACGGCGTTCCAGCGGCGTTGATTCATCAGGCACGCTGGCGACGAGATGGCCAATCCGGCCCATTTCGGTTTGCGCGCCGGTGGCAGTGACAACAGCCAGCGCCCGCCCGGCAGCGATCATCGTGCCGAGATAGAGCATTGAATAGCGTTCGGCAAGCACCGCATCGGCAGTTACGGCGGTGACAGCTTTTCCGACCGAAGCGCTTTCACCGGTCAGGGCTGATTCTTCAGCACGCAGGCTGGCAGCCTCCAGCAGCCGCAAATCGGCGGGCACTCGGTCACCGGCGTTCAGGATTACAATGTCGCCGGGGACCAGTTCCGCAGTATCAATCATTGCCTCGTGGTGATCGCGCCGGACGCGCGCCATGGTGTGTGAGGAGAGGCGCAATGCATTCAGCGCTCGCCCAGCCTGCCATTCCGTCACAAACCCGATGAGCGCATTCAGAGCAAGCACCACGAGGATCGCTACTGCTTCGACCACGTCACCAGTGAGCCAGGCGACGATGGCAGCGGCCGCGAGCAAGGCGACGACGAGACTCTTGAACTGATCAAGCAGTAAGCGCCACGCGGGACGCGAGTGAGCGGTTTGCAGTGCGTTGGAGCCGTAGCGCGTGCGGCGTTGCGCAACCTCCGCTGAACTCAAGCCCGAAGCTGGATCAACCTGGAGGTTTTTCGTGACGATCGCTCCCTCGATCGCGTGCGGCGCCTGCTCTACCTGAAGATCAATTGGACGACTGTCGGTAATTGATCCTACTGGGATGTTTGAAGAAGAACTCACAATGACCTCACTTCGCGGACATTGCCATTGTGTCTCGATCGCTAGGCGTTAGTGAAGCTCCCGAGCGGTGTCGGAGGGAAAACATACGATTACTGTTCGTATGGTGCGGCAGTCTTCCAAGTGCGAAACGCTCCGGTCAGGCTGCGCAGCGGAATCCGTGGTGGCTCAGGATGCGAGCGGCGTTGTACGAGCATTAGCCGCTCTTATAATAGGCGATGATTTCGCGCTCACGCGGCAATTCATTAAGACGTTGGCGCAACTCATCCAGGGGTTTGCAGAAGTTCTTTTCGTGCGGCTTCTCGTGAAGTGCGTGGATCGAATCTTTGCCCACAGCAGGTGATCCACTAAATCACACAAAAAATCACCAAAGGTGAAAATCAATAAACCTTTTCTACCGTAACCAACTCAGGCTTTTTCGGTGGCAAAGAAACAACTCTATGCTGATTTTGTTTTTCCTGTTTTTTTATGTCCTGGTAAATGGCTTCAAGGTCATAATCGAATTTTGCCGCATACTCGTTGCGCACTTTTCGCACTTCTTCGACTATTTCATCTTTCCACATATTTAACTCCCTAAAAGTTCTTCCGGGGTACAAATCACCGGCACTCTCGGCAAAGGGGCTTACCACCAGTTCCCTGTCTAAGGTCTTCGACTGAAATGTTATTGCCGGTATTACATCCAGCATTATCGTGGTAGACAGATTCTTTGGTGGAGTGCCAAGGTGCCTTGCGCGTAGTCGATACTTGATCTTTCTGATTTAAATTTGAAAACTGTTGGCGGGGCGCGGGTGCTCCACGAAGTAATCCTTCTGTGCTCAAATCTTCATCGATGTCGGGCCAATGAATACCATATCCCCCTCCGCCGATCTGCCATTTACGCTGCTCTGCCTCAGATGCATTTAGAAGTCTAGGGTACCAAGCAAGCGGCACAATGATTGTTCGACCATCCATTAGCGTCACGCTTAGCGTCGTATCCGTCACCTCAACATTTGCTACGCGTTCATCAGCTGCTAACGCCAAAATACCCATTCCAAGCCTCCAATAACTCCGTCTGATGTTCGGTCACTAATGATTGTAGCTTACGCAATTCTCTTGAGCCATAACCGAAATTACGAGCCAAGCTTACTGGCTTCACCCAAAACTTTGCAGATAGGTTGTCCCGATCAATATGAATATGTGCCGGCTCATTAGGCTCGTGACTGTAAAAGTAGAAACGGTAAGGACCAATTCTCAAAATTGCCGGCATGATTAGTGATTGTAACAGAGTACTCAAGTAGCAATCGTTCGGATCGAACCGGCGCGCGTTGAGTCCGAGCGACTACGGGAGGCCCGCCCATGGGAACCTGTGACCGCGCGCTGGGGTCGAATCGGGAGTTATACGGCTATGGGCGTAAGGGTGAATACCCGGCCGTGCTGTGCTGCTGACTTAACATCACCCCGACGTAGCGCATCCCTGATATCATCAAGTTTGTAAGCGTCGTCCAGGGATAGATACGGAGACCATTCGTCTCCAGTCTACAGTAGCTCCACATCAACTTCAGCTACATATTTCCTTCATGAACCAGCTTGGTGCGACATCGCTTTTTCATTGCTTTCTCCTCAAGAACCCCTCTTCCCACAACTCCGGGTCCGGTCTATATGCGGTCACCACAACCGCCGGACTTGTGTTGCCCTTTGGTATCCCCCAAATGACATGTGTGACCTTATTAACAGGGAGCTAGAGTCCAATGTGGAAGTCTTCTGCCGAGATCAACTCAGAACTCCCGGATCTGCCAGAGCCTCAAGGTCTAGCTGAGTTTTTCGGACTGAGCAAATGTTGGGACAATGCGATCTATCCTGAGAAGTACGAGGCTGACCCTTCATGGCCGGACCTCATAGTTCCCACCGAGATCGGGCGGGATTACATTGGCCGGCTGAAGGATATCGCGGAATCTGTCCCAGCAGGGGATTTTTATCTCGCGCTATTTGGAAAGTCTTTTCACCATGACATCATCTTCGACTGGCAGTCCTCAAATGTCGAAGGAATCATTGAGCTGTTACAACGAGAGCTGCTGGATCAGCGAATTCGTTTTCCTTTGAGATTTGGCCGTCTCCTTTATGATCGCTTCAATGATCTCAGTCGGGCGGCGGAAAGAACTGACCATCTTCTGTCGCAAGATGTCCAGACGTTGATCGCCGGAACACCCCAAGGTGTCTACCAACTCAACCATCTGCTGATTGGCCCTTTGGGAGTCCTAAAGAGCCGAGAGATTCGCTTTCTACCACCGAGTCTTAGTGTGCCCCTCTGGCACTGTTCTGATACTGGCTGTTGGGCCGTCCATCAGGTCAGATTGATTCCGCCGTCGATAAATTGCGTTAATGCCTATCGTGCAATTAGTAGCCGATTGGAAGATGCTTTTGGCCCGCCTTCAGAATGGGACGCAGCACTTGATTGGTTTCTTCCACGACGTTCATGGCCGAGCGGGCGGAAGTATTATGACCTGCCTGTGCTGATTGCTGATTGCTTGGTGGGTTCCGATTTGGCTTCCTTGCTTGCTTCGGCACTAAGCAGCGGGCATTCGGCTGCGCTGCGGGCGGCTATTGCGCTAGCTCCTCGCGACGCCAAGGTCAGCTCTGGTTCTGGTGAACAGGTAGCTTCGAGATTTTGCGCGGAAGAGCAATTCCAACTGCTCATGCTATTGGAGGATGTGGAGCTTGTTAAGTTAATAGATGGAGAAATTGAGATCGGAAATCTGACACTACCCTTGGGGCAAGTTCGGAGGGCTAAGCAGTCTCCGCCCAAGCAAACTTTCTATTCGAAGTCGGATCTTTCAGCCCTCGGTATCCGCTCAGTTGAAATCAGCCCAATCGTGAATCTCAACTCGTGCATTATGAAGGCATACGAGGATGAGAGTGCCGCTACGGAGTTGACTTGGCGCCTGCGCGCGAGCGCAAGTGTTCCGCTAGCCGATGCACTGAGCACGTTCGTGAGAACAAAGGACGTATCGGTGGTAGTGAGGGAGCTAATTTTGGGCAGCCAGTCCGTCACGCAACGAGTTTGCGATACGCTCGACCTTTCGGTTGCGAGCATGACCGGTGACGAGGCACGGGGAGTGGATCGATTGCTGTGGAAGCTGGGGTTTAATCCCCCTCAGTTTGAAGACTTCTTGCCGAGGCTTCAATCACGTCTCAGGAACTTCAGCGAGACGTTAATTCAAACAAC
>JANNJZ010000433.1:0-1615 GCA_031396065.1 Pyrinomonadaceae bacterium | reverse complement strand
GAGGTGGTGCGCGGGCAGTTCCGCGGCTACCGCCAGGAGGACGGCGTCGCACGCGACTCAATGGTAGAAACATTCGCCGCCGCCCGGCTGCACATCGACTCTCCGCGCTGGGACGGCGTGCCCTTCTTCATCCGGGCGGGCAAGTGCCTTCCCACGACGATGACTGAGGTACTGGTGATGCTCAAGCGGCCCGCGCTCAGCAAACTGTGCGCAGGACAGGCGAACTATGTGCGCTTCCGACTGAGCCCCGACGTGGTGATTGCCATCGGTGCCCGTGTGAAACGCCCCGGCGAGGAGTTGATTGGCGAACCGACGGAACTCAAAGTGGTCAACCACCCGCACGGGGACGAGATGAGTGCCTACGAGCGACTGCTGGGCGATGCCATGGCAGGCGACGGCACCCTCTTCGCGGGTCAGGAGGGTGTAGAGGCTGCGTGGGCGGTCGTTCAACCCATCTTGGGGTTGGTGACGCCAGTACATGATTACCAACCTGGCACCTGGGGCCCGTCCGAGGCCGAGAAGCTCACAGCGGGCATATGTGGCTGTGACAGCCCAGTCTGGCTGCTACCCCACGACAAAGACGGAGAATCAAGATGATGAATGGCTCGAACAGCTTGTGAACCGTCCAGCAGAGTCGGACATTTCCAAAGACAATTATGAAATCATGAAAATCAACGTTCCAAAAAGGAGATTAACCATGAAGAGACTATTGCTCACCGTTGGCATCGCAGTTGGAATGAACACCAGTATCGAACTCGCGCAGCACGAGAAAATGCCCGGGCACGAGAACATGCCTCCCGGCGATCATGTGAAGCACATGAAGAATGACGGCAACGCCGACAAGAAGCAGCTACGCAAGCCAAATGACAAGAAAAAGGGCGGCAACGCCGACAAGAAGCAGCCGCCCAAGTCGAATGCCAAGTAGCACGAAGGATAAACAAGCCTACGCGGTCGGAAGATGGAAATGACGCGAGTCCAGATCAAGGTACTGCAGAACACCGATGCGCTTGTGCAGAGTGCGGCAGAACTCTTTGTCGCCTCAGCCGTCGAGGCCATACGGACACATGGTCGATTCCGCGTCGCGCTATCGGGTGGCACGACGCCGAAGAGCCTGTACACGCTTTTGTCAACCGGTCGCTACGCATCACACATTGACTGGTCACGGGTTCACGTGTTTTGGGGTGACGAACGCTGCGTGCCGCCCGCCGACCCGATGAGCAACTATTGGATGGTACGCGAGACCCTGATCGATCAGGTGCCACTGCCCGCTGAGAACGTCCACCGCATACGCGGCGAAGACGACCCGGTTGCAGCAGCCGCCGCGTACGAGCGCGAGCTCCGAAGCGAGTTAGGTATTTCCGCCGGACCACCTACGCCTGACGCACGATTCGATCTCATGTTCCTCGGCATGGGCGACGACGGTCATATCGCTTCGCTCTTTCCGGGACTGACGGCGGTCAGCGAGCACGAGCGATGGGTGATGGCGGAGTATGTTGCAGAGGTGTCGATGTGGCGCGTCAGCTGCACTCCCGCAGTGTTCAACACGGCTGCCGCGGTCGTTTTCCTGGTATCCGGTCGCGAGAAAGCGGCGATGCTACGCCGGGTGCTCGAAGGG
>JANNJZ010000411.1:0-22304 GCA_031396065.1 Pyrinomonadaceae bacterium | reverse complement strand
GCTTGACGAGACGTTTGGTTCCCCCGCGCTACCCCTCGCATTGCAACCGGCAATCGGGAGCAGCTTCGGCAGACAAATTGTCAACAAAAGAAGATTACGACCTCCCATATAAAAGGGGTGTAAAGAGTTCATAAAAAGTTTGTAAAGACCAGACAAGCCGCTAGCGCTGACGCAGCCGCGCGCCGGCTGCTGAGAGATGGCTGAGAGTTGTAAAGCACTCAACTGTCCATGCGAGACTTCTCGCCGGCTGCGGTCCGTGCGCGCCGCTGATGCCCCGCGTTATGTTGCCAATCGATGGTTGGACAGTGGGGAAGCAAATGCCTTAAGGTGGCAGCATGAATCTAAAGCTAACTAAAGTGTTCCAGAAGGTGCCAGAGGGATTCATCGGCTTCGTTGAAGAGTTGCCCGGGGCAAATACGCAAGGCGAAACACTTGAAGAAGTTCGGGCGAATTTGGAAGAGGCGATTTTGCTTATCCTGGAAGCAAATCGTGCCTTGGCAGAAGAGCGTATTCAGGGGCAAGAAGTAATTCGAGAAGCCGTTTCTCTCTCAGCGGCATGAAGCGCAAGGTTCTCATTCGCCATCTTGAAGAGCACGGATGCGAATTCCTGCGCGAAGGTAAGAAGCACACGGTTTATGTCAATCGCGCTGCTCAATCGTCCTCGACTGTTCCGCGACATCGTGAGATCAAGGATCTTCTCGTGATTAAAATCTGCCGCGATCTTCAGGTACCCGACCCCAAGGCAACATAAAACAAAGGCATGCGGCGGACGCGCAATTAGCATTTCTCTCATTCAAGACTTGTCGCTGGCGGCGGTTCGTGCGCGCCGCTGACGCCCAGCGGTATGCGCTTTGACGGTCGTACCAGTCGGCCTTTTTAACAAGCGCAGTTAGATTTCAACGTTTCCGGGAGGAGCTGTCGTGCCCGATCCTAAGAAAGTTGGAAAAGCGATTCTGGACGTGGTCGATAATGACGACTAATGAGCGCCGTTGACGACCAACTCCTCAACCTGCCCACTCTGGACTCGCTTCGAATTGATTCAGGAAACTTTGTTTAGTAGCCGCCGACGTGGATGGCCGGACGTTTCTCCTCGTCAGACTCGGCCTGCCGAAGCACTTCGCGAGTCACGGGTGCGGTGTCACCCTGTCCAAAGGCTACGTAATCGAAAAGATAAGCTATCGGATTCTTCGAACCCCAATGGAAGTAAGCGTGCGGAATTTTTCCCGTCTGGTCCCGGAGGTGAAGAAGGAAAGCGGCAATAGCGTTCGGTACGGCAGAACTCTCGGCGCGCAGCACGCGATATCCGCCTATCTCGATACCCTCCACTTTCATAACGTCAGCAAATTCAGAGGCGTCGCACACCTCTATTTCAAGAAAGAGGATTGGATCATTGACCGGAAGATTGTGATCCTCACGGTGTTCTGCAATTTCCCGCCGATACTCCTCCGGATTGCTCTCATCCGGGTGGTTGGTGATGATGCGAAGCGTCCCGTGGGTCGCTGCCTCATCCAGGAAGCGCTGAGCGGTCTCATCTATCTCCAAACGGTCTACCCGCAGTTCCGTGGTGCGCGCTATGCGCGAGAGAAATGAAACCAGGATAATCAGCAGGATAAAGAACCCGGCGATCTTGATACCATCCGGCCGCTCGATTACGTTGACGACTGTCGTATAGGCGAAGACGAGCGCTATCAGCCCGAACACCGCGGTAAGACCCTTCTGATTTTTGCGCCAGGCTGAGAGCGTGACGGCTACTGCCGCCGAACTCATCAAGACCAGCACTCCGGTCGCGTAGGCCCCTCCCTGTGCGTTTACGTCCGCCTTGAAGATGAACGTGACACCAAAGGCAATGATGGTCAGGATGATGATCAGTGGGCGCATGGCCCGGGTCCAACCCGGCGCCATCCCGTAGCGCGGCAGGTAGCGCGGAATGATGTTGAGCAGTCCAGCCATTGCCGACGCGCCGGCGAACCACAGGATGAGTATCGTACTGATGTCGTAGATCGTGCCGAAAGCGCTGCCGAGGAACTCGTGCGCCAGATAGGCAAGCGCGCGCCCAGACGCGGCTCCCGCAGGCTGATCCCCCACTGCCGGGCTGAAGGCCGCGGCCGGAATCAGCAGCGCGGTTACGAAGCTGCTGGCGATCAGCATGACGCTCATGATCAAGGCGGCGCCGAAGAGCATCTTCTTTGTGTTTCGGATTCTTCCCTGGGGGTTTTCCTCCGTGTCCGTTGGGCCGCCTTTGACGAGAGGCATCACGGCCACCCCCGTTTCGAAACCGGAAAGCCCGAGCGCCAGCTTCGGAAAGACGAGGAGCGAGATGCCGATCACCATCATCCAGTTTCCGCCCACTCGCGGGGAAGTGAGCAACGCCTTCTGCCAGTTTGAGACCGCCCCGGGGTTTTGTACCAAATGAAAGATGCCGACGCCGATGACGATGACGTTCAGCAGGAGGTACGCCGCGACGAGCACAACGGCGATCCCGATGGCCTCCTTAAAGCCCTTGATGAATACAGCTGAAAGAAAGCCGACGAGCAGGAGCGTGATGCCGATGTTCACAGCCGTCGGACTCATGCCGTGCAGTAACTCGTGCATGAACGGGTTCTCGACGATATGTGCCGTCGCGTCGGCAGCTGAGAGCGTAATCGTGATAATGAAGTCGGTGGCCACGAAGCCCAGGAGGATGAGCACGAAGAGTTTACCTTTCCACCACGACAGCAGGCTGGCGAGCATCGAGATTGACCCTTCACCGTGGGGGCTCTCTTCGGCGACGCGCCGGTAGATGGGGAGCGCACCCAGCAGCGTGAGGAGCACGAGGATCATCGTTGCGACGGGCGATAAGGCCCCGGCAGCGAGGAAGGCGATGCCAGGCTGGTAGCCCAGAGTGGAGAAGTAATCGACGCCAGTCAGGCACATTACTTTCCACCAGGGATGCTGGCGGTGATGCTCGTGCTCGCGCTCGAAGGGGCCCTCGATCTCCTTGACGTAGCCGGCCAGCAACCAGCGCTTGAAGGCACCCATCGCCGGCTTCGGCGCCACGATTTGAGACGGTCGGGCAGTCGTACTCATTGCACTAACCCCCTTGCAACTCTTAGTTTCTTGAATGCTCTGATTTGCGAGCCATTCTACGTCAGGCTTGTCAGAGTTGCAGAATGATTTTGGCGATAGTGAAGTAGATGATTAGGCCCGTAGCATCAACCATGGTCGTAATCAGCGGCGCGGAAAGGACTGCCGGATCAACGCCGAAGCGATGCGCCAGAATCGGGACGAGAGAGCCAACAGAGGTAGACCAGATGCAAATTGCAAACATGGTGACTGATACCGTCAACGCGAGCTCGACGGGTACCTTCCACATGAGGGCCTGACCAAAAGCGATCGGCGCGACCAGCAAGCCAACTATCAGGCCGGTCGTCGCTTCCCGCAGTACGACGCGCCAGGCATGTCGCACTCCGATCTCGCCGAGGGCCAGACTGCGAATGACCGTCATAACAGTTTGGGCACCGGCATTTCCACCCGTGCCAATCAAGAGCGGGATAAAGAAAGAAAGAGCTACGACCGCAGCCAGCTCGTCTTCGAAGCGATGCAGGACAGCGCTCGTTAGAGTCCCGGCGACAAACAACAGCAATAACCACACGATGCGTTTGCGAACCACGCGGAAAATCGGGTTGTCAAAGTAGGGTTTGTCGAGCGCTCCAGGTTCGACCCCCGCCATGCGCAAGATGTCTTCAGTCTGCTCCTCGATGAGCACATCGATAATGTCGTCGACGGTTACGAAGCCCACGACGCTTCCGTCTTGTTCCAACACCGGGACCGCCAGGAGGTTGTACTTACCAATCTTCTTTGCGACTGTCTCCTGATCATCGAGTGCACTTACCGTCACCGGCTTGCGGTTCATCACCTGGTCCAGGGGCGCATCGAAGTCGGCCATCACCAAATCCCGAAGCGAAACGGCGCCGAGCAGTTTGTTGGTCCCGTGATCGAGAACGTAGCAAGCATAAATAGACTCCTTGTCTCGGGCCACCGAGCGAATGTGCTTGAGCGCTGCGCTCACGGTGATTCCGGGATCGAGCCGCACAAACTCCGTGGTCATGATGCCGCCAGCCGTGTGTTCCGGATATTGGAGGAGACCTTCAAGCTCCTCGCGCATCTCGTGACTGAGCTTTGGAAGAACCCGGTGGCGCTCGTGTAGTCCCATTCGCTGGATGATGTCAGTGCGTTCGTCGGCTGCAAGTCCCGTGAGGATTGCGGCCACCCGTTCAGGGTCGAGCTGTTCAAGAATTGCTGCGCGGCGCCGCATGGTAGGTTGGTCACACAGCTCGATTGCTCGCGCGGTTGGCAGCATCGATATCACGGTCGCTGCTTCTGCCAGCGTCAATTGATTGAGCAGTTCGACGAGATCGGCCGCGTCCAAGTGGGCCAACTGCGCTCCGATGCCCACAAAGCTCTCATCGAGTCGGAGGTGGATTCGTTCCAACAGTTCCTTCAGATCTTTTGCTGGCATGTCAGTTCCTTTCGGTCCTGGTTACGTTCAAAGGTGCGACTCTATTTGGAGTGCGGCGACCTGTCGCCGCTTTGGTCAGTCGCGACCTGTCGCGGCTACGATTGAGTTGAGGCTACTATGGGACTACGGCGCCAGGCCGCCGAAGGCCAAAGCGGTGACAGGGTCAGAGCACTAATTGATTGAGCAATTCGACCAGGTCTGCCGTGTCCAGATCGGCCACCTGCGCTCCGATGCCCACAAAGCTCTCATCGAGTCGGAGGCGGATTCGTTCCAACAGTTCCTTCCGATCTTTTGCTGGCATGTCAGTTCCTTTCGGTCCTGGTTACGTTCAAAGGTGCGACTCTATTTGGAGTGCGGCGACCTGTCGCCGCTTTGGTCAGTCGCGACCTGTCGCGACTACGATTGAGTTGAGGCTACTATGGGACTACGGCGGCGGGCCGCCGAAGGCCAAAGCGGTGACAGGTCACCGCACTCCAAAGGGAAGCGCTATTCGCCGGGCGCAAAACGATAACCAACCCACGGCTCTGTCAGAATATGGCTCTGGCCCGATGCGTTTGTGCCGAGTTTCTTTCGCAGATTGCCGACGAAGACCCGCAGATACTGATCCTGCTCGACGTAATCCCCACCCCATACAGCAGCCAGCAGCGTCCGGTGTGTGAGGACCTTTCCGCCATGCTTGATGAAATAAATCAGTAGATCAAATTCCTTGGGCGTCAAATGGACTTCACGACCACGCACGGTAACGTTGCGAGTCTCCAGATCAACATGAAATTCTCCCGAATCGAATACAGCTTGGGCCGCTTCGTTTGTCGGCGGGGAGCTCATCCGACGCAGCGACGCGCGGACCCGAGCAAGCAGTTCGTCGATCCCGAACGGCTTGGTGACATAATCATCAGCTCCAATGTCCAGAGCTTCGACTTTGACCTTTTCATCGCCCTTCGCTGAAAGAATAATTATCGGAACCTGCGAGATGGTTCTCAGTCGGCGGCAAAGTTCCAATCCGTCCATATTCGGCATCGCCAGATCGGTAATAACCAGATCCGGAGACCAGCTGACAAAAGCTTGGAATCCGGCCAATCCGTCGGCTGCGGTGCGCACATCGTACCCGCGAGACTTAAGGCCAGTTCGCAATACTCGGGTGAGTTGCGGCTCATCGTCCACCACCAAAATGAGGGGCTTGTCAGTCATGGTCGCTCCTGCTGAATCCGGTCACTAAGTTGGTCGTTTTTGTCGGCCCCGGTGCCCTCAAAGGATTTGGGAGAATCCTCGTCTCCGATTGGCAGGGTAAACAGCACCCGCGTTCCGCCGTCTCGGGCGGTATCGATCCAAATCCGACCCGCGTGGGCCTCCACAATACCCTTGGCAATCGCCAAACCCATTCCCGTACCGGAAGGTTGGTGGGTGCTGATGTCTCCGTCACGAGTGGCGCGGAAGAATTTATCAAAAACCCGCTCCCGCAATTCGACTGGGATGCCGTCTCCCTGGTCCTCCACCGCTATCATGATCATGGCTTCATCACTGCGACTGGCATTGATGCAGATTTTTGTACCGGGAGGTGAGTACTTCGAAGCGTTATCGATCAGGGTATATACCACTTCGCTTACCGCACGCTCATCAACCCTGACTACCGGCAATTCCGTTTCCACGTTCACTACCACCTCGCGGCCCCTGGTTATGGGCTCGGCACGTACCAACGCATTTGAGATAATTTCGTCTACGACGCCCCACCGACGGCGCAACTGGAATTCGCCGGCCTCAATTCGGGCCAGATCGATTAAACCGGCGATGAAACGATTGAGCCGGTCACTTTCTTCGTCAATAATCTCCAGCATCTCCAGACGGGATTCCTTATCGAGTGCGACCGGCTGATCCTCTTCTGTGCGGCCCCGCGCCTCATCGATCAGAGTGGTGATTGACGCTTTGATCGAAGTGAGTGGAGTGCGCAGATCATGGGAGACAGCGTCCAGCAATGCTGACTTCAATTTCTCGCTCTGCTTGAGCGCCTCCGCATGACTTGCCCGTTCGAAAGCTTCACGCAGTTTCTCATAAAGTTGTTCGATCTCACGGCGGCCGGCATCCGCCTCTTCGGTGCGTCCTCTCAGGTGGGCGGAGAGTTGGCCGACGGTGATGGCGGTGATGAGAAATGCAATCAGCGCGATCCAGTTGTCGGGAGCGGAAATAGTCAGCGTACCGAATGGCGGCAGGAAGAAGAAGTTGAAGAGAAGCACGGCGAAGATCGAAGCAACGACGGCCGGACGTGCCCCCCACCAGGTCGCGATGAAAAGGACAACGAGCAGGAGGGCGAGGGCGACGGTTGTCGTATTGACGTGTCCGGTAAACAGCTTGAGCAGACCGGTGACCAGGAAGGGGCCAACGACTGCAAGCAAATAGCCGGTCCAACGCTTTTCAGAAGCTATGGGTTTCACGCTTGCATTGTACAGATGAGGGCAGACAGATGTCAGATGTCAGAGGTCCAGGAGCCAGGGGAAGAGGGTAAGAGGGGATCGGGAATGAGGACAGGGAATGGGAAAAGGGAAAAAGGAAAAAGGAAAAGGGCGAACCTTTTTGTTCGGCGGCGGTGACAGCCTCCTACCCGACTGGGCAGGGTCGCAAGCCCAACCAAGACAGCCTGGGTCGGTGCGATCCTTCGGGTTCGTTTTCTCGTTCCTCTTGACCCTTTTCCTCTGAGTCTTTCCTGCTTTTCACTATTTCCGACTTACCATTTACTATTCAACAATCTCATGGCGTTCAAACTTCATTCAACTTATCAGCCGAAGGGCGATCAGCCTCAGGCCATCGAGGCCCTGGTGCGCGGTCTCAGCGACGGAGCCAAGGACCAGGTTCTGCTTGGCATCACCGGCAGCGGAAAGACGTTCACTATCGCCAGCGTCATCGAAAGAACCCAACGTCCTACGCTGGTGCTGGCTCATAACAAGACTTTAGCGGCACAGCTCTACCAGGAGTTTAAGTCGCTCTTTCCTGAGAACGCGGTCGAGTATTTCGTCTCTTACTACGATTACTATCAGCCGGAAGCTTATGTTCCCGCCGCCGACGTCTACATTGAGAAGGAGGCGATCGTAAATCAGGAAATCGATCGCCTGCGGATGTCGGCAACGCGAGCGTTATTCGAGCGGCGTGACGTTATCGTGGTTGCCAGCGTCTCTTGTATCTATGGACTCGGCGATCCTGATGCTTACTACGGCATGTTGCTATTTCTGGAGCCAGGAACGCGAATCAAACGCGAGGCGCTGCTTAAGAAACTCGTCGAATTGCAATATGAACGCTCGGACGTAAATTTCCAGCGCGGCACTTTTCGCGTCCGCGGAGATGTGGTTGAGCTTTTCCCCAGTTATCAGGATCAGGCGTTCCGAATTGAGCTATGGGGTGACGAAGTGGATTCAATTTCCACGATAGATCCGTTGTTGGGAGAGGTGATCCACAAACACAGCACGCGAGTTCCTATCTATCCAAAGAGCCATTATGTGATGGCTCCTCCTACCGTCAAGCGGGCCTTGAAGTCAATTAAGGATGAGCTGGAATGGTGGGAACCCAGGCTGATCGCGGAAGGCAAGCTACTCGAAGCGCAACGTCTGCACCAGCGTACGATGTTTGACCTGGAACTCATCAAGGAGATGGGTTTCTGTCGGGGCATTGAGAACTATTCGCGTCACCTGACGGGCAAGAAACCGGGTGAGCCGCCGCCGACGCTGCTCGATTATCTGCCCCGCGACACGATGATGGTTATCGACGAGGCACACCAAAGCGTGCCGCAGATTCGCGGAATGTTTGAAGGCGATCAGTCGCGCAAACGAACGCTGGTTGAATATGGGTTTCGCTTGCCGTCCGCGCTCGATAATCGACCGCTTAACTTCGCTGAGTTTGAAGCCAGAATTGGGCAAACGATCTATGTGTCGGCGACGCCTGGTCCCTATGAGTTAACCAAATCCGGCGGGGAGGTCATTGAGCAGATCATCAGGCCGACCGGCTTGTTGGATCCGGTGGTTGAAGTGCAGCCGGTCAAGGGCCAGATCGATCATTTGCTGGAAGAATGTCGCTTGCGGGCCGAGCAGCACGAGCGTGTGCTGGTAACTACGCTGACAAAGCGAATGGCGGAAGATCTGACTGAATACTTCACGGAGGTTGGCGTCAGAGTTCGGTACCTGCACTCCGATATCGAAACGCTCGAGCGTATAAAGATTTTGCGCGACCTAAGACGAGGCGAATTTGATGTGCTGGTGGGTATCAACCTTTTGCGCGAAGGATTGGACCTGCCCGAAGTTTCGTTAGTTGCGATTCTCGACGCGGACAAGGAAGGTTTTCTTCGCTCGGAATCTTCGCTGATCCAGACGATCGGGCGCACAGCGCGAAACTCCAAAGGGAAAGCGATCCTTTACGCCGATCGGATTACGGACTCGATGAAGCGCGCGATGGACGAGACGCTGCGCCGGCGTGTGGTGCAGGAGGCCTATAACCTTGAGAATGGAATTACGCCGACGACGATTATTAAACCCATCGAGTCAACTTTGATAACTGCCTCTGAAGCCGATTACTTCAAGGTGCCCACGGAATGGGAAGACATCGAGGAGTATTCAGCCGAACACATTGAGGCCACCATTGCGAAACTTGAAGCAGAGATGCGCGGCGCGGCGAAGCGCTTTGAGTTTGAAAGGGCAGCTGAGTTGCGTGACCGAATCAAGGTCTTGCGCGAGCGCGAATTACAACTGGCTTAGCTTTCCGTTGCAGACGCTGTAAAGCAAACTGTTAGTTTGCGACGGATCGTTATCATCAAGCCGGTCTGCTCCGCACCAGTCCGCAAACTAACAGTTTGCTTTACATCGCCGGCTTAAGACGCTGCTTCCCATGCTTATCAAATCCGATCCAGACGAGATTCAGTCGTACCTCACTGACGCGAGTCACATGCTTGAAGGACATGCGGAGCGGGTCATATTTCCCGAGAGTGCGGAAGAAGTGGCGCAGATTCTTCAAGCGGCCGCGCGCGATAAGACACCGGTTACAGTCTCCGGGGCCGGCACTGGCACCGTTGGTGGCCGCATACCTTTCGCGGGCATCGTACTAGCCACGGACAAGCTCAGTCAGATCAAGAGCATCATTCACGAAGATCAGGGTGGAAGGGCAGTAGCTGAGGCAGGCGTTAGGCTGGCCGACTTTCAGCGATTTGTCGAATCCGAGGATCTCTTTTATCCACCCGATCCAACCGAACGCAGTTGTTTCCTCGGCGGCACAGTCGCCACCAATGCTTCCGGGGCCCGCACTTTCAAATATGGACCAACGCGGCAGTTTGTCACGCGTCTCAAAATTGCGCTCGCGAGTGGTGAAGTCATCGACCTGCGGCGCGGGGAACTCCGCGCGCAGCCGAACGGGCACATCAGTATTCCGCTGCCATCCGGACGTGTTTTGGAAGCGCAGTTGCCGGACTACCGGATGCCACGCACGCGCAAGCACGCATCGGGGTATTACGTTGCGCCGGAGATGGACGTGCTCGATCTTTTCATTGGCAGCGAAGGCACGCTTGGCGTGATCGTTGAAGTAGAAGTTTCCTTGCTAGCCAAACCCGAACAGTTATTGAGCGGGGTTGTTTTCTTTAGTTCCAACGACGACCTTTTGCAGTTCGTGGGCGAAGCTCGCAGCCTGTCGCTCCGGAATCGAGAGTCCAATGCATCGGGTGTGGGCGGTTTCGGGGAATTGATGGACAAAGCTCTCGAAGTGACGAACCGCGAACCAATCTCTTTATCCGCTGCCTCAGACCAAATCAATGATTCCATCGATGCCCGGGCGCTGGAGTACTTCGATTCAGAGTCGCTCAATTTCTTACGCCAGAAGTACGCCACCATTCCAAACGATGCAGTGGGTGCGATCTATTTCGAGCAGGAAACGAATCCATCTATTGAAGACTCGGTGATGAGCGGATGGTTGACGTTGCTTGAAGCGCATCATGCCCTGGCCGACGATTCGTGGTTTGCAACCAACGAACCGGACCAGGCGAAACTGCGTGAATTCCGTCATGCTTTACCGGTGCTCATGAACGAATGGTTCGCGCGTCACCGGCAGCGTAAAGTTTCGACCGACATGTCGGTTCCCGACGAGGCTTTTGCTGACATGCTTCAGTTCTATCGGAGCACGTTGCAAACGAGCGGTTTGAAGTACACGATCTTCGGACACATCGGCGACAATCACGTTCACGTCAACATCCTCCCGCGCGATGACCAGGAAGGTCTCCGTGCCCGTGAGATTTATTTGGAATTCCTCAAGCGCGCTGCCGCCGTGGGCGGGACGTTGTCCGCAGAACATGGAATCGGAAAACTCAAACGAGACTACTTGCGCTTGTTCTATGGCGAGGAAAGTCTCCGGCAGATGGCGGCGCTCAAACGCGCGCTCGATCCCACTGGTATTCTTGGCCGCGCCAATATCTTTCCGGAAGAGTATTTGTGACACCGCCGTGAAATGGTGAATCGTGCGGTCTTCATAAATGGAGTCCTTGTTAGAAAGCAGACTTGTCTGCCCCGACGGGACCACAAGTGGTCTTTCTAACCCTAACACTCGCGCTGGCCGCGAAGCATCGTTCATCGTAGAATCGACCTCGAAGGCAGTCCGAAGAAGTTCATCACGTAGGAGTGGAAAAGTAAGAATGGCATTGATGGAAATTGTGACATGGCCGAATCCGGTTCTGGATAACCCGGCCGAGCCGGTGACGGAGTTTGGCGACAATCTGAAAAGGCTCGTCAGCGATATGTTCGAGACGATGTATTCGGCGCCGGGTGTAGGACTGGCAGCGGTGCAGGTGGGCGTAGCCCAGCGCCTCTTTGTAATGGACTGCTCCGGGGGCAAGGATCCCGACCAGCGCGTGGTGATGATTAACCCGGACGTGATACACGTCGAAGGTGAGCAGAACGGCGAAGAGGGTTGTCTTTCGTTTCCCGGGATTTTCACTCCGATCGAGCGCAGCCTGCGAGCAGTTGTGCGCGCTCACGACATCAACGGAAATGAGTTTGAGTTGGACGATACGGAACTGACCGCGCGCTGCATGCTCCATGAAACCGATCACTGCGATGGCATAGTTTTTCTCGATAAGATGAGTTCGCTTAAGCGCGAGCTGGTGAAGCGAAAGATCAGGAAGCTGCAAAAGACGGGGAAGTGGTCTTGAGGGTAGTCAGACAGGCCAGAGTTAACCGATGGGTTAGAAGTGCCTAGTGACAATCCGCGTTCTAGTTTCACTATGTTAGAATCAGGCACGTTGTTATGAAGAATGTTACCGCAGGAAAAGCTCAGGAGAGCTTACCGCGTCTCCTGGAAGAGATCGCCATATCCCATGAACCGATTCAGATTACCAGTGGCTCTTCCAACGGTGTCCTAATTGCCGAAGAGGATTGGCGATCGATACAGGAAACATTATTCCTGTTGTCCATACCAGGGATGCGCGAGTCCATTCGTGACGGCCTCAAGACGCCGCCTGAGGAGTGCTCAACGGAGCTTACTTGGTGAGCTGGCGACTGGTATTCACGAAGCAGGCGCAGAAAGACGCAAAGAAGCTTGCGGGTGCAGGTTTACGCCAGAAGGCCGAGGAATTGTTGAGAATTTTGGGTGACAACCCATTCCAGACGCCTCCGCCGTACGAAAAGTTAGTGGGTGATCTCGCTGGTGCCTATTCCCGCAGAATCAATATCCAACATCGATTAATCTACCAAGTCCTCAGGGAGGAGAATGCCGTTAAGGTACTCCGACTTTGGACTCACTACGAATGAGCTAAATTGAGGTAAATATGCCAACTGAATTCCGCAATGAACCGTTTACTGATTTCAGCAAAGAAGAGAATGCCGCAGCCATGCGCGCTGCACTCGAGAAGGTCACGAGCGAGCTGGGCCGCGAGTATCCGCTGGTGATTGGCGGTGAGCGAATTGAAACCGAAGCAAAGCTGGACAGTATCAATCCAGCCAATCGTACCCAGGTGGTAGGCCGCTTCCAAAAAGCCACGAAAGAACTCGCGAACAAGGCAGTGGAGTCGGCGTACGACACGTTTCAAACATGGAGGAATACCAGTCCCGAAGGTCGTGCTGAGTTCTTGTTTCGCATAGCTGCTATCCTGCGCGAGCGTAAGCATGAGCTGTCCGCCTGGATGGTCCACGAGGTTGCCAAGACCTGGGCGGAAGCTGACGGTGATACTGCTGAAGCAATTGACTTCCTGGAGTTTTACGGTCGAGAGATGCTGCGGTATGCAGAAGGCCAGCCGCTGGTAAAAGTTTCTGGCGAAGATAACAAGATGGAATACATTCCGTTGGGAGTGGTTGCGGTGATTCCACCATGGAATTTTCCGCTCGCAATTATGGCAGGCATGACGTCTGCGGCCTTCGTGACCGGGAATACAGTTGTTCTAAAGCCGTCTTCAGACGCGCCGACAATCGCTTATAAGTTTTTCGAAATTCTTGAAGAAGCCGGGCTACCTGCCGGTGTAGTTAACTTCATGACGGGTTCGGGCGCGGAAGTCGGCGATGTGGTGGTGGATCATCCAAAGACGCGTTTTGTGGCGTTCACTGGTTCAATGGAGATTGGACTTCGGATCAACGAACGCGCGGCGAAGGTTCACGAGGGCCAGATCTGGATCAAACGAGTGGTTGCCGAGATGGGGGGCAAGGACGCGACCATAGTTGCCGACGATGCGAATCTCGACGATGCGGCGACCGGGATTGTCCAGGCGGCGTTCGGATTTCAGGGGCAGAAGTGTTCGGCGTGCTCTCGCGCAATTATCGATGCCGCGGTCTACGATCAGATGCTCGACAAGATTGTCGAGCGAACCGAGAAGATCAAGATGGGCGACCCGCAGGATTCAGCGACGAACATGAGCGCCGTCATTAATGAGAAAGCGTTCAAAAGCATCAATGAGTATATTGAGAAGGGGAAAAGCGAAGGCGGTCGAGTACTTGCCGGGGGTGGTTCGGACGGGGAGCAGGGGTTCTTTGTTGAGCCTACCGTCATAGCCGATGTGAAGGCGGGCTCGACTATTGAGCAGGAAGAGATCTTTGGCCCGGTGCTCGCGGTGATAAAAGCGCAGGACTATGACGAGGCCTTGAAGATCGCCAATGATACCCAGTATGGGCTGACCGGCGCCGTCTACAGTACGGACGAGGAAAAGATTGAGAGAGCGCGGCGGGAGTTTCATGTTGGAAATCTGTATCTCAACCGCAAGTGCACGGGGGCGTTAGTGGGCGTTCATCCGTTTGGCGGGTTCAATATGTCGGGTACTGATTCAAAAGCGGGCGGCCGCGATTATCTTTTGCTTTTCATGCAGGCGAAGGTCTCGGCTGAGAAAGTCGGCGCGACGACGGGCAAGCTTTCGGAGAAGCGAGCGGCGATTTGAATTTGAGAACTGGGAATGCGGCTTTGCCGCCTTCCGTGCGGAAAGGCTGTTGCCTTTCCGCGAGTACTTTAGATTAACTGAGGCTGCGCCTCAAAAAGGGAGGCGCAGCCTCCTTTTCATGTTTGTTGCCTAACGGTAAGGCTGAGCCTTACCGCACGGATTGCGGCAAAGCCGCCAAGAGTATGCGCATAGTCTTCATGGGCACCCCGGAGTCCGCAGTTCCTTCATTGCGGCGTTTGCTGAAAGACGGACACGAAGTCGTCGCTGTTTGGACCCAACCAGACAAGCCTGCTGGCCGCGGTGACAAAATGCACTCGCCGGCTATCAAGACGTTTGCTCTCGAACGTGGGCTTCACGTAGAGCAACCCAGGAAAATCAAAACGGACGAGACCAAAGCGCTGTTTGCTTCGTACCAAGCCGATGTAGCGGTAGTTGTTGCATACGGTCGCATTCTTCCAGCTGAATATCTAAGCGCCCCACGCAGGGGCTGCATTAACGTCCATTTCTCCCTGCTGCCACTCTATCGCGGCGCCGCTCCCGCCAATTGGGCTATCGTCACTGGAGAACAGAAGACCGGCGTCACGACCATGTTCATTGAGGAGAATCTTGATACGGGGCCAATTCTTTTGCAGCGGGAAACGCTGATTGGCGAAACAGAAACTGCGCCTGAACTTATGCAGCGACTCTCGGAAGTGGGGGCCGAATTGCTCAGCGAAACCCTTTCGCAACTTGATGTGATGACCCCTCGTCCCCAGCATGATCGCGACGCTACCTTTGCGCCGATGCTAACCCGGCCTCATGGACTGATTAACTGGTCCAGCAATGCGGTCACGATTGAGCGTTGCATCAGGGGGTTCCAGCCATGGCCCAACGCGTACACGTTCTACAAGTCTCACCGGCTAATCCTCTGGAAAGCCTCGGTGGAAGCTACCCGGCCCGGCGACGAAGCCAGGGAGTCGGGGCAGGTGGTTGTCGCCCATGGTGACGAGCTCCTGATGAAGTGTGGTGAAGGGACTGCTTTGCGGTTGCTCGAAGTGCAGCCCGAAGCAAAACGCCGGATGAAGGTCAGAGATTTCCTTAACGGAAGTCATTTGCAGATTGGTGATCGATTTGGCGAAGTCTAGTCCCAACCAATCGCCCATTTCCCCAGCCAGACGTGCGGCACTTGAGATTCTCCTTCGCGTCGAAGAAGGCGCATACGCTTCCGTTTTGTTAGCCAGCAGGGAATCGGATTTGTCGCCGCTTGATAGGGCTCTGTGCCATGAGCTGGTGATGGGAGTCCTGCGTTGGCAATTGTGGCTGGACAAACTTATTGAGTACTACGCGAATCGGAAAGTCGCCGAGTTGGACCCGGCCGTTCGGCTCATATTAAGGCTTGGCCTCTATCAATTACGATTCCTTTCACGTGTGCCCGCGTCCGCGGCAGTCAACGAATCAGTCAAATTAGTTAACTTCGCGCGGCTGCGATCCGCTAGTGGTTTGGTCAACGCAGTCTTACGACGAGCCACGCGAGAGCCGGAAGTCGATCCCGCTAAGGCCATCAATGACATGACCGAAAGGATCGCGGTCGCCACTTCGCATCCCGGCTGGCTGATCGAACGCTGGACCAAAGCATTCGGAAGGGAAGAAGCGGAAGCGTTTGCCCGCTCCAACAATGAACCTGCGCCGGTTGCGTTTCGCGTCATTGGAAATCGTGCAAAGTCGGCGGATATTGTGGAGCAGTTGCGACTATCGGGGGCTGAACTGGTTCCCTCAAAAATCGTAAGCGACGCATGGAGAATTAGTGGCGCCGGCAGTTTGCTGGCCGAACTAGTTGCCGAAGGCCAGATTTATGTTCAGGACGAAGCATCGCAGCTTGTGGCCGGCGTGCTTCACGCACAAACTGGTCATCGGGTGCTCGACTTGTGTGCTGCCCCGGGGAGCAAAACTACTCAGATCGCCGACTGCATCTCGAATTCCGGCGCCATAGTCGCTTCAGATGTGCACGAGCATCGTCTGCGGACCATTATTCAGACAGCCAAGTCGCAGCGGTTCAGTAACATCCATTGCGTAGCCATCGACGGGTTGCAGCCGTTGCCGCTGGTCGAAAGGGCTTTTGACCGAGTGTTGGTTGACGCGCCTTGTTCAGGAACAGGCACGCTCAGGCGCAACCCCGAGATCCGCTGGCGCATCACACCCGCTGATATCCAGGATTTGTCGCAGCGTCAGCTCAGGCTTCTTTTCAACGCAGCCGGGACCGTGAAACCGGGAGGCCGACTGGTTTATTCAACCTGTTCGGTAGAGATTGACGAGAATGAAGACATTCGGGAAGCGTTCCTTGAAAAGAATAAGGGGTTTAGGTTGGTGGAATTGCCCCTCGGTTCGGCTCTGACAACATCTCTGGGTACGGCCCGTACATGGCCACATCGCGAGGGCACTGATGGCTTTTTCATTTGCGCCTTTGAGAGAAAAAGGGAGTGACAATCGCCTTTAGCACGGAAAAAGGCTGCCTTGCGAGTGTGTGGGACGGATGTTAGACTTCGCAGCCGGATTGCGGTCCTGATTGCAACTTAGCTGCGGTTGGTTTGGTAGTCTCGCTCAGTAGAGAGGGTTGACACGTGAATATCGCCGGTGGGGCACTCTCGACACTTCGACGGCTAAGTATCGCGATCTTAATCGCGATTCTTTTTCTGTTTGGCCTTGCCTCCACAGTTTATCTTTCGCTTCGCAGCCCGGAAGTTACGGTGCCTGACGTGATGGGAAAGGACCGATTCGAAGCCGAGCGGATTTTGGGAAGTGCCGGCCTGAACTTTCGCGTCCGTGCAACCAGACCGAGTCAAGTGAAGGCTGATACGGTGCTTTTTCAGTTGCCACGAGGCGGCGAGGTCGTGAAAGCAGGGCAAACGGTCGCGATGGATATTAGCCGACTCGTGAAGGAAGGGGAGTCGTCCTTAACCCCTGCTCCTGAGCCGACTCCTGAGGAGAAAACTGACGGTAAGAACACAAACGATTCTACCGCAGCAAACGAAAACAAGCCCAAGCGCAACAAAAACACCAACAAGAACGCAAACGATAACGCCAACGCTGGAAACCGCAACTCCAACAGCAATCGGCCGGCAACAAATAAGAACGCTAATAGCGGCAACTCAAATAAGGCGACGAACCTGAATTCAAATCGGCCACCGGCGAACGCCAATGTCAATCCAGCCCGTAACGATAATGGGAGCACGCGTCCGCCCGCAGTTAAGCCGTCTCCGGTTAACAAGCCGCCGAAAGAGAATTGATTAAGTTTTTGAAGGTATTTCCCTGGTTTGCTTCGTGGTTACCTAGATGAATGTCAGCGCAATTGACATCGCCCCCTCGATTTTGTCAGCCAACTTTTTCCGTCTGGGGGAAGAAATAGAAGCAGTGACGCGTGGCGGTGCCACGATCCTTCACTTCGACGTCATGGATGGGCACTTCGTGCCTAACCTGACGGTGGGTTTGCCGGTTCTGAAGTCAATTGCAAAAGCTACTGACCTTCCCATCGACGCACACCTGATGATCTCCGAGCCGGGGCGATATGCCGCACAGTTTGTCGAGGCTGGCGCAAAAATGGTGTCGGTGCACGTGGAAGCGGACGCTCATCTGCATCGAACGCTCGCCTCGATCAAAACAGCCGGCGCCCAAGCAGGCGTGGTGATTAATCCAGCGACGCCGATTGAGAGCCTGAGTGAAGCGTTACACTTTGCTGATTATGTGCTGGTCATGTCCGTAAACCCGGGGTTTGGCGGGCAGAAGTTCATTCCAACATCGGTCGACAAAGTGCGCCGGTTGAGGCGAATGATAGATGAGCGCCATTTGGAAACGCGGATCGAGATTGACGGCGGCATCGATCTTGAGAATATCGCTTCCGTGGTCATGGCAGGTGCCGAAATCATTGTGGCAGGATCAGCGGTCTTCGGCGCTGACAATCCGGAGGCCGCGGTACGTGGGCTCCGTGAAGCCACGGTGCAATGGGTGTAGCGGAACTGAAGTTTTAATAACGCCGAGCCCCTGGTTGGAATACACGGGATCGTTTTAGAGCTTCGAATTGAGGCGTTTAGACATTAGTTGGAAATTCGACAATCTGTTTTTGGAGGTTTTGTTATGCATTCTCGCTTTGGTCCTGGTTTGGTAATTTGCGTGGCGCTGATCCTGGCTTTATCCGGTTTGGCGTCTGCGCAGCGGGGCACGCAGAGCGAGCTTCCGACAATGCAGCGCCTTGACGTTATGCGGTCAAAGCTTGAGTCCATGCGGCGATCTCTGACTAGCGCGATCTCATCGATGGGTGCCCCGAGCGAAAAGGATAAAAAGAATCCTGACGATCCTCGCCAGCGACTTCGCGGTCTCGACAAAGAAGTCGGGTCTCTTCTTTCTGAAGTTAACGATATCCGCGGAAAACAAGAACGCTCTGAACGCTACGACCAAACGACTCTCGATCGGCTTGAGAGTTCTGTAGCAGAACTTACTACGAGAGTAGAGGCTGGCCTGCAGTCGACAGCGAGTGCCAGGACTACCACTGTGGCTTCGAGCAGCACGTCCGGCAAAAAGAAGAAGAAGGGTCGTTTATTTGGTCTCCTCGGAGGCGGCGAAGACAATAAGTATGAAGAGTTGACCGGCTCGGCCGCCGCCGGCCGAGATCGAGTACTGTTCGAGGAGGCGGTAAAGGAAGTCCGGAAGAATAATCACGAAACGGGCAGGCTTTTATTTCAGACCATAATCAACACCTATCCCGACTCAGCCTTCCTGCCATTGGCAAAGCTCGCCATCGCCGATTCTTTTTACCTCGAGGGGTCTACTTCGTCATTGGTTCAGGCAGCACAGGGCTATCTGGACTGGCTCACCTTCTTTCCTACGGATCCCCTTGCTGATGATGCCATGTTGAAGGTGGCAGAATCTGAAATGAGGCAGATGGGGCTTGCCGATCGCGACGTCACTCATGCGCGCAAAGCAGAACAACGCCTCAAGTCGCTTCTGCAGCAGTATCCTCAGACCAAACTTCGGCCCGTGGTGGAGGCTAATCTGAAAGAGACGCAGGAAAGTTTAGGAATGCACAACTTGCAAATTGCGCGTTTCTATTATGACGCTCGCTACAAAGGCCACAAAGGCGGGCTTAAGGGATCACAATCTCGCCTCAAAGAAATAGTAGACAAATATCCGAACTTCTCGTTGACGGATGAGGTTCTTTTTCGTTTGGCTACCACGTTCCAGCAAGAGGAAGAGCCGGACGAAGCGGCCAAGTATTACCAGAACCTCCTGCGTAATCATCCCAATAGTGATTACGCCGACGAAGCGAGGGAACAGCTAGGTATTATCGGAGTGCCGGTTCCCGAGCCCGATCCCACCCGAAAGAATCTTCCGGCGCCGGAACGCCCGGGCTTTGTGCAAGGAATAATGAAGGAAGTGATGGGAAAGGCCGACGTCACGGTTAATCCCAATGGGATCCTAATCAGCAAGGACAAGCCGGAGGGCGCGACTGACCTGATCGACGAAGCCATGAAGTACAACGGTCAGTTGCCAACTAATGTGACTCCAGTGGCGCCAGTTCAGCGCCGACCAAGCAGCCCAACTCCCAATCCCAACCAGCGACCCGCTACGCAAAATGCGAGTCAGACTCCGCCGGTCGCGCCGGCTACAGCGGCGCCATTCAAGCCCTAGCGGAGACGGACCACACTTGAGGCGGCCTGTCGTGATTGCACGGCAGGCCGTTTTGATTTGCGCTTTGCCTTGCTCATTTGTATTAATCTGGTGGATGATTCAAATAGATGGAAACTATGACCTCGTCTAAAGCAACACCAAGCGCTCAGTCTGACTTGGAAAGCCGTCACAAAATAACGGCCCGGACAGTGCGCGGGCTTTTGATTGGAGTGGTGCTGCTTTGCGTGCTTGCCTTTGTCAGCAAGAAGTTCCTCACGGAGCACACTTACCCATCGCTCCACATGGCCGTCCTAATTGCCATTCTGGGCCTCGGATTGGGCGCAATTGCGTATCGACGCACCAGATTTGCAACTATGCGATTGCAGGATATTACGGGGCTGAGGGGTACATCGGGGCTGTTGATTACTTTGCAGCGGACAACCCTGCAAATCGCCCTGATAGGCGCTACAGTGGCACTCGTTGGTTTTGGGGCGACGTTAGTTACGGGTGATGACACCTACACCTACCGAGCCGGCCTGGTCGCGGTTGCCGTCCTCCTTTATTGCTACCCTGTGCGAACCGCTTGGGAAAGGGCGGTCCAGCGCTTTTCTCCCGCCCAAAATGACCCGGATTCGCCAGAGCCGCGCGGCTAATTCTCGTTTAGTTCCAAACTAGTTAGTCCGCCAACCGAAAAGTGTTGATCTTGGTTTAGCGCTTTTGCTACTCTGAATTTGATATTACTAACCTGCCAGCCCCGGCGAGGTTCATTCCCTAAACAGCCTACCTCAAGGCCTTTCACTTGGCGCCAAGCTAAGCGGGATTCTCTCGATGATTCTAATAATGTACCCCCGTCTCTCTGGAGGTTTGTCTTCCAGAATCTCTGCATTGAGTTTTCTTGGTCTCCTGATATTCGCGTTTTTCCACCATACCTCGGCACAAAGCATCCAGCCACGTCCTGTAGCGCGACTAATTTCTGACACTCGCAACGACGTCGCGAATTCAAGACCTCGGCGTGTGACGACGAGGGAAGGCCAGCCTCTCGCTCACGCCGCCGGAACCTCAGTGTCACCGTCAATCGATGAGGCCACGGTGATTGAACGACGTGCGTTTGAGAAAACTAATCAGGTTCGTGTCGAAAATGGATTGGCACCTCTTGCCTGGGATGCCGACCTTTGCCGTATGGCGCGAGATCATTCTGAAAGCATGGTGCGCCAAGGATACTTCGGGCACGAAACCCTCGAGGGCTTGCAATTGAAAGATCGAGCGCGAGCGACCGGAATTCCGCGGTTCAGGGTTATCGGTGAGAACATCGCGTATAATAAGGGCTACGAGGATCCCGGTGGTTTTGCAGTAGAAAGGTGGATGATTTCTCCGGGACATCGTGCCAACATACTTTATATCGGCTTTCAGGCTTCCGCGATTGGCAGCTATGTTTCAACCGACGGCAGCGTTTATCTAACCCAAGTCTTAATTGCCCGCTAGACTCCCTCCGTATTCAGGAGCGGCGACTAGATGGTTCGACCGAATAGCGCCGCTACCCAAGTGAGTCAATCTTCATTAAGTCTTCCTTCGTTTGCCAAGATCAATTGGAGTTTGCAGGTTTTGGGCAGACGTTCGGACGGTTACCACGAAGTAAAGACCGTACTTCAAACAATTTCGCTTCATGACGATCTGCACTTTGAACTAAGTGAAGATGGTTCAGTCGCGCTTTCATGCGACGAGCCTGACCTCCCTACAGACGAGCGCAACCTGATCATTCGCGCTGCCTACGCACTCAAGGATCGCTATCAAGTCGACTTAGGTGCTCGCGTTCGACTATCGAAGAGAATTCCGACGAAGGCTGGATTGGGAGGAGCCTCCTCGAATGCCGCCGTCACTTTGTTAGCGCTCGCCGAATTATGGCAGGTCGAAACAACTTTGCCGTCGCTACTTGAACTCGCAACTACGATTGGAGCTGACGTGCCGTTTTTCGTTCTGGGTGGATGCACATTGGCCACCGGGATTGGCGCTACCTTGTCCTCGCTGCCGGATAACGGAGGCGACAGTCAACAACTGATCGTGATTACCCCAAATGCTGGTATTTCCACGGCTGAGGCCTATGGTGCGTTACGCTCCGACGCCTTGACAACATTGGAGACCGATCCTATTCTCTCTAGTTCGCGTAAGGAGCCTATTTCGGAAAATTCGTTACCATGGCCACCTTATGCCGAGTTGCAGAATGATTTTGAGTCGGTGATCTTTGATATTGAGCCTGAGATTAGACGAGCTAAAGAGATGCTACTTCAGGCTGGTGCTTTCCGCGCGTTATTGGCTGGAAGTGGTTCAAGCGTATTTGGTATCTTTGCAGATCAGGAAGCACAACAACGCGCTATAAGTGAAATTCAACCGGAAGCGGGCTGGCGCGTCTTTCCCTGTGTTACATTGTCTCGGATCGAATACGTTAGCGCCTTGGATTCGTGCGGTATTTCCTTCTTACGCTCTTTTAACCTGGACTTCTGATACTGGGGCGTCGCCAAGTGGTAAGGCACCGGCCTTTGAAGCCGGCATTCGTAGGTTCGAATCCTCCCGCCCCAGCCACTTACGTTAAAGTGATGAGTAATGAGTCATGAGTCGTGAGTAAAAGCAAATCAGCTTGGCTCAATACTCATCACTCATGACTCATCACTCATTACTACCAAGATGGCTGGGGCGGGAGGATTCGAACCTACGAATGCCGGCTTCAAAGGCCGGTGCCTTACCACTTGGCGACGCCCCAGTATCAGAAGTCCAGGTTAAAAGAGCGTAAGAAGGAAATACCGC
>JANNJZ010000363.1:0-17458 GCA_031396065.1 Pyrinomonadaceae bacterium | reverse complement strand
TTCCAGTTATGCGGTCGCGGTGCCGCTCCAGAAAACGCTTCATGGCTCGCCTCCGGCTCTTCGTCTGTTGCTTCAAACGATCATGCCAGATTCTGAGTCATGGAGCGTTCTTATTTTGGTTGCGGCCTAAGCCGCGCTATGGAATCTGCGTAATCTGCGGATGACCACCCTTTCTAACCTGCAAATCACCCATTCAAGCTTCCCTTATTTATTCCTTGACCTCACTATCTATATTCGTTAATATTCGCGTGATTTTCGCCTGCGACCGAAAATATCACAGTGGGCTCGCTTGAAGCAAGATTTTTAGCAGAGGGAATTGAGATGGCTATAACAGCACGCCAAAGGCAGGTGTACGACTTTATCGGCCGGTATTCAGAAAGCCAGAAACAGCCTCCCACGATAGCCGAAATTGGGAAGCAATTTCAGATGACTTCATCGGCCAGCGTGCACAGCATCCTGTCAGCACTCGAGCGTGAAGGGCTCATCAAGCGCATTCCCAACGTTAGCCGCGGAATCGAGATCGTCAAACCGGAAACTGTCGAAGATGATTATGAAATCCCTTTGTTAGGCCTAGTGGCGGCCGGTCAGCCTATCGAAGCGATTCTCACTCACGAAACCGTCTCTGCCCCAAAGAACATGATGGGGCGCGGGCGAATGTTTGCACTGCGCGTTCGCGGCGATTCGATGATCGATGAGAACATCCAGGACAACGACATCATCATCGTCTCGTCTCAACAGACAGCCGAGAACGGCCAGATGGTGGTTGCCCTCATCGACGGAAACTATGCAACGGTGAAGAAGTTTTATCGCGAGTCTGACTTCATTCGATTAGAGCCGGCCAACCCCCAGTTCAAACCAATATTTATTAAGACACCCGGCAGACTCCAGCTCCAGGGCGTAGTGCGAGGACTGATTCGCAACTATCCAAACCCTGCTTGAGATCCTCCGATTTTAGAGGTGCGGGCCTTGCCGAGTGGCCAAGGCAATGACTTTTGAGGCGGCTCAGGCTGCTTCCCGGGAAGCGTCCGCGAGAAAGCGAGACGCGCGTATAGACATCCTTTGCGGATCTTTGCGAGGGCTTTGCGTCCTTTGCGTTTACTTCCTGAGTGGATTAAGAACAGGATAACCGCAAAGGACGCAAAGCCCTCGCAAAGGTCCGCAAAGGGATGACCGAGATCTCCTTGAGATCTCAGCTTTTCGATTTTAGATCTCCCGATGTTCCGCCTGGATGAGGATATTGTGGCTAACAACGAAGACTTGAATCTTCAAAACAACGAGTCAGACGTAACGCTCTGCGCCTTTGCCCTCGCCGATTGCGTAGTTCATGTCGACTCGCAAATTGCCAGGTATCTCCGAGCCGTCCATCGCACCGCCCTTGAGTTGGCCGTTCCTAATCTGTTTGGCCTGGAGATTGGTGGATACTGGCTGACCTCAGCTCAGATCAATCAATTACGAAAGCTGCCGGATTGCTATCCTGCAAATGAATTCAATTTAGCAAAACGTGCTGTTGAGGCTTACTTGCTGGCACAGACTGAAGATCTCGATCCAGCTACAAGAACTCTTTCATCATCGGAGAATTCTCTCTGAGGTAAACTATTCGCTATCAAACAGCCATAAAGCTACAATCCGCACGTTAATGGCGAAGAACTCTCACATTGAATGGACGCACCACACATTTAACCCTTGGTGGGGATGCAACAAGGTTTCGCCTGCTTGCGACCACTGCTATGCGGAGTTGTGGGCCAAGCGCATGGGTCACGGGCTTTGGGGAACCAATGCTCCCCGCCGATTCTTCACCGATGCACATTGGCGAGAACCTCTTAAATGGAATAACGAAGCTGGACTCGCCGGTGTTCGTGAGAGGGTCTTCTGTGCCAGCATGGCTGATGTTTTCGAGCGTCGCTCTGATTTAAATGAGCAACGCGAACGGCTCTGGGAACTGATCCGGAACACTCCGAATCTTGACTGGCTTCTCCTAACGAAGCGTCCCCAAAACATCCAAAGACTTGTCCCCTGGCGGGACGATTGGCCAGCAAACGTTTGGTTGGGTACGAGCGTGGAAAACCAAACCTTGGCAGAAAAGCGACTACCATTTCTTTTGAGAACCGCGGCTGCTGTCCGCTTCTTATCATGCGAACCATTGCTCGGTCAGCTCAACCTTCGCCCTTGGTTTAATAAGCCGGGACTTCACCCTATTGACTGGATCATTGCTGGCGGTGAGAGTGGCGGACATTCGCGTCCAATGCATCCCGATTGGGTCGTGGGTCTTTTGAATCAATGCGAAGAGTTCGATGTGCCATTTCATTTCAAGCAATGGGGTAACTGGGTTCCTGCTGAACTTACTAACGAAACGGTCCGACCAAGACTCCTCGAACTCCTCAACGAGAGACCAGTTAACATGGCACGGGTCGGCAAAAAACATGCCGGCCGCATTCTTGATGGGACAACTTGGGATGGGCTACCGCACACGCGACCACTTCATGGCTGAATTGGATCTCACAAATTACGAAGGAGGACGCGAGCAGGCGTATGTTAAGCATTACCTGCTAAAAAAGTATCTATCGAGTTGGGCCTATATTATCGGCGGAAGCGCATGGGACTCGCTAGTTTTTGTTGATGGATTCGCCGGCCCTTGGGGCGCCAAGCACGAAGAATTCGCGGATGCGTCCTTCGGCATTGCCGTTCGAGCTCTCAATGAAGCGATAGATGGTTTGTTCAAGACTCGTCAAATAGTCATAAGGGGGCTGTGCATTTTTGTCGAGACGAAACCAAAACCGTTTGCCAGACTTGATCGGTTTGCGAAAGAGAATTCAACCGAGAGCGTCCGTGCCATCGCCTTAAGAGGTCGCTTCATCGAAAATATCAGTGCGATTGATGCGCAGATCGCTGCTCTTGGAACGAACCCGTTCAAGTTTGTATTTCTCGACCAAAAGGGCTGGGCAGCCACGCCGATGTCGAAGTTGAAGCCATTCCTACGGGAACGACCATGCGAAGTACTCTTCAACCTGATGACTTCTTTCCTAACACGCTTCGTCGATGCAAGAGGTCGAGAATCAAGTTACCACGAATTGTTTGGACGTCCCGGAGTTCTCGAACGAATCCGTGGTTTGCCTAAAGGAACTGGAGAACGCGAAGAAGCAGCGGTGCAAGAATACTGTAAGAGCCTAAAAGGTATTTGTCGGTTTCGCTATGTCTCGCAAGCAGTAATTCTAGATCCGACAAAAGAGAAGGTTCGTTACCATCTAGTGTTCGCGACAAACAACCTTCGGGGGATCGAAGTTTTCAAGAACGCAGAGAAGGAAGCAATAAAGACACAAGACGACATAAGAAATGAGACAAAAGCTAAAAGGACAAGTCAACTAGCCTTTTTTGAGGTCGGCCCATCAAAGTCGCCTCTAATGCGGCAACTACATCAGCGATACAATGCACTTGCTCGTGAAAAGGTTATCCAAGTCTTGGCTAGCCATCGCGGATCGGATCTGCCCTACGAGGATCTGTTTAGCGAGGCTATGGCTTTCCCTCTTGTTACGAAGGATGATTTGAATGATTGGCTTGGAGAGCTGCCACAGATCAATGTCCAGACGAACGGTCCTCGTCGGAAGAAATTGCTCTTGTTCAGAGGAGATCGCATCGCAATCATCAATTCGCAAGGACTTCGTGAGTTGCGCGATAAGGTGAAAAAAGATTGAACACCACGCCAGACGCTGATCAAGCGTAAGCTCCGACGGACATAGTTTGCTAAACATTAGGCCGCGAGCATCAACCAGTGGAAATTAACTCCGCATCCCGTTTTTTCGCCTTCCGCAGCACGATCAAACCAATCCCGGAAATTATCATTGCCCCGCCGGCGAAGGTCCGCCAGTTTAATTCTTCATTCAGCACCAGCACTCCCAGAGTGACGGCAATCACCGGCGTGACCAGGGCGATCAGCATTGTCTTCGTCACTTCCATATGCTGAATCAGCCAGTAGTAAAGCAGAAAGGCGGCGACGGACCCAACGATTGCCAGGTAGAACAGAGAAATGATCGCCATCCGCGTCCAATGAAAGTTGATAGGATTTCCTTCCAGAGGAATTCCAATCAGCAATAGCGGGATGAGACCAAAAAACATTTGCCCACCAGCCAGGATGGCCGGATTGAGCTTTGCTCCGCGCGCCTTCACCAGTACGTTTGCGTAAGCCGCGCACGCCGAGCCAGCGACCAGAACTGCAGAACCTGCCAACGCCCTGGGTCCGGCCACGCTTAACTGGTTTGAGAAGATCACGCCGACGCCCACCACTCCCATCATTACTCCGAGGATCTTGACCGGCGTCATTTGTTCCTTGGGAAGGTAAAAATGTGCGATGACCAGACCAAATACCGGAATCGTGGCTTGCAACAGGGCGGCCAGGCCGGACGAGATATATTGCTCGCCCCAAAAGAGCAACCCGTAATTCAGACTAAAGGAGAGGATCCCAGTGGTAGCCAGCAGCATCCAGTCAGCTCGGGTGCGTGGTAAAGGCAGCCGCCGCACCATTACTATCGTGAAGAGAATGGTGCAAGCAATAACAAATCTTATCCCGGCAAAAGTGAAGGGTGGTAAATCACTTAGTCCGAGCTTAATGAATAGCCAGGTCGATCCCCAGATGAGGCAGAGGAGCAGCCAAACGAGGCGTGATTTCATAAGTCGCGTGATTTCGTTAGTCAAAGTAACTGTGCGGGAGCGAGCTCGGCATGGGGGTGCAGCTCACGAGCATTTGGCGCTGAACCGTGACCCTCAAACTGTCCTGTGAATCCTGGATATCCTGTCCAAAACTGGTGATACAGCCGGGGCTTCTTTAGACAGGATTAACAGAATTCACCAGATGACCCGAATCACCCAATAGCCCAACTGAACCAATCTGCCTTAAGTTGAGTAGCGACGATAACGGGCAGGCTAGATGTCTGCGCTGCCACGTTTCATTTAGAGAGCGGCAAGCTCGACCCTGTGGTCCAACTTGCCGCTCTAGCAAACCCGTTCCTTTTCCTACTTATGACCGTTGCCCGGCCCAAACCGGCGTCAATAGCAATGTGATACCGAACTGGCGTTAGGCTGGAACACAGCTAAGTTTAATAATTCCAAACACCGCACCCTGCGGATCTTGAATTACCGCAAACCGTCCGACGTCGGGAATGTCCATCGCCGGCACAATTGTCGTCGATCCGAGTTCGCCGGCCTTCGTAAGTTTGGCGTCAACATCATCTACCGCAAAGTACACCAGCCAGTGTGGTGGAATCTCTCCCATCTCCGGGGTTGGCGTATACATTCCCCCCGCCGGCTGATCGCCATTCATAAACGATGTGTAAGTCATTGGCCCCATGTCCTTATCGTCCCTGGCCCATCCGAACAAGCCCGTATAAAAATCGCCGGCCTTTGCAGTGTCAGGAGTTGATAGTTCATTCCAGCAGAGAGAATTGGGGACGTTCACAACTGCCGCGCCTTTATGGTGCCCTGCTTGCCAGATGGCGAAAACAGCTCCGGTTGGATCCTGGACGACGGCCATTCGACCAACGTCCATAACATCAAACGGCTCTTTCATCAGAGTGGCACCTAATTCTTTTGCCTTCGCTGCGCTGTCGTCCGCACTGGTAACTGACGCGTACGACAACCAGTTTGGTGGAATTCCCTGCGAAGCCATCTCGCTGGGCATTTTATATAGAGCACCCACTTCCTTACCGTCGAGCGTTAGCATGGTGTAGACCATGTCGGGTCCCATTGGATGATCGTTGAAGCCCCAGCCAAACAGTTCGGTGTAAAACTTTTTCGCTGCTTCGCCGTCGGTGGTTCCCAATTCGACCCAACAAAACGTGCCGGGCTTGTATTCCGCGCTCTCCTGCATTCTTGATTCACTCATTGATTTGATCTCCTTCGAGGTTCAGGGCGCGCAAAACTCGAGGGAGACTGGGGGAGCATTACGCGACGACAAAAGAATAATTGGATTGAGTCTTAATAATAACCGTCCAGGGGCAGGTGCGCAAAAACGGAAAACGCTACCTTCAGCAAGCTGACGGTAGCGCAATCCGTTTCCCATTTATCCGCTCAAGCTCTCCAGCCGAAGCCATCAAACCTAAACTTTTAAAAAGGGTGGCAGCTTCGCATGTACACACTAGGCTGCCGATTTGTATCCCGATGACCAACTGGCGGTCAGTTAGATCCTCGGTCAGCACTCGAACCGCTTTCGCAATTCTCGCATCCTTTCGAACGCGGTGCCTTTAGGTTTTTGTTCTGGTGGCTTTTCCTCCACCTTCGGTTACGGTCCGACAACGTTGGTCCAGCTTGCGCCAAACCATTCGCCCCCTTCAGCGGGTCCTTCCTAAAGGGTGCCACTCGTTTTTATCCGAATGGCTCGAGAAGACCTCTCAGCCTCCTCTAGCAAAGCCTTTCGGCTTCGTCAAAGGGCGTCAGTAGAATCAACAGCCGCCTGCTGATTCCCTCTTCCGTGTGTCACCACATCGGTTGCCGATCCCTTCGTCGGTCTCGAAGGCCATGACCCTCGCGACAGGGAGGTTTATACTCTCATCGCTTTTTAAGATCAAATTTTTATGTGTTTTATTTTTTAGTGATATCGAAAAATTTCTTGATGGCACATTGTCATGCGAACAAGAGTTTCTTTGACAACACAAAAGAGCGGGGGCAAGCCCGCCTTCCCAACCCCGAGGTTATTGGCGCCGTTGTGGAGATTTACCTGGATGACTTTCCGACGGCATTAGCTCACGGCCTGTGATCAGCTCGAGGTCAGGAAGGCGGGCTTGCCCCCGCTCTTTTCCTTGAACATCCGCGTTTAGATTTTTGAGGATTCTTTGATTGCGACGATTGCGGCCTGAATCAACTTTTGCACCGCGAGCATTTGCTCCTGGTTTGCATATTTAGTGCGCGGCCAAAAAAATCCCTTCAAGCCGTCTTTCCTCCGCCGCGGCACCACATGGATGTGTAAATGTGGAACACTCTGACTGATCCGATTGTTCATAGCCACGAACGAACCCTCCGCTTCCAGCGCCACTTCCACAGCTCGCGCCAGAAGTTGGGCGTTCTCGAAAAAGGGTCCGACCAACTCAACCGGCAGATCTATTAGAGTTTCAAAATGTTTCTTGGGAACCAGCAAACTATGGCCGGGGAAAAGCGGGCGATGATCGAGAAAGGCAATTGAGTGGTCATCCTCGAAGACTATTGAGGCGCCAACCTCGCCACTAACAATTCCACAGAAAAGACAGCTCATAATAGTGTGTGCGAATTACTATCAGATGTGATCGCCACGTTTAGTGCAGTAAGTCTGAAGTTAACTCATCGAAACCCGGCCGGATGAAGTCGCGCCCATGGGGAAATTCCCTTTCCGCTAGGGACCGAAGTTTCTCTAACTGAACGAGGAACTGGTTAATTGAATCGGCGTTCTCCGGTCGGTGGTCGCACATCAGTTTCCACGCGCTAATGGATCTGTCAATTGCGATCAACGCTACCTTGGCTGAGCCGTCTGAGTCACGCTGATCGTCTTCGGCCAGGTAATCGTCTTCATCGATTCGCGACATCAGTCCCCGCATCAACTTCACGGCGATGAAATACTGGTACCATTGCACCACCTCAGCAGACTCATAGAGATCATCATAGCTCGATTCGGCGTCGTGGGATCGAGATGGCATATCGCTGACCACTTCAACCGGCGGAAGCTCTCGATCAAACCATTCGGTTACGTCGCAGGCATACTTTTCAGCCGCCTTCGCGAGCGGATGCGTTTCAGTTTCCATCCGCTGCCGTTCCAGTAGTTCGCCAATCGGCGCCAGCGCTTTCTCGCTAAGGTCTATGTCATTCTTGGCGGCCCACTCCGCAATCATTTCATGAGTCTCGGTGAAGATGATGCCCAGCTTTTGCCAAAATGCCGCATTACTAATATCTCTGCTGGAGGAGTCATGATCTGGGTCGGCCTGTTCCGAAACATAAACGGCGCAACGAGCCGTGAAACTGCAACGCTCACACCAACGATCGCAGTAGTTGTGGATACCCGAGATCAGATTCGGATTGTTAACTAAATCCTTGAAGCGCATCGATGCCTCCAGCTAAACCTGCTAAAGAAGGCTCATATTAAGGTAGTATCGCGCACGTGACGAGAGCCACCGCGAATCACTTCAAGCGCGTTCTTAGCAAAATTTCGAGCTTCGGTTTTTTGCTGGAATCCGACCCAAAGCTTCCCAGCGTCTGTACGCTCATCACTGGCGCGCCGCTAAAAGGATCATGGTGGTCGCATCCGCTGGCGCAGACGATATTTCAAGTGAACGAAAAACTGGAAGATCATCCGGACGTACTAATTACCAAGTTGGTGTCAGGTAAGGTGACCTTCGTCCATCGCCAACTCTGGCCGCAAGTAATGGCGATCGGAACGGCGCGCGAGCCGTGGCAGCTAAAGGGTCTCACTGCCGGCGCCCACGCGCTGCTGGGAGCAGTTCAATCAAACGGTACTCTCCAAACTGACCAAATTGCCTCGGCTAAGTCGCAACCCGCTATGTCCAAACCGGGCGATGCCGCTCGGGAACTCGAGCGAAAGATTCTGATTCATGCGGCGCAGATTCATACGGCCAGTGGCGCGCATGCAAAGCTCTTGGAAACATGGGAGCACTGGTCGGAGAGAACAGGCTTCGATCGAGTTCCTCTTCCAGCGGCTGAAGCCAGGGAAACACTGGAAGGGCGACTGCGGAAACTAAACGATGCCTTCGATGGAGTAGCTCGCCTGCCTTGGCAAATGATAAACCTGTCGCCCGGAGGCATAGCCTCAAAATAATTAGAGGTGCCGGTGAGGCGGGGAGCCTCACGGCACGGAAGGCGGCCAAGCCGCAGAACCACGCTAAGAGACAAGCTCAAGAGAGTGTAAGAGCGAGCGAGACTTGCAGCACCGGGGAGACTCCAGAACGAAACAGACTTGCAGAGAGATTCGGAGACTGAGGCGGGATTTGCAAACCGAGATGGAGTCGCGGATGGATGCGGCCAAACGCACCGTGTTTACCCGGTAAATCCCGGTCGACTAAATTGAATCTGCAAGGTCTCCCCCGCTCTTTTTAGAGCGGCCGCACTGCGTTGGTAAACGCTTTTACTCCCAGCGTGTTGAGAACTTCAGACTTCCTGAGCCAACCTCGTCGCGCCATAGCTACTCCGTATTTCAGATTGTTCATGGCGCCGGTCGAATGAGCATCAACTGAAATCACAAACTTGATCTTTCGTTTGCGCGCTTCGCGGATCCAACGCGCTTCCATGTCGAGCCGGTTAGGATCGCCGTTGACTTCGATCGCCGCGCGCGATTCGGCGATCACGTCCAGAATCCGCTCGACGTCGCACTCAAAAGGCGGACGGCTTAGCAACTTGCGACCAAGCGCGTGTCCCCAAATCTTGAACACCGGCTGCCGCATGGCGGTCACAATCCGCTTAGTCATTTTGGCCGAGTCCATCTTGTATCGCGAATGAATGCTCGCGACGATTACGTCAAACTGTTCAAGAATCTTGTCCGGGTAATCCAGATGACCATCCGCGATGATGTCAGATTCCGTCCCACGCAGAATCCTGACCTTGACCTTCTCCTGTACTTCGTCAATCTCGTCCCACTGTCGCTTCAGTCGATCCACGGTAACACCCCCGGCGTAGAAGGCGGTCGGAGAGTGGTCCGTAATGGTCACATACTTCATTCCCATCGCCTCAGCTGCCCGGGCCATTTCTTCTATCGAATGCTTGCCGTCGGAATAGGTGGTGTGACAATGGACCATGCCACGAATGTCCTCGAGGGCAACCAGATCTTCCGACACTTTTCCGGCCAGCGCTGCTTCAATTTCACCCTCGTCTTCCCTTAACTCAGGCGGGATGTACTGCATTCCTAACTGATCATAGATGTCGGCTTCAGTTTGCAGTTCACTGGAGCGACCATTTTTTCGCCCTGCACCCTTACCTTGCTTACCTGTTGATCTCGGCCGGCTGCTTCCATCGCTCGCGATCTGGTGCAACTTGTTGACGTGCGCCGGCGATCCGGTTTCCGTTAGCAACGCCAGGGCAAACTCTGAAGGATCAGCGGTGACCAATGAAACCCGGGCACCTTCGGCCAACCGGACGGTGCAAGCCTCTTCCATCTGCTCGATGACTTCAACAATAAGTGGGAAGCGCAGGAAGTGCTTGACTAGACCCTCAGGTTTCTTTGTATTTGCGACGAGGCGAATGGTTCCGACTGTTTCCTTCCAACGCCGCAAGGAGCCACCGAACGTGATCTCGGCGGCGTCGGGAGCTGTCTGAAGATAAATGGCAATCTGTTCCGCCGTTTGCAGCGCCCGGTGCAGCAGCAGCCGGTCTTCACCTTTGCCTCGCTGGCGGTGGCTGGTGATTGTCTCGATCAGCTTCTCCTCCGTTTTCGCGCCGAAGCCCTTGAGGTTTCTTATCTTGCCCGCTTCCGCCGCGGCCTTCAGTTCCGCAACCGACTTGATTCCCAAAGCGTCGTGAAGTGTTTTGATCTTGCCGACTGATAGGCCCGGCACACCCGACAGCTCGATGATGCCCGGCGGAAACTCCTTTTGCAGCCCTTGCAAAACCGACGACTCACCGGTCAGGTAAAGCTGTTCGATCTGTGAGGCCAGCCCGTCGCCAATTCCGCGCATCGAGGTGAGGCGGTTCTCCAGAACTACCTCGCCGAGGTCGTCGGACAGGCCGCCAATCACGCGCGCCCCGGTCTGATAAGCACGGGCTTTGAACCGGTCCTTTCCGCCCTTCAACTCCAGCAGAGCCGCAATCTCCTGAAGAGCCGCAGCGATAGCAAATTTATCGAGGCGCTTGTTCTTGGTCATCGACAGATAGGATACAAGAATTCTCTCAAGATTTCGTTGCGACCAGATTCAGGCTCACCATTGACGACGATAGACCTTACGACTAAAAACTTTATTAGTTCTTCCGCATTGTTCCTAGCGGCTTCGCCGCATTCCGTGCGGAAAGGCTATGCCTTTCCGGAAATTACTTTAGTTTTGGAGGCTACGCCTCATGTTTCGCATCTCTAAAGACTCACCTGTTCATTACCTTACGTCAGTTACGCATAACCGTCTGCCTGTTTTCAGAACCACAAAACTCAAAGAGGTAATGTGCGAAGCGCTTAAGGAAGCCTGCAAGTCGGCGAGCCTGCTCATCTTTGCGTACGTCATTATGCCAGATCATCTCCACGCTTTAATCGGGTCTCAAAGAAAGCCTTCCGAAGTGCTGCGATATGTGAATGGTATCTCAGGTCGGCGAATAATCAACTACCTGAAGGACCAGAGTCTCGAATCATGCTTGCAGAAACTACGACAGACAAATGGCACTCGTGAGCATAAGTTTTCCCTTTGGGACCATCATCCCAATCTGAAACTGATCTCAACCGAAAATGGCTTGATGGAGAAAGCAAACTATATTCACATGAACCCAGTGAGAGCCGGGCTCGTCGAACGAGCCGAAGATTATCGCTTTTCCAGTGTGCGATGTTGGCAAAGAAAGCCTCGCGAAGATGAGCCGCTAATGATGGACCTTGACGAAATTACTTGGCGCAAATGACGGAGGCATAGCCTCAATTCAAAAGGAACTGACGGAAAGGCAGAGCCTTTCCGCACGGATGGCGGCAAAGCCGCAAGCGCTGCATGTTTTCCTTCGAGAAAACTGGATCTCCTTACGCAGGGCTGAGAGTCGATCAGCGGACTAGTTCTTGCAGTTCTGAGCAATATTCTCTACCGTCGCGTATTTTGATAGTCCCATCAGAGGATCAAATAATGCCTATCGCATCAATCAACCCGGCCACCGGCGAAACGCTCAAGACTTTTGACTCCCTAACGGAACCGCAGATCGATGAAAAACTGCAGCGGGCAGCAGAAGCATTCACTACTTACAAGCGGACCTCGTTGGCTGATCGCGAAGCTTGGATGCTTCGTGCAGCTGAAATTCTTGAAGCTGAGAAAGAGGACTTTGCCAGATTGATGACCATTGAAATGGGCAAACCCATCAAAGGCGCTGTTGGTGAGGCGGAAAAGTGCGCTTTGGTTTGTCGTTACTACGCCGAAACTGCCAAGCATCATTTGGCGGACCAGCCGGCCGAAACAAATGCGACCAGGAGTTTCGTCCGTTTCCAGCCGCTCGGACCGGTGCTTGCCGTCATGCCCTGGAATTTCCCCTTCTGGCAGGTCTTCCGTTTTGCCGCGCCGGCGCTGATGGCCGGAAACGTCGGACTGCTGAAACATGCTTCCAATGTGCCTCAGTGTGCGCTGGCGATTGAAGACATCCTTCGTCGCGCCGGCTTTCCCGAGGGTGCGTTTCAGACCTTGCTCGTCGGCTCCGAAGCGGTTAAGCGGATCCTGGAAGACCGCCGCGTCGTGGCTGCCACGCTCACGGGAAGTGAGCCGGCTGGACGCAGCGTCGCCAGCATCGCGGGACAACAAATCAAGAAGACAGTGTTGGAACTTGGCGGCAGCGATCCGTTCATCGTCATGCCTTCAGCCAAACTGGAAGAGGCAGCGACAACCGCTGTGAAAGCACGCACTATTAACAATGGCCAGTCGTGCATTGCCGCCAAGCGTTTCATTGTGGCCGCGGAAATCTACGATGAGTTTGAGCGAAGTTTTGTTGAAGGGATGAAATCGTTGCGGGTCGGAGATCCGCTCGATGAGGCCACAGACATCGGCCCGCTGGCCACAGAACAAATTCTTAAAGACGTGGACGAGCAGGTGAAGGCTTCCGTAGCCGCCGGCGCAATTATCCTGACTGGCGGAAAAAAACTCGATCGTCCCGGTAATTATTATGAACCAACCGTCCTAGTCAGTATTCCGCTTGCCTCACCTGTTTCATGCGAGGAAGTTTTTGGTCCGGTGGCCATGCTCTTCCGCGTTACGAACATTGATGACGCCATTGATCTCGCCAATGCCACAAGCTTCGGCCTTGGCGCCGCCGCCTGGACTAACGACCTAATGGAACAAGAACGTTTCGCCGAGGAACTAGCAGCCGGCGCGGTCTTCATCAACAGCATGGTCGCCTCGGATCCACGGCTCCCGTTTGGCGGAATCAAGAACTCGGGCTATGGCCGCGAACTGGGCGAATTCGGTATCCGTGAGTTTGTGAACGTGAAAACGATCTGGATCAGATAAGGCTGAACTCCAACTACCTGGTACCGGCTATGCCATCTGATGTGCGGTGGCGGCTCTGCCCCACCGTGCTTAGCCCAAAGCTCCTTGGGGGCTGCGCCCCTAATAGCACCCCGGCAATCAGGGAACATATAACGTTCCTAAGGCTTCGCGGTAGCGCATTAGTGGCGCTCGGTGTTGGGGCGCAGCCCCTCGGATTTTGAGCGAGGCATCGACGGCGGGGCATAGCCGCCGCCTCACATCGGACGGCAGAGCCGGAAGACCACATCAGTTTGTAAGCCATGGGGCTAACTGTTTCTTAATCTCCTCGTGAGGAATGCCTTCGCCGTTGTCTAACTGATCGAGACCCTTCTGCACAGCAGCCAGGAACTTAATTCGGTCAGCGATCTCGTCGATAGAGCAATCGTCCGGCAACTCACGAACGGTCTTTAGCACCATTTCCTTCTCGGTCATGCGAAAATAATGCTGCTATGACCGCTTACAAAGCAAGCAGCTCCCTGGGGCCGTAGCCCGTGTGCCAGGGGGTGCTCCATCATTGTGGGCGCACCAATTGACACCCTTCCTTACGGTGTGGCTACTGCGCTCCTCAGTCCGAATGTTGATCACAGGCTAGAAAGGCGTATCATGCCAAAGAATGCATTTCCGGCGGATTGGACCACCGCAATCATCATATGATAAATGGGTTTTGGGCAGAAATAATCAAGTCATTGGGTGGCATGGCCATTCTGGCAGCCTCCTTAGCTTGGCTAACTAAGAACATCATCACACACTTCCTTTCTAAAGACGTGGAAGCGTATAAAATTCGCATAGCTTCGGAATCTGCAAGAGAGACTGAGCAATTCAAAGCACAGCTACAAATCAGGGCCAGAGAACATGAAGTACGATTTAGCAAGTTACATGAAAAGCGGGCAGAGATAATTTCAGAGTTGCATGGGCTATTAAAAGAAGCAATAAATCGGACTGAATTGCTGGATGTTGTATTTCAAATGGAACCGATACCGGGTCTGCCCTTTAACTCGGCCGCGTCGGACGAAGCAAACGATCAGGTTGCCGAGGAGGCTCAGGATAAATGTGCAAGAGTCTCCACTTTTTTTTTCAAGCACCAGCTTTTTTTCAGTGAAGAGCTGAGCGAAAAAATGGAAAAGCTAATATCAGCAATCTCATGGCCTTCAGCGCATTACCAAATGCGGGATGCACGTGATGTGCTTGGCGTTGAAGACCCGCAGGAAACACGTCGCGAGATTCTCGAATTTTTGCGAAACGAGCGGCCTAGTATTAAGCACATTCTCAAATTGCTTGAAAGAGACTTCAGATTGCTATTGGGATCGGATCGCGAGCACAGCGCTTCGTACTCGCTGGTTGATAGAGATAATAAGCTGACCCAAACCGGATCCAGCTAAGCGATAGGAACATCTAGAATCTAATTCAACCGACTCGCGGATCCATAGTTTTCATCAGCTTCGTCGGTCGGAGGGACCACAATATGACGATAACAATTAGTCTGCCACCGGAAATTGAAGAATCCGTGAAATCGCAAGCGGATAAAGAGGGAAAAGCGCTGGAGGTTTATGTTGAGTCGCTTGTTGAAGAAGGTTCCAGGAGGCGGAACCGTATCGATCTGCTGGCAGAGAAATCCTTTGACGAGATTCTTGCGCCATTCCGCCGCAATGTCGAGGAGAGCGGCATGAGCGATGAGGCGCTGGATGCCCTATTCAGTGAAGCACGAAAGGAAGCTTCTCGTGCCCGGAAGGAAAGGGCGTAGCTGGGCGTGGCGAAAAAGACTCGGGTTGTCTTTGACTGCAACGTGCTCTTACAAGCGGCCGCGCGACAGAAAAGCGTTGCCGCTAATTGTTTGGCCCTGGTTGAAAAGGGTCGGGTTCAGCTTTTCGTCAGCAACGAAGTGCTTTTGGAGATCGAAGACGTGCTTAACCGACCCGAAGTGCGTGCCTGTTTTCCAAACCTGAGCGATGAGACCGCAGGTGCGTTCCTCAAGCGCTTACAAAACCTCAGCGATTTTGTAACCAACGTACCAAAGAGATTCAGATATTCACGTGATGAAGATGATGAATCGTACATAAACCTGGCGATCGAAGTCAGCGCCGATTTCATAGTGAGTCGTGACAGGGACTTGCTGGATTTGATGACAGGCTTCGCGGACGACTGCAAAGAATTTCGCCAACGGTTCAGAACACTCTACGTCATTGAGCCAATCGAACTACTGAAAGAGATCGAAGATTAGATGTCTGCGAGAGACTGGTGCGTCTCTTGGCAATGTTTCTTGACGAAGCCTTTCGCAGTCGCTACCGTTCCGCTATGAGCACCGAACAACTTATTGCAGAGGCAATGGCGCTTCCGCTTTCAGAACGCGTCTCACTCGCCCAGGCCCTTTGGGAGAGCATTGATGCAGGTCTGCTAGACACGGACGAGCGTGCTGCCGTTGCTGAGGCTATCCGTCGCGACAAGGAACTTTCCTCAGGCCGGGTAGCAGGTCGCACACATGAAGAAGTCATGCAGGCGGCGCGGCGCGCGATCGAATCCGACTGATCTACCACCACGAAGCCGAAGCGGAACTAATCGCGGCAAAGAGTATTACGAGCGCCGCGTCGGAACGCTAGGCGCCCAGTTTCTTGCCGACGCAGACCGTGCAGTCTCGATGATCCTCGACACTCCCGAACGATGGAGAATCATTGAGGAAGACGTACGGAGCTACCTCATGCCTCGCTTTCCATACGCAATTTACTATCGCGCTCTCTCCGACCGCGTTCATATTCTTGCCTTCAAACATCACAGCCGGCACCCTGACTACTGGCGGTCTCGTATCACAGATTGACAATGGAGCCCTCCAACAGTCAGATGCTTCAATACTCCCCGAATGCCGGTTCTCAAAGGTGTTTACAATTCCGCGCCAGCTTAGGTATAAATAACAAATCGCGGCAACATTAGATCGTTTCTGCGTCCCCCGATTTTCCCCAATCCCCCAAGGCGACGTGCACAGTCCCTGACTGTGTCGAGCGCTTTCTTGCGCTCACTAAACCGATCCAGCCGGACTCCGTCTGGCCAACTTTATTCGAGACCAACCGCTTTTCGATTCTGAAATCATTCGGAAGGTAACCATGCCGACTCAAACCCTGACACGAGACTCCCTTAATACAAAGCAGCTACTCAAAGCCCTGGTGGCTTTCAAGAAGGGCGATTTTTCCGTCCGTCTGCCCGGTGAGTGGACCGGCGAAGCGGGAAAGATCGCTGACACCCTCAACGATATTATCGAACTCAGCGAAAAGACCGCGAAAGAAGTTGAACGAGTCAGTCGCGTGGTCGGTAAGGAAGGAAAAATAATGCACCGCGCCTCGGTGCCCGCTGCTTCCGGTTCGTGGTTGCGGCTGGTTGACTCTACCAACCTGCTGATTGACGACATGGCCCGTCCTACCAGCGAAATGGCCCGCGTAATCGGAGCGGTGGCAAACGGAGATCTTTCAGAACGCATGGCGCTTCAGGTTGACGAACGCCCTTTGAAGGGCGAGTTTCTGCGCACGGTCAAGATCGTTAACTCGATGGTCGACCAGTTGAGTTCCTTCGCCTCGGAAGTTACCCGCGTGGCGCGTGAAGTAGGAACTGAAGGCAAGCTGGGTGGCGAGGCCAAGGTCAAGGGCGTCGCCGGCACCTGGAAGGACCTTACCGATAGCGTCAACTCCATGGCCAGCAACTTGACCAGCCAGGTGCGCAACATTGCTGAAGTTACCACGGCCGTGGCCAACGGCGACCTTTCCAAGAAGATCACGGTAGATGTGAAGGGCGAGATTCTTGAACTCAAGAACACCATTAACACGATGGTGGATCAGTTGAACTCGTTCGCCTCGGAAGTTACCCGCGTGGCGAGAGAAGTAGGAACGGAGGGCAAGCTGGGCGGCCAGGCCTACGTGCAGGGCGTCGCCGGCACCTGGAAGGACCTGACCGACAACGTGAACTTCATGGCCGGCAACCTGACGTCCCAGGTGCGGAACATCGCGGATGTGACCAAGGCCGTGGCCGCCGGCGACCTGTCCAAGAAGATCACCGTGGACGTGAAGGGTGAGATTCTCGAACTGAAGAACACCATCAACACGATGGTGGACCAGCTGCGGTCCTTCGCTTCGGAAGTGACGCGGGTGGCCCGCGAAGTGGGTACCGAAGGAAAGCTGGGCGGCCAGGCCTACGTGCAGGGCGTCGCCGGCACCTGGAAGGACCTCACCGACAACGTCAACTCGATGGCGTCAAACCTCACCTCACAAGTCCGCAACATCGCCGAGGTGACCATCGCTGTCGCCAACGGCGACCTTTCCAAGAAAATCACC
>JANNJZ010000273.1:0-20886 GCA_031396065.1 Pyrinomonadaceae bacterium | reverse complement strand
AGCGCTGACAGGTCAGCGCACTCCAAATATGGGCCTCTAACGAACGGTCGGTAGAATGACGCTTAGTTAAACTATGCAGCTCTCAACATCAGACACAGCCACGCTGAGCGACTATTTCCTTAGTCGCCAGGATGCCGTCGTCGCGTTTGCCCGTGCCCTGGTTGAAGCGGAATCGCCCTCGGGCGACGAGGCGGGAAGCCAGGCAGTAGTTTCGCTCCTCGCTGCCGCGGCGGCGGGTATTAGCCGAGCGCCAACCATTGAACGCGTGGCCAGCGAAGATTATGGAGAGCACCTGCGCGTGACCGCGTTCGGCGATTCGCGGGAAAAGCCCATTGTGATTCTGGGGCACACCGATACGGTCCATCCTCGCGGTTCACTGAAGGAACGTCCCTGGCGCATAGTAGGCAATCGAGCCTACGGTCCCGGTGTTTTCGACATGAAAGCCAGTTGCGCGCTGGCCATTGAAGTGGTGCGAGCCTGTGTGGCGACCGGCCTAACGCCGAAGCGTCCGCTGGTCTTGCTTTTGACCTGCGATGAGGAGACGGGAAGCTATACCGGCAGGCAACTGGTTGAAGCGGAAGCGCGCCGGGCGCACGCGGTCTTAGTGCTGGAGCCACCCGGAAATGGGGGTCGAGTAAAGACTGGTCGGAAGGGAACTGGGATGTTTACGATTGAGGCGCGCGGACGTGCGGCTCATGCTGGTTTGGAACCTGAAAAAGGGGCCAGCGCGATTCTCGAACTGGCGCGTCAGACGGAGCGATTGCATTCTTTCAATGGGTCGTCTGGCGGAATCAGCATCAACGTCGGCGTGCTGAGTGGCGGTACCCTCTCCAACGTGGTTCCCGCCGAAGCGCGCGCGGAGATCGATGTTCGTTTCAGCTGTGCCGAAGAGGCCGCGCGGATCGAACATGAAATCTTCAATTTGCGTCCTTATGACGACCGGGTGCAATTGATCGTAACGGGTGGCATTAACCGTCCTCCGATGGAACGCAATGAGAGGGTCATGGGCCTTTACGTAAAGGCGAAAGAGCTGGCTCAGCAGTTGAACTTCGAGCTCGGTGAAATCCAGGTCGGCGGCGCCTCCGACGGTAACTTTGCGGCGGCGGCCGGAGCAGCTGTTCTTGATGGACTAGGAATTCTTGGAGATGGCGCCCACGCCACGCACGAACACATTATCGTAGACGACATTCCGCGACGCGGCGCGTTGCTGGCCGGCCTGGTTGCAACGCTCTGAAATTGCGGGTTTCGAATTGCGGATTTCGAATTTCGTCTTGATCAAAGTGGAATGCAGTTGCATATCTAACAGGCCCAATGAAGAGGCCAAGCCGGCCTTCCTGACCTGGCAGGTTGCTGAAAAATGCGTCGAGCGAAGTTTATCAAGTCTTCTCTGTGTGATCTCAGTGGCCTCTGTGCCTCTGTGGTAAAGGTTTTCGGAGTAATTTCACCACAGAGACACAGAGAACCACAGAGGATGCACGGAGAAATATTGATCCAGTGAGACGTCGACCACTAGTTGTGGTTTAGTAGTTCGTTTTAGAAATCCGCAATCCGAAATTCGCAATTCGAAATTCCCATGAAGATTGCTACCTGGAACGTCAATTCAATCATCGCCCGACTACCACACGTAGTTCGCTGGCTCGAGGCCGCCCAGCCCGACGTCTTTTGCATGCAGGAGACAAAGTGCACCGACGATAAATTTCCTTTTGAGGCGTTTTCCCAAATCGGTTACAGCGCCAGCGTCTTTGGCCAGCCGACCTACAACGGCGTAGCGATCCTCACGCGTCAGGAATGCGTTGACGTACAGCGAGGCAATTACGAGGACCGGGAAGGAGCGCACGCGCGTTTGCTGGCGGCGACGATCGACGGCGTTCGCGTGGTCAACGTCTATATCCCGAATGGCCAGGCCGTGGGTTCGGACAAGTTTCAGTTCAAACTTGATTGGATGAGGCGTTTGCGGTCCTTCTTCGATAATCAGGTCCAACGAGACTCGCCGGTTATTCTTTGTGGGGATTTCAACGTGGCCCCGGAAGATCGTGATGTTCACAACCCGCAACTTTGGCAGGAACGAATCATGTGTAGCCAGGCTGAACGTTTGGCGCTGGACGAAATAAAGCGTTGGGGGTTTACGGATTCCTTCCGCTTACATCATGAAGAAGGAGGTCAGTTTTCGTGGTGGGATTATCGGGCCGGGGCTTTTCGGCGAAACATGGGACTGCGCATTGATCACATCTGGGTTAGCCAGCCACTAGTGACCCCAAGCATGAATACGTGGATCGACGTGGAGCCACGCACATGGGAGCGACCATCGGATCACGCGCCGGTTGTAGCGGAGTTTAGCTGAATAGATAAGAGTGGCCGGCTGAGAAGTAATCTAAGCCGGCCACCAGCCGATGGGTTGATCGGGCTACGGCATTGGTGTCCCCATGCTGTAGCTGAAGCCACCGCCCATTCCGGCGCAAATAGCGTAAACAATTATCAGCACCGTCCAAATCAACATGATGTTCTTGATGCCTAGTCTCGTCGCATTCATCCATCCCCAGATTAAGCCAAATAGACCGCAGATCAGTGCCAGTATTCCTTTCAACGCACCGTCATTCTGGAAAATCTTAATTGCAACGAAAATTTGGCAGATGATCATTCCTACCAACGCCACCAAAGCAAGTATTCCTAACATTCGGTTTTTCCTCCGTTCAAGCGATTGGTTAAAAAACGATGTCTCAACCTCGAATTAGCTGTGCGAAGGCGGTTGGGAACAGAAGCAATCGCGCCAGCCAGTAGAGAATTAGACCACCCAAAATTATTATGGTTATGCCTGTCTGCCGTTCCAGCTTTTCTGTTTTATTAATGAGCGGCTCGGTCAGGGTGCTCGGCAGCAACGTGCAAAGGATCAGCATCCCTATAAGTACGACAAAGATTGGCGCAAAAGCATGAAACTCAATTGAAGCCTGTACCTTGCCCTCAAGGAACAACAGGCATGCTCGCGTCAAGCCACAACCGGGACAGGGAACACCAGTCAATCTGAAAAAAGCGCATTCCCAGCCTGGAAGGTGTAGAGCAATAGCAACGACGTTGAGACCCAGAGCTCCGGTCAGTAACAATCCAAACTTGCGATCGCGCAATAGCGTCGCTATTGGCGAGAATGCAGTTTGAGGCAACATCGCGGGCGGCATTCTATAGCAGGTTGCGGCTAAATCACTAAACTTTTCTTTGAGGGCAGCGTTTTATGAAGCAACTCGAAAAAACCGAGTTTGAGCACGGGTACACCGCTGCGGAAAATAATCACACTGTACGTTTAGAGGTGGGCACCGCCCACCAGTGCGACGCGAGATGAAACCATTCATCCACAAAATCGCTCCTTCATTGGTATCTGGTTCGTTTCGTCCACGGCGCATCGGTGGGGGGTGCCCTCCTCTAAACGGACCTAATACCGCGAACGCAGAATAACCTAGGCTGCGTAGAGAGTAGGTGGCGGCGGAGGCTGGGTGTTCTTAAACTCGCCGGGAATTAACTTTGCGCTCTCAGTTTGCTGCCTATCGATTTCTCTAACTACCATTAGTGCCAGGATAGCCGCCAGGATATCAAGAATTCCCGTGAGTACACCGAGCGCCGCATCTTCTTCTGCCGTCAACGCCTCTCGCCACGACAATCGAAAGTAGATTTGACTAGCGAAACTGGAGACCAACCAGACACCCCACCACAAGGGAAAAAAGCCTGGCGCTCCCTCACTAAACATATCACCGGAATTCGGCACGCTCTTGTTCCAGAGTTCCTTAACTGCGCGGTAAGGAACCACCAGTGACACAAAAGGAATAAAGAAGCTGCCAACCGCCCACCCCGAGGAATACTTGATATTGTTTCTGCCCACTCCAAAGCTGGGCAAATTTTCGTAAGAGCGGTAAAGCCACATTAGAAAGGCCACGATCGTAGCCAGGTAAACGATAACTCCGATCAGTCCTACGCTGACCTCCAGGAGGGCTACGATGAGTGTTTCCGGGTCGCTGATCTCCTCGTCGACTGCCAGGGTGGGGAAGAAGACCGGCAGTAAAAAAACAGGTAGCGAAATCAGGTTAACGATGGCATAGACTATCAGCAGAACGCTGACAATTCGGGCGCGGTTATGGGCGGATACATAAGCGTGCTGAAAACTGTAAGGACTATAAGGTGGTGGGGAGCTGATGGCCTCAGATCCTTTCGCCAAAAACCGCTAAAACGCTCTTGCCTATTCGCGACGGTTCGACTCGGTTCGAGGCAGCCGGAGTCAATTAGAAGTCAGTTCAGCCGTCTTCTCAGTTATATCCTTCTGTCCCCATTCATTGTCGCGGCTCGCTTCGCCGGCCTTGGCTCGCTTGGCCGCCTTCATTTTTTGAACCAGCTCCATGTGGGTTGAGAAATAGCCGAGGCTCTTGCCCACGATCTCCTGGACCGAATTGAAGCCCTTGTCGACCATGAATTTTTCGAGACCTGAGTTTAGCTCGTCGATCATCTTCACACCGTGAAGCATGACTCCAGTGCACAGCTGCACAGTAGAGGAGCCCAGCAGCATAAATTCGAGTGCATCGTGTGAGTTCTCAATTCCGCCGATGCCGCTGATTGAGACATCCTGGGGAAGTCCGAGCGCGAGTTGGCTGACCATTCTGAGAGCAATCGGACGTACCGCTTGAGAAGAGTACCCGCCCGGCACAGTGTGGCCTTCCACTGTCGGCATTGGTCTAAGCGTCTCAAGATCGACTCCAATGACGGAAAGAATCGTGTTGATAGCCGAGATGCCCACGGCTCCACCGCGCACAGCGGCGAGCGAAGGCTCTTTGATGTTGGTAATGTTCGGAGTCATCTTGGCCCAGACGGGAATGTTGGAAACTTCGGTCACCCAACTGGTGACTTCCTCACAAAGATCTGGATGCTCACCCATCTCCGAGCCCATGCGGCGTTCTGTCATACCGTGGGGACAGGAGAAGTTTAGCTCGAACGCATCTACGCCGGTGTCCTGAACCATGCGGGTGAGTTCCTGCCAGCGACTTTTCTCATACTCCTCCATAATCGAGGCGATGAGAATATGTTTTGGATAATCTCGCTTGACCTGGCGAAACTCTTCCAGCCAGACATCGATGGGACGGTCGGAGATCAATTCGATGTTTTCGAACCCGATGACCTCGCCTGAAATCTTCGACCGCAACTTGCCGTAGCGTGGAACGACATTGACCACTTTCGCGGATTCAAGACTAATGGTCTTCGCTACCGCGCCACCCCAACCGGCCTCGAAGGACTTGGCGATCACCCGCGCATTGGTTCCCGGCGGGCCGGAGCCAAGCAGGAACGGGTTGGGGAAGGTTATGCCGTTTACTACGATCGATAGATCCATGGATTCAACTCCTGAATTGATGAAGCTTAAAGTCCAAAGTCCAAAGTCCAATGTCCAAAGTCTGTGTAGCCAAGCTTCCGAGCCATTGCTGACTCTGGATTTAGCACTAACGTTACATCAGAAAGACTTTGGACTTTGGACATTGGACATTGGACATTGGACGTTTTTAGTCTGCCACCAGCGCGCCGTAAGTATCCGGCCGGCGGTCGCGGAAGAACTGCCACGTATTGCGCACTTCGCGAATCATATCGAGATCGAGATCGGCAACCACCACCGCATCCTGATCTCGCGGTGCTTCAGCGATAAAACGTCCGCGCGGATCGCAGAAATAACTTTGTCCGTAAAATTCGCCGATGTCCCATGGCTGTTCGTGGCCGACGCGATTGATTGCCCCGATGAAGTAGCCGTTTGCTACGGCATGCGCAGGTTGTTCGATGCGCCACAGGTATTCCGAAAGACCTGCCACCGTGGCCGAAGGATTGAAAACGATCTCTGCGCCATTCAATCCCAGCGCGCGTGCCCCTTCGGGGAAGTGACGGTCGTAGCAAATGTAGACGCCAATCCGAGCAAATGCCGTATCAAACGCCGGATAGCCAAGGTTGCCGGGCTTGAAATAAAACTTCTCCCAGAATCCCGGGTTTACGTGCGGTATATGGTTCTTCCGATATTTCCCCAGATACTTGCCGTCGGCATCGATGACGGCTGCGGTGTTGTAGTAGACGCCGGTGATCTCTTCTTCGTAGATCGGCACCACGATAACCATGCCATGCGCTTTCGCTACTTCCTGCATTAGCCGCACTGTTGGTCCATCGGGAATCTTCTCAACGGCCTCGTACCAACGCGTTTGCTGTTCGGCGCAGAAGTAAGGTGTGGTAAACACCTCCTGCATGCAAACGATCTGCACACCCTGCTCGGCAGCTTGTTCAATCAAACCCAGGTGCTTTTCGAGGTTGAGACGCTTGATATCTTCAATCGGCAGATCCGTGGGTGCAGCATTCGAACACTGGATTAGTCCGCATTTAACTGTGCGTGGCATTTTAGTAGTTCCTCGTCAGTGATGATCTATTTTGCCGGTGCGATTTCCAGATAGCCTGGTGCGCTTCGGAAAGACGATGTTTGTCTGAGTCTGGTTGTGACGGGATGTTTATAGCATTGAAATGTCACTTTTTCTACGCCCGGCTGGATGAATCAGTGCTCGTGTAAAGCAAACTGTTAGTTTGCGTGACTTGTTACCACTAAGGCGCGACCTGTGCAACAGAAAGCAAACTAACAGTTTGCTTTACGCCAATACGCACTAACTAAGAGACTCCTGCCTGGTTGGCAGCGATGAGGGCGGCAGGGCCTTCATCAGCAACAGGTAGCTAACGGCTGCCACGCCAAAACCGACAAACCAGGCATAAGCATACAGCGCCAACAGCCAGGTAACTGTTACTCCAAACCAGGCCAGAATTTGCCCGCCCCACGCCAGCGCACAGCCCAGCAGCGTAGCGATGACCGCGCGCCAGTTCCAACCGCTGGTATACGTATAGGTTCCCTTCGTGCGATACAGATCGGGAAGCGCGAGTTGTTTACTCCTAACCAACCAATAGTCCGCTATCAACACGCCGGCAATCGAACCTAATCCGCCTGAATAACCGACCAGCCACGCGAAAATGTAGCCCGAAGGATCAGCGAGCAGTCGCCACGGTTGCATCAATATGCCGATGATCCCGGTAATCAAACCGCCCGTTCGGAAAGAGATCCACTTGGGAAAGGCGTTGGCGAAATCATTCGCCGGCGAGACAACGTTCGCCGCAATGTTTACCGCGAGCGTGGCCACTACCACGGTAAACATCGAGATGGCAATCACCGGAACGCTGTGAAACTGGCCGACCAGTTTCATCGGGTCCCACAGCTCCTCCATTTTCATGTGCGGATAAATTACTACTGCGGCTGACGTGATGATCACACCCATCGCGGCAAATATGGTCATGGTCGTCGGCAGGGCCACCACCTGACCAACGGCTTGTTCGCGTTGGCTACGTCCGAAGCGCGTAAAGTCCGGCATGTTGAGTGAGAGGGTGGCCCAAAATCCAATCATTCCGGTAAGGGAAATAATGAAGATCGGCCAGAATTCTCTGAAGGTTTGAAATTTACTTTGCTGAGTCAGGAGGTAACCAAGGCCATCAGCCTTCCAGATGGCCCAACCGAGCAGCAGGGCGGTCATGATCAGTACAAACGGAGCCGCCCAGTTCTCAACCTTACGGAGCAGGTCCATGCCGCGGTAGATGATGTAGATGTTGAGTCCCCAGAACAACAGGAACGACAGCCATTCAGTCGGCGCATGGCCGCCGATGGGCCCGCCGAGCAGCGTGGACCAACCCGGGATAATTGCACCGAAGAAGGTGTCGAGCGCTTCGCCGCCAATCCAGGCCTGAATCCCAAACCAGCCACAAGCGACAATCGCCCGCATCAGAGCCGGGAGGTTGGAGCCGTAAGTTCCGTACGCGGCTCGGGCAAACACGGGAAATGGAATTCCATACTTCGTCCCGGGATGTGAATTAAGCAGGATGGGAATCAAGACAATCGTGTTTCCCAGGAGGATCGTAATCAACGCTTGCCACCAGTTCATCCCCGCGCTGATCAGTCCGGACGAGAGCATGTAGGTGGGAATACAATGCGCCATGCTGATCCAAAGCGCGGCGTAGTTGTAAGTCGTCCAGTCGCGTTTAGCTACCGGAACCGGCGCCAGATCCTCGTTGTATAGGGGACTCGAAGCGATCTGCTCGGCAACCTCGGGACGCAGTTCAATTCTTCCGTCAGGATGCTCGATGGTTTCGGGGGTAGTGGTTGCCATCTGGTGAGATCAAATCGACTATTTCAATTCGAAACTTACAATCACGCGGGCGGTGATCGAGATTTGGCCAAGAGCAATCGTGTTCGCCTCGTTCGAGTAAGAACCGGCAACCGAGAAGGCATTGCTACTTATATTGCTGAGGCCATTTCTGGTTTGGCCTTCCTCAATTATCGAATACGCCTTGCCGATGGATTGGCCAATCTCTCTGGTCATGGCGATAGCTTTTTCCTGGGCGGCCTTGATCGCCATCGCCCGGGCCTCGTCCTTGTATTTCCGAAGTTGGGTAGTGCGAAAGTCAACGTCTTCGATCTCGCTGACCCCGGATTTGAAGATGTCCGCCAATAGGTCTTCAGCTTTACTGACATCCCGCAGCACGATAACTACTTTCTTGGTGACTGTGTATCCGAGAAAGACTGGCGGCTTCTTAGTAATTGACTCGTCAGAAAATCGCTGCCCGAGGCTGATGTGGTCGGTCTGCACCTGGGCAGGGGGGATTTGGTACTTTCGCGCGAGCGCCAGCAGGGTCTTGATTGTCCGATCAGTCGTGCCTTGAGCTGTTGGCAAATCCCTATCCATGGTGACCACGCGCAGGCGGAATGAAACCTCATCTGGCGGGACCATCACCTCCCCTTGGCCGGAAACTGTAATGAGTGGCGGCTCGCTAGTGTTTTGCGCGAACCCGGTGCTTGCCGATAAAGCGAGTGCGAAAATCAGGAGTAGTTGTCTAGTCATTCGTTTGTGATGGAACACCGCGTGGTAGCAGTTTCTCCGGGAATGTTCAGAAGGGAATCAGACCCGGCGCATAGTAAGCCAACCGTGATGTGGCTACAAGTAGCTTTCGACCAACTCTTGCTCATTAAGGTATTTCAAACTTCGGCCTGCCGGACTTAACCTTTACATACGTCCCATCGGCAAACACGCGGTGGCCGAAACCGCAATCCCCCGCATCGGGGTCCTGGGTGACCTTGATCTTGTTACCAGCCAAAAACTTGATCGTGATGGTGCAGTCCGGGAAATTCGGCGGATGGAAAACGGCGATGTCGTTCTCGATCGTTGCTTCGCCTGTCGCCTGGCCGAGGTTGGCCGTGGGGCCATTGGGGGATTTGTATTCGTAAACCAGGTCCAGTTGAACGCGCAGTTTGTTATTGCCAAGGGCGAGCATTCGGATTTCATTATTTCGATAGCGGTAGATTCCGTTTGCCCGCGCTGCTGTCACTATTTTCGGTGCCTGAGCCAGCGCCAAACTGCTCAGCAATATCCATAGAACCAAAACCGGTAGTTTACGCATAGCGTCGCATCTCCTTATTGGAATGGCGGAATTGTACACCGGGGTCTAAGGCACACAGTCTGATTTGCCATCCGGCCCACATTGAAAGAGTTTGGGAACCAGAAGGATCGTTTGCTCTTTGGTGTTATTCCAAACTTTGGAGTGGCCGTACTTGTTTTCGGTCCATCCCAGTTTCTGCTTATTGCGCCAGACATATTCGAGCGCGCCTTCCTCACCGGAACCCAAAAGATGGCGGGCCTCGTGCAAAAGGATCGCCGACCTTTCCAGATCGTCTGAGGAGTCGGAAAAGAACTCGGGATACAAGGTCAGCACTTCGAAAGGAAAATTTGTGGCGGCATACGCATCCCGGTGCCCAAGAAACCTATTCCACCAGTTGTCGGTGCTGCGATAGGTGGTCAACCTATCGAGAACGGTGGCCTCCCTGCCGAAGCCTCGTTCTTCGAGAATCGCAATTGACCGGTCCACAATCTGGTCTTGGTCGGAGCCGAGTTCGTCGGAAGTGATCCGCAACGAGACGCAGGAACCAAAAAGAAAAAGCAAGGTCGCGCCTAGGATCCATACCAGTCTCTTGCCAAGAGTGCGCTTCCGGTTGGGTTCCTGGATTGGTTCGAGTTCGGCTGGGGCCGCAGTTTCACCAGTCAGTGGCGCACCACAGCGTCGGCAAATCTCGTCTGTTGATGCATTGACGAGCCTGCAACCCGGGCATTTGTTCTTACTCATCTAGGACTAACCCGCTTGAATTCGATCTCTTTTTCGTGCCGCTAAGTGTGGTGTCGGGGATCGTATTGTCTTTCGAAATTCCCTAGTGTCCTGTCTCTAAAGTTCGGTTAACAAATCTGAGGGCCGAAGCACGGCTGCAGGTCCGAAGGACCGGCAGTTAATAGCCACGCTTGCCACCCCAGCGGGGCTGCCCCGCCGGGGACCCCGGTCCGTGAGGGCGTGGAAGGCAAGGTCCATAGTGCCTGAGGCCGGAGGGCCGGCACTGCTTTAACTGCGGCGATTAATTTCTTCCGCACCTACGGCGCTCATTACTCTTCGCGATTCGTGATCCACCCCCTCACGGAGGTGGCTATTGAATGCCGGTCCTTCGGACCTAAAGCTGGGCCGCCCTGCGAATCTTCATCGCCAGTAAGACAAAGACTTGTTAACCGAACTTTAGAGTCAGGACACTAGAATGCTACGCAGGTCCCGCGCTTTAGAAACTGCCCATCACCTGCCTTGCCTTTGTACTCGCCGTTTTCGATCACAACCTTGCCTCGCGACAAAACAGTTTCCACTACGCCACGAATCTTCTTGCCTTCGTACGTATTGTAGTCGACGTTCATGTGGCTGGTCTTCAAGCTGAGGGTCTGTTCCTTTTCGGGATCGAAAATGACAATGTCGGCGTCCGAGCCGACGGCAATCGTCCCCTTCTTTGGAAAGAGTCCAAACATCTTGGCGGCGGCAGTTGAGGTTAGTTCGACGAATCGATTCAGGCTGATTCGATTCTCAATCACCCCGCCGTTGTAGATAAGCGGGACGCGGTTCTCAACGCCGGGGGCGCCGTTGGGAATTTTTGTGAAGTCGTCGCGCCCAAGCTCCTTCTGTTCCTTCATGCAGAACGGACAGTGGTCGGTGGAGATAACCTGAAGATCGTCCATCTTCAAACCCTTCCATAATTCTGCCTGGTTCGACTTGTCTCGTAGCGGCGGAGTCATTACATACTTTGCGCCGTCAAAGCCTGGCTCGTCGTAGTTGTCGAGCGAAAGAAATAGATACTGGGGACAGGTCTCAGCAAACGCCGGTAAGCCGCGGTCACGAGCCTGACGAACCTGATTCAACGCATCGGCGCAGGACAGGTGAACTATGTAAACTGGCGTCTCAGCCATCTCAGCAATAGCTATCGCTCGATGCACACCTTCTGCTTCGGCCACCGTGGGGCGGGTTAGCGCGTGATACTTTGGTGCGGTGTGGCCCTTCGCCAGAGCGTGCTTGATGATTTCGTTTATGACGATTCCGTTTTCCGCGTGCATGCAGATCAATCCGCCGCGCTCGCCGGCGGCTTTCATCCCGCGAAAGATGGTGGCATCGTCTACCAGGAAAACGCCCGGATAGGCCATGAACATCTTGAAGCTGGTCACGCCTTCGTCCATAGCCGTATGCAGTTCTTCAATCTGATTGTCTTCCAGTTCGGTCGTGATTAGATGAAAACCATAGTCGATCGCCGTCTTACCTTCCGCTTTCCGGTGCCAGTTATCGATGCCCTGGATTAGCGATTCACCTTTGTACTGAACGGCGAAGTCAATGATGGTGGTTGTGCCACCGTGGGCGGCGGCGCGGGTGCCAGTAAGAAAATCATCGGAGGACTGCGTCCCCCCGAATGGTAGTTCCATGTGGGTATGCGGATCGATGCCGCCGGGAATTACCAGCTTGCCGGACGCGTCGATGACTTTGTCGGCTTCCATCTCGAGCTTGGCCCCGATGACGGAAACCTTTTCGTCTTCGATCAGGATATCGGCGCGATAGTCATCGGTAGCAGTGATAACGCGGCCGTTAAGAATTAGAGTTTTCATTTCGCCTCGATGGTTTGGAGCCCTGAAAAATTGATTTGCCGCGGATTCACGCGGATCACGCGAATCTGAGGAGCTTCCTCTCGCTCGTAGTCTGGACTTTATATCCGACCCGCGTTTGTCCGCGCAAATCCGCGGCTACTTCCTCTTCAAATACCCCACTCAAACTAACTATACATTTGGGTCACATGGGTCTTACGTGTGGCTCCCCCGTACCAACGGCCGGTTGCTTGCGGCCACTAAAGATGGCTGCGGCCAGCAACGCAATCGCCCCGGCAAAGAAAATGTCGTGACACACGTCCAATACTATCGACAGGTTATCGATTGCCGCCCAGGTCCAACCGTGATCCGCAAGTCGCGGCAAAAAGTAGTACAACGATGAGAAGCCGAGCGACTGAAACTGAAAAAGCAGCAGGCCGGCCACGGTCAGCGCAGAGACTTTCGGATGACGCTTCCAGCGGGCGATAGCGAAGATGAGGCCCGCCAGGACCACCAGCATCACCGGCCAACGCTTTGACAACACATAAGTGAAGAAACTAATTTCCATTTAATCTCGGCAATGTCAGCTAAGCCGTTTGCTTGCGGTCAATAAATACCGCCGTCAATAGGATGGCTAACGCGATGGCAAAGAGGCAGTTGCCAACTATCGCGAGGAGGCTAAAGAATGCCTGGTTGTCCTGAAAGCCTCCGAATCCAAACAGCCGCGGTATCCAGATGTAGGCAGCGGAAAAAAACAATCCATGCAAGATGTGGAAGGTGAACCCGGCAGCAGCGACCAGCGAGACTTTTGGATGACGTTTCCAGCGAGCTAACGCAATGATCAGGCAGACCAGCAACGTTAATAACGAGGGCAACTGTGTTAGCACGTTGCGCAGTACCTGAATTAGAGCCTGGGTTGAGCTTTCCATCAGCGGGAGACCCTCAATGAACCTGTGGCAGGGCCTTCAGTACAGATTCCCCTCGCGCTTCCGTCCGGTGTAATCAACATAGACGACCTTAAGTTCGGTGTAGAAATCCAGGGCGGTTGAACCCTGTTCGCGATCGCCAATTCCGGTACCTTTGATTCCGCCAAACGGGATGTGGGCCTCGCCACCAGTAGTCGGCGAATTGATGTGCGTCATCCCGGTTTCGATCTCGTCAACGAACCGAAAAATTCGGGCGGCATCGTTGCTGAAAATCGAGGACGATAAACCGTATTGAGTGTCGTTTGCGACTAGCATTGCCTCGTCAAAATCCTTAACGCGCAGGACTGAGAGCACCGGCCCAAAAATCTCTTCGCGAGCGATGCGCATATCCGGAGTCACATGATCGAAAATCGTGGGTTTCACAAACAAGCCTTTGTCGAGACCATTGACAGTAGCGCGTGAGCCGCCGCAAACCAGCGTCGCGCCATCCTCCCGGCCGATGTCGATATACTTCAGCACAGTATTAAACTGGCCTTCATCGACGGTTGGTCCCATCTCGGTATTCGGGTCCATCCCGTCGCCAATCCTCATTGACTCGCCACGTTTTGCCAGTCGTTCGACAAACTCGTCCGCAATGTCATTAACCACAACAGCGCGGCTGGTTGCTGTGCATCGCTGGCCGGACGATCCAAAGGCTCCCTGAGCTGTAGATTCAACGGCCAAATCGAGATCTGCATCTTCCAGGATCACGACGGGATTCTTGCCGCCCATTTCGCACTGCACCTTGCCACCGCGCCGGGAAACCTCTTCATATAGCCTGATGCCGACTTCGTTGGAGCCAGTGAATGAGACAGCCTTCACCGCTGGGTGATTGATGATTGCGTCGCCAGCTTCCGAACCCGATCCCAACACCAGGTTCAGAACTCCCGGTGGAATCCCGGCTTCGGCAAATATTTCGACTATTCGCACCGCGGTTGCCGGAGTTAGCGTGGCGGGTTTGAACACAACCGTGTTACCGGCAACGAGTGCGGGTGCTATTTTCCAGATGGGAATGGCGACGGGAAAATTCCAGGGGGTGACGCAGGCCACCACACCTAACGGCTGTTTGATGGTGTAGGCAAAGTTTGCCGGCAACTCAGACTGAATCGTTTCGCCATTCATTCGGCGAGACTCTCCCGCGCAGAATTCCGCGACGTTGATCGAACGTTGCAACTCCCCGCGCGATTCGGCGATCGTCTTGCCTTCTTCCCTGGTCAGGATCTGGGCCAACTCTTCCTGGTGTTCCTCCAGCAGGCGCGCGGCCCGCGCCACGATGCGACCGCGCGCGGGCGCGGGGGTTGTGCGCCAGCTGCGAAACGCATTGGCGGCGGCCTCAACCGCGGCGCGCGCCTCTGCGCGGGTGGCCTGTCGGACGATGCCGATTACATCGTCAGTATTTGCGGGATTGACGTTCTGGGCGATCTTCGATGAAGCCGATTCGATCCATTCGCCATTGATGAAGTTTCGATAGTTATCCATAGAAAAAGAAGGAATACCGGGCCGCTGGTTGTAGAAATTGGTGTTGCTTAATATATCATCTGAGCCGCCTTGAATAACAATCACCTATCAAAGCGAGCAGCAGTGAAGCGCCTCTTTGGAGTGCGGTGACCTGTCACCGCTTTGGTCTGGCGCGACCTGTCGCGCCTACGATTCACCTAAGGCTACTTAACCGGATTCGGCGCCAGGCCGCCGAAGGCCAAAGCGCTGACAGGTCAGCGCACTCCAAAGAGATAGGCGCTTTCCGTCAATGAAGATGTCCAACGAACCCGAATCCCTGCGCGAGTTGCTCGAAAGTCGGGTGGCCGATGCACGTGAGAAACCCTTCCTCTTCAGCGAAGCAGATGGACGTCGGTTTACCTACGCGGAATTTGACGCGGCGGTAAACAGTGCGACTCGGTTGCTCGAATCTCACGCCATCGGGAAGGGGGACGTGGTGAGCTTGCTGATGCCAAACAGCGCAGAGTACGTCATCGCTTACTTTGCCTGTTGGAAGCTCGGCGCGATCGCCGGGCCAGTCAACTCCCTTCTAAAGGCCCACGAAATTGAATTTGTGATCTCAGACTCTGAATCGAAAGCCCTCCTGGTCCATTCCGAGTTTTTGTCGACCATTGCAGGAATAAGGAACGACCTGCCCTCTTTGAAGGCTGTCATAACGTTTGATGACGAGGCTGCGGCCACGCAGGATTTCAGCGGCGAAGTGCGCACCTCAAGCTCTACAAACGAGAGTGTGTCGGACATCAATCTCGATAGCGAGGCGATTATCATTTACACCTCCGGGACAACGGGCAAGCCAAAAGGATGTCTGCTAACCCACGGTAATCTCATAGCTAACGCCAGGCAGATTAGTGAGTGGCTCGGATTTACTAAAGACGATCGGCTGCTGAGCGTGATGCCGCTCTTTCACATGAATGCAGTTTCGGTTACGACTATGGCAGCTCTTTATGCCGGCGGCTCCACGGTAGTAAGTCCAAAGTTCTCGGCCTCGCGCTTCTGGCAAATTATCTCCGACTACCAGATCACTTCATTTGGATCGGTGGCCACAATGCTGTCTATGTTGCTCACCAAATATCCTGAAGGCGTCCCCAAAGAATTTGGAACGGACCAGCTACGGTTTGCCATGTGTGGCTCGGCCCCGGTGCCTGCGGAAGTCCTAAAGCGGTTTGAAGAGACATTCAATTGCCTGGTCATTGAGGGCTATGGGTTATCCGAGTCAACTTGCCGCTCGACGTTCAATCCGCCCGACGAACGACGGAGGGCCGGCTCGTGTGGCCTGGCAATCGGGAATGAAATGAAGGTGGTTGACGAAGAGGACAGGGAAGTGGCCGACGGAGAACTCGGCGAGATCGTCTTGCGCGGTGAGAACATCCTCAAGGGCTATTACCGGAACGACGAAGCGACCGCCACGGCGTTTCGTGGCGGTTGGTTTCATACGGGCGACATCGGTTATCGCGACGCAGACGGCTTCTACTACATCGTCGACCGCAAGAGCGACATGATTATTCGCGGGGGCGAAAACATCTATCCACGCGAGATCGATGAGGTGTTGTACCAGCATCCAGGCGTTGCTGCCGCAGCCACCATAGGCGTGCCTGATCCACTCTACGGTGAAGAAGTGGTTGCGTTCATCGTGCTGAAAGACGGAACCGCCTCGAGCGAAGAAGAAATTATTTCTCACTGCCGCGAGCAGCTGGCTGACTACAAATGCCCCAAGACGGTTCACTTTGTGGCTGAGATACCAAAAGGACCCACCGGCAAACTGCTCAAACGTGAGTTGGCTAAGCAGTTTCAGACGTGAGCGATGTCGTTCGCTTTCGCTGTGCACACCCAATTAAGACGTAACCGCCCAGTTCCAGAGATTGCCAATCAGTACGGCTAGTTAAGCGAGAAAAAGTGTGCGGCTTTGTACAAATCTGGCTTGACAGTCTCTCAAGCGTCCACTAGAGTATCGCGGCTCAAACAAAGTGGGTTTCACACTGCCGTCGGGTGCGGACGTCGGACGGTTGCATGTGAGGTTGTTATCAGGACAAGGATTTGGGATTCCTCCCTTCCGCTTTATCGTTCCTAACCGCCACGCTGTTATTACCCAAAATCTTAATTGGTATTGGTTTGCCTGCTCCCCAGACAAATTTGATCCGAATTTTCTGAGCGCCAAGTTAACTTAACCAGCGCTCCTGCTTCAAACTCAAGATGGAAGTAAACGAAAAAGTTCGCCCTTCCGCTTTCACTGAAAGGAAAGTTATGAAATCGAGAAATATCTGGATGTTGGCGTTCGCCTTGCTGGCGACGCTAGGCTTGGTCTTCGTGCTACCACTTGCGCCGGTCTTTTCTGCCGGTCCCACCATTGTCGTGACTCCGTCTAATCAACAGGGTTGGAGTACGGCTGACACTCGACCCGGTGGTGATGTTAATTTTGTTCTTGACGCTTCGGCGCCTGCCGGCAACGGTGCTCTTCAATTGACCACTGACGCCACGACAACCGCAAAAGCGCAGTACCTGCATGAGTCAAACACTCCGTTGGCGAATGTCACGGAACTTAGCTATTACACAAGGCAAGTGAGCGCGCCCTTTGCTGGTGCAGATCCTTCGTATCAGCTTCCTGTTTGTTTGGGTGGCTTTACTAGTCCTCAAACTCCAACTAACCCGACTGGTTGTACCGGCTTCACGACCTTTGTCTTCGAGCCCTATCAAAACAATGGTTTGGGTACACCTGCTCCCGTGATAGTTCCTAATATCTGGCAGCAGTGGGATGTGGATGCCGGACAGTTCTGGTCATCCAGAACAGCGAGTGGCGGCGGGACTTGCAACGTTTTTGCAGGTTTTGGAGGTGCGCCCTTCTATTCATTGGCAACCCTGCAAACCATGTGTCCTAATGCAGTGGTAGTAGGTTTTGGTGTAAACATCGGATCGAATAACCCTTCATATGATGTTTATACAGACCTGGTTAATTTCAACGGCACAACTTATGATTTTGAGCCATACCTGGTTGCAACTAATAAGGATCAATGCAAAAACGGTGGCTGGGTTAACGCGAAGCGAGCCGACGGTTCTTCGTTCAAGAATCAAGGTGATTGCATCCAGTATACGAACACTGGCAAGTAGCTTGAGATTCTGAAAGAGGGTGAGGGCCGCAAGGCCTTCGTAACGAAGGAAAGGCGAGAGGTAAACCTCTCGCCTTTTTTGCTTTGAGGTATATCCATTCAATTGACAGTATTATTGACTATCGAATTAGAGTACGCGCACTTTGCAGTCTGTAATTGCACGCCGCCGGGTAGGGTGCGGACCTCTGTGCGGTAGCGTGTGATGTTGGAGCGACAAGCCTGGGGATTTGCTCCCGCCTAGCTTTTCCGATCCAAGTCACCACCATAAATTTTGTTAGCCCCCTGGCGTTTAAGTCTGTCTCGCCAGCAAGTCGGTCGCCGAACGACCTCCCACTAAATCCAAAGGAGAACTCATGAATCGTAGAAAACTGTTTACCGCTGGAAGTCTAGGGCTCGCGTTGTTTGTGGCCCTCGGTTTCGCCGGAATGCAACCCGCTACTTCCGCCGCCGGCGACGCCAAAGTCGACCTTTGCCATAAGACAGGCAAGGGTTATCAACCCCTCAATGTGAGCAGCAATGCATTGGGAGCTCATCTCGCCCACGGTGATGTCCAGCAACCGAACGGCGTGGTGCCGGGCAGCCCGGGCTACGTCTTCGACGGCCGATGCAATGCCGTAACCTGGGTCTATGGCGTCAACGTAGATCCGGACTCTTCTGCCCAAGATCCAGCCAGCTCCGGGAACCTGTTCATCGGCAGCGGGATTCCAGCCGAAAACTTCGGGGTTGCGCGAAACGAGACTGCGGGCATTGAACTCGGACTGATGGTTCTTTATCGGCAGGGTCCAACAGTCGCATCGACCGATAACTATGCCGACGGTGTCTTGAACTTCGCAGTCGCTTCCGGTCCGCAGTCCACGGCAAACGGATCAGGATCGAATAACGCAACACGGGCGGCCTGGAACTTCACTTTCTCGGTTGCGACCGGCCTCAATGGGGCCACGACCGATCTCAGCGACCACACGTTTCAGCTTCTGTACGACGTAGACCCGGGTCCTGGTACGAACTACCGGACCTTGACACTCGAACCGGAGGTCACGCCGCAGGCTCCGGGGCAGTCCGGTTTCCAGTGGCGAGATCAGGGAACGGGCATCGTCTTCATCGCTGATGACGAAGGCAATGTGAACGTCACGCAAAACTCCGAAAACTACGCGTTTGGCTTCTTTCAGGGTTTCCTGACGAGTGCCTATGGACCGGGTAACGCGTTTGCCGGGCCGGCGACGTTCGACATCATTCTGCGAGCCCTCGACGGGTCGCAGATTATCGCCAGCAACCACATCGTCGTGAACGTGGCTGCGCCGTAGCCGCCACTGGAACTCACGTTGCTACAGACCACGAGCCGAAAGACCCATCTTTCGGCCCGGACAGTCTGCGCGGCTTGGGTTCGCAGTCTGAGGGATTGTGTCTGATGAATGCAAAAGGCGAGAGATATTACTCTCGCCTTTTTGCTCAGTTGTCCAGCGTTTGAAGCCCTGTTACGTAGCACGGGGTTTGAAATCGGCCCAACGCGGCATTGACAGGATGAGAAGCGCTCAAAATAGACTACCCGCCAATGATTTAGACCACACCGCCGAATAGGGTGCGGACCCCGGACGGTAGCGTGTGATGTTGGAACGAACAGCCTCGGGCTTTGCCCCCGCTTCGCTTCAGCGTTGTCTCTGTCCCGGCGTATCTGGCGCCAACGAAGACCGTGCGCTTCGTCAGAGAGCCCGGCAACAGTTCGAATCCGAAAAGCCAGACCGGAAAGCTTCTCAAACGCGAACTTGCTCAAGAATATGCGCGGAAGCGGGGTTGAAAATAGCTCTCCTCCCTTGATCAACGTGGAATGCTCCGCATCGTTCTGCGACATATTTCGCAGGCTACAAGCACTTGGGTCAGTTAATCCAGCAAAAATAACCGGCACATCTCTTGCCATACCAAAACCTGCTAACAACAAGTAGTAGAGCCCACTGATAGTTGAGATAGGCGCATTCAGTGCCTTTCCGGGCAGATGTCAAATCAATCAGCCATGTTCGAGCGGCATGGTTGTTGGTCACTAAATGTTGGAGTTATCCCATGGTATTTACGGGCAACTCCATGAATGAAGGTCGGTAGTAAGGCATTAACAAGTGATTGCATCACTAACGTGTAGGTGGTGGATTGACAAGCAATCGGGTAACACATAGAGTACGCCCGCTCAACAGTTTATGCACACCGCTGGAGAGGGTGCGGACCCCGACGGTAACGGTGTGATGTTGGAACGACAAGCCACGCGATTTGCCCCGCTTTGCTTCAGCGCTTCCTATTCCCGTCACGACAATAAATCTTGTTAGCCCCCTGGCGTTGAAGTTTGTCTCGCCAGAAGTTCAGTCGAATCGACCCCACTTAAGGCGTTTCTTGTTTACGTCATCACTCTCAGGAGAATTGATTAATGAAAAACTTTCGAAGATTTACCCAGACTGTAGCGCTGCTAGTGTTTGGAGCTACGGCAGTGCTGGCGCAGGCCGGCAACACGGTTTACAACCACATTCCGACACCCTTTCCGCCGAATTACCCAAGCCTTGGTTACCAAGCTACTGCAACGTCTGAATTTGGAGATTACGTAATCCTCGCTGGAACAGATCGCCTCGCGGCTACAGCGACCGTAGGGATGAGCGCATGGGCGCTCCACAGCTCCTATCCAACGATGTCAGCAGCCGGCTGGACCCATCCGATCACATTGAATATTTATGCGGTTGACCACAGCGGTACCAATCCGGCTCTCGGTGCGCAGCTCGGTAGCGTTACTAAATCCTTCTTGATTCCGTGGCGGCCCGAAGCGGACCCAACTTGCCCCGGCGGCACGGCTTGGAGGGCGGGCGACGGCGCGTGCTACAACGGCTATGCATTCAAGATTACCTTCGACCTGCGAAGTTTGGCACTGACGCTACCCGACGAGTTGATTTTCGGGGTTGCTTACAATACCAACACTTGGGGGTATGATCCGATTGGTGCTCCTGGTCCCTACGAGTCCCTCAATGTCGGGCTGGGTACTGGACCGGCGATTGTTGGATTGGATGTAGAACCTGACGCCTTGTTTTGGAACACCGCCATCGCGGCGTTTTACACCGATGGTGGTACCGGTGGCTTCGGAATTTTCCGAAGAGACGATAATTGGACACCGTATTCGCCAGCGGTTGAGATCACTGCCGTGTCATCCAACAAAGACTTCTGCAAGAATGGTGGATGGAAGACGATTACCCGCACTAATGCAACTCCGTTTAAGAACCAGGGAGACTGTGTTAGCTACATGAACAACGGCAAGTAAGTAGATTTGCTTGCAAAGGAAAGGGCGAG
>JANNJZ010000258.1:0-10463 GCA_031396065.1 Pyrinomonadaceae bacterium | reverse complement strand
GGGGCGATATCGGCAGGACGGAGAGATCGAGTATCTGGGACGGTTGGACAATCAGGTGAAGGTGAGGGGATATCGGATCGAGTTGGGTGAGGTGGAGACGGCGCTGCTGAGCCACGAGCAGGTGAAGGAAGCGGTGGTGGTGGCGCGCGGCGAAGGCGGCGGCGAGCCACGACTGGTGGTTTACCTGGTGCCGAACAACGACCGAGACGAAGAGTTAGCCGAAACGGAGCCGGCGGCAGCATCGCCGACTGCTAGTGAGTTAAGAAAATATCTGGCGGCCCAATTGCCGGATTACATGGTGCCGAGTGTGTTCATGATGCTGGCGCAGATGCCGTTGACGCCGAGCGGGAAAGTAGACCGTCGAGCGCTGCCCGCACCCGACGCCTCGCACCGTGAGCTGGCTGAGAGCTACATTGCTCCGCGTACGCCGACGGAAGAAATCCTGGCGGGTATCTGGTCAGACGTGTTGAGGGTGGACCTGGTCGGCATTCATGACGACTTTTTCGCCCTGGGCGGACATTCCTTACTTGCCACACAGATTATTTTCCGGGCCCGAGATGCCTTTCAAATTGAAATAGCGCTGCGCCTGATGTTTGACCGGCCAACGGTGGCCGGGTTGGCCGAGGCGATTGAGGTAACTCTCGGTGAGGGTCGCGGGGCACCGGCGCCGCCAATCGCACGGGTCTCGCGTGAGGGCGAACTGCCCCTGTCGTTTGCCCAGCAGCGCCACTGGCTTCTCGACCAGTTAACGCCTCTGAGCGCCGCTTATAACATTCCCGCTGCGGTGCGCCTCAAAGGATCTCTCGACATAGCAGCACTTGACCAGGCGATCAGTGAGATTGTCCGCAGACACGAAACTTTACGAACGACTTTTGCTGTGGTTGCCGGGCAGCCGGTGCAAGTCATTAGCGCGGCCCAATCGCTGACTGTGCCAATCGTTGATCTGAGCGAGTTGCCTGAAGCGGAACGCGAGAGCGAGGCCCAACAACTGGCTATCGCGGAAGCACAGTGCCCCTTTGATCTGGCCCGTGGCCCCTTGCTGCGGGTACGTTTGTTACGCCTCGGAGAGCAGGATCATATCCTGCTCTATACCATGCACCACATCGTTTCGGACGGCTGGTCCGTGGGCGTACTGGTGCGCGAAGTGACGGCGTTGTACGAAGCATTCGCTCATGGAAAACCTTCACCGCTGCCAGAGCTTCCCATCCAGTATGCCGACTTTGCACATTGGCAACGTCAATGGCTGCAAGGCGAAGTGCTCGAGGAGCAGGTTAACTACTGGCGACATAAATTGGCTGACGCTCCCCCGGTTATGGATTTGCCGACCGACCGGCCCAGACTATTGGCGCCGACTTTGCGCGCCGAGAGGCAATCGGTAACGCTGTCTAAAGAATTGTCGGACAGTCTCAAAACGCTCAGCCGGCATCAGGGAGTGACGCTCTTCATGACTCTGCTGGCGGGCTTCCAGGCGCTACTCGCGCGCTTCACCGGCCAGGAGCACATCGTAGTCGGGTCGGCAACCGCCAATCGCACACGACCTGAGATCGAAGGATTGATCGGTTACTTTATCAATCACCTCGTCTTGCACACAGACTTGTCGGGCAATCCCGGTTTCAAAGAGTTGCTCTCGCGCGTACGGGAAATGTGCCTTCAAGCCTTTGCCCATCAGGACCTCCCATTTGAGAAACTGCTGGAGGCGATGCGGCTCGAAAGGGACTTGAGATACTCGCCCCTGTTCCAGGTAATGTTTGTCCTGCAACCACAGCAGGATGCCACGGTGGATAATCAGGCGCTTCCCAATCTGTCTGCCAGCGCGATGGCTGTTGATAAGTTGGAAGCCAACGTTGATTTGTGCCTTACTTTAAGTGAAACAACACAGGGTGTACACGGAAACCTGGAGTACAGAGCCGACCTCTTCGATGCCGACACGATCGAGTTTCTGGCTCGCACCTATATTGAGATACTGGAGAAAGCTGTGGCCCAGCCTGACCTGGGGCTTTCCGAGTTTGAGTTGCCCGCTGAGCTCCAGGCCAAGGTGAGAGCGGCGAGAGCGCGGGAGCAAGAACAGCTCATTGCAATCACCGCGACTTTCACTGCTGAGCCGGTTGAGGATTCTTTGAAGTTCTGGATGGAGCAACTGGATCTTCCTTCGAATATTGAGTTTGCTCCTTACAATCAGGTTTTTCAGCAGTTGCTCGATCCCGGGAGCGTGCTCGGGAAGAACCAGCACGGAGTCAATCTGGTCCTGGTGCGGTTCGAAGACTGGCTGCGCTACCTCGACGATGAGAACAGCGAAATCGCGGCGCAACCAGAAGATCAAAGTTTCATCAATCGGAAATCCACTCCCGGTTCTCAGTTGAAGATAGAGGGTCATGTGCGGGATCTACTAGACGCCTTCAGAGCGGCGACGCACCAGCAGCGGGCAGCGACTCCTTATATAGTCTGCGTATGCCCTGCCTCCCCGCTCACAGTGGACAATCCGGAGCGGACAGCGCTATTCCAGCGCATGGAAGAGTTGATGGCCGCGGAACTGGATGGCCTCAACGGTTTCTACTTTATTGGCTCGTCCGAGTTGGTTACCTCCTATCCGGTTGAAAATTATTATGATTCGACGACGGACGAACTGGGGCATGTGCCGTTCACGCCTCTCTTCTTCACGGCCCTGGGAACGGCCATCGCACGCAAGCTTCAGGCGTTACGTAGCGCCCCTTACAAGGTGATTGTGCTGGACTGCGATCAGACACTCTGGAAGGGCGTCTGCGCTGAGGACGGCGCGCTGGGGATTGAGATTGATTCGCCGCGCAAAGAGTTTCAGGAGTTCCTGGTCTCGCAGCATGATGCCGGAATGTTGCTTTGCTTGTGCAGCAAGAACCAGGAGGAAGACGTCATCGAGGTGTTTGAGAAGCGTCCCGACATGCCGGTCAAGCGAACACACCTGGCTAACTATCGAATCAACTGGCGACCGAAGTCGGAAAATATCCAGTCGCTGGCTGAAGAGCTGGGACTGGGTCTCGACAGCTTCATCTTCATTGATAACGATCCGCTCGAGTGTGCAGAGGTGCAGGCTCGCCTTCCCGAAGTGTTGACGCTCGAACTGCCGCAGGAAGTAGCGGACATCCCGCGATTTCTCCATCACGTCTGGGCCTTCGATCATCTCGATGTGACGACTGAAGACAAGCAGCGAACCACTCTTTACCAGCAGAACATGGAGCGCGAGCGATTCCGTCGCGAGAGCTTCAACCTGGAAGAGTTTTTGGTCGAGCTTGATTTGAAGGTCGAGATTACCGAGGCCGGGCCGCATCAATGGGCCAGAGTGGCGCAGTTGACGCAGCGGACGAATCAGTTCAACACGACAACGATCAGGCGAACCGAAGCAGAGATAGAGCAGCTTTGCGGTCACGGTGCAGGCCATTGCCTGGTGGTCAACGTCGCCGATCGCTTCGGAGACTATGGATTAGTGGGCGCCGTGATCTTCACAGATGAAGGCGATGAAGCGATTCAGGTAGAAACATTGCTGCTCAGTTGCCGTGTGCTCGGCAGGGGAGTCGAGCATCGGATGCTGATCGAACTCGGCAAGGCGGCAGCGGAGCGAGGACGAAAGCGGGTAGATGTCTTCTATGTGGAGAGCAAGAAAAATGAGCCGGCGCTAAATGCCCTGCAAGCAATCGGCGGGTGCTCCAAGCTATCGCACGGCGAAGGCTATGTTTTCCAGATCCCGACCGAAGTCGCACTGAGTCTGGCGCCGTTTGAGAAAGAAATTGCAGCGAACCAAGTCGATCGATTGCCGCTCAACCATGAGGCGGCAACCCTGCAGCAATCGCCTCTCGAGGCGCGGGCGAAGTCAGAGGTGATTCGTCAGGTTGCGTCAGAGTTTTATTCCCCGGACCAGATTCTCAAGGCCATTGAATTGGAAAAGCAAACTGCACGGTCGGAGGCCGCGGGCATCTATATCGCTCCGCGTACTCCCATTGAGGAAATGCTGGCGGAGATTTGGATCGCGGTGCTCGGCATTAGTCAGGTCGGCGTCAACGACAACTTCTTCACTCTGGGCGGGCATTCATTGCTCGGAACCGTAATGATTTCACGTGTTCGTGACGCTCTGCGCGTCGAGTTGCCGTTGCTGAGTCTGTTCGAGTCGCCCACGGTGGCCGGGCTGTCGGAAGTCATCGAGCGCGCACTGATCGAACAAGCGGATGCCGAGGAGATGGCTGAGATGATGAAAGAATTGGAAGACCTCTCTGAAGAAGAAATCACGGCATTACTCGTGAGCGAGGGTGGACACTCGGAGTAACTCTCCGCCTCACCGAAGCGATCCCACTAAGTCACACGAACAACGCGAAAGCGAATTCACTCTAAAATCAATTCAGTACATCACGGCAGGTTGCCTTCCTCTGGTCTACCTTTAATTCCGATCAAATAGATCGTCGTCTATAACCTGGTATCAATGTGAAAATTCTTTTAGCACAAAATATGCTCTATGTACCTTCGCTGGGCGGTGCAAACAAAGCCAACCGCCTTCTCCTCGAGGGACTTGCAGAGAGGGGACATTCATGCCGGGTGGTGGTTCCGGCGATTGGCAGCCATGGTCCTAAAACGCATGAGCAGTTCCGGGACCTGTTGACAGCGCAGGGCATTCACCTGTCTCCATCGTCGAACGGGGTTGAGGTTTTCCAACATCAGGGAGTTGAGGTCCATGCTGTACCCGACGCCTCTCGAATGCTCGGTCACCTGGTCGCCCAAATAAAAGAATTTGAGCCTACCTGGATAGTGGTTTCGTCTCTTAAAGGCCCCGGAGAGTTATTGCTGCAAGCTGCGCTCCGGGAGAGCGCCGGCCGAGTTGTTTACCTGGTCCATGCCCCCTGGGATCTTCCATTTGGTTCAGCGTCCGTATTCGCGAGCCCTGCTAATACCGAACTCATCCGGCAGACGGCTGGTGTCATCACGGTCAGTAATTATCTCCGAGACTACATTCAAGAGGGGAGCGGGGTTGAATCCACCGTCATTCCTTTTCCGGTTTACGGCTGCGGACCGTTTCCAAACCTGGGCTCGTTTGATCAAGGTTTCGTCACCATCGTTAATCCTTCTGGAATCAAAGGGATCTCGATTTTCCTGGCGTTGGCCGAGTCGTTCCCTGAAGTTGAGTTCGCGGCCGTGCCCACCTGGGCGACAACCAAAACGGATCTGCTGGCGCTCGAACAACTACCGAACGTGAAAATCCTTAGACCGTTCGACAACATCGACGACCTCTTCGCCCAAACGCGGGTATTACTGGTGCCATCGCTGTGGGACGAAGCGTTCGGATTGATCGCGGTGGAAGCGATGCTCCGCGGTATTCCCGTCCTCTCCAGCAACGTCGGGGGCCTGCCTGAAGCCAAGCTCGGAGTCGACTACGTATTACCGGTGCGTCCAATTGAACGTTACGAAGAGTATTTTGACGAATCAAATTATCCGGTTCCGGTGATCCCGGAGCAGGACATCGGTCCCTGGGCAAACGCTCTGGGGGAAGTCCTCTCCGACCGTGGCCGTTATGAGCAGTTGTCGAATACCTCGCAGGAAGCCGCCCTGCGGTTCGTATCAAGCGTCGGGATCGACCCCTTCGAAGAGTTTCTGGAGAATCTGACTACCAAACCGCAGGTTGATTCTGAGCGCAGCGGTGAACCGGCGAAAGAGTCTGGTTCAAAAACAGGCGGGCGCAGTGAGTTGCTGAGCAAAATCTCCCCGGAGAAGCGCGCCTTGCTGGCCTTGCGCGCACTACAGTTGAAGAAAAAGCGCGGCGAGGATGTGCGGCAACCGACGATTCCGCGCCGGGAACTTTCCAATGCTCCGCCTCCACTCTCTTTTGCCCAGCAGCGACTCTGGTTTTTAGATCAGCTGGAGTCCCGGAGCGCCGCCTATAACATGCCCGCAGCGGTGCATCTCACAGGACAACTCAACCTCGCAGCGTTAGAGCAAACGCTGACCGAAATCGCGCGACGTCACGAGACTATCCGCACTACATTTTCAACGGTGGACGGGCAGCCGGTGCAGGTTATTTCACCGGCCGCGCCCGTGTGTTTGCCGATAATCGATCTCAGTGAATTGCCGGACGACGCCCGCGAAGCGCAAGCCAAACGCCTAATAGCGGAAGAGGCGGAGCGCCCCTTTGATCTGGCCGAGGGTCCGCTGCTGCGAGTCAGCCTGCTGAAGCTGGGTGAGGCAGATCAGGTCTTGCTGATAACGATGCACCACATCGCATCAGACGGCTGGTCAATCGGTGTCATCATCAAAGAGTTGACCACCCTTTACGCCGCCTTCACCACCGGCCAGCCATCCCCCCTGCCGGAGTTGCCGATTCAATACGCCGATTTTGCACAGTGGCAACGGCAATTGCTCAGCGGATCGCAGCTCGAGGAGCAGCTTGGCTACTGGAAACGTCAATTAGCAGGCACCCCCGAACAAATCGACTTGCCGACAGATTATCAGCGTCCTGCCATCCAGACTTTCCGCGGCGCGCGACAGAGACTGACCTTGTCCAAGCCTCTCTCTGAAGCCTTAAGGTCGCTGAGCCTCAAAGAAGAATGTACGCTCTTCATGACTCTACTGGCTGGCTTCAAGCTGTTGCTGCACCGCTACAGCGCGCACGAGAAAATCTCAGTCGGGACGCCATTTGCCAATCGGACGCGGACGGAAGTCGAAAAGCTGATCGGATTCTTTATCACCACCCTGGTCCTATCTAGTGATCTGTCAGGCAATCCGAGCTTCCGGCAGTTGCTCGGGCGAGTTCGTGAGGTCGTCTTCGGGGCATACGCGCATCAGGATATGCCGTTCGAAATGTTGGTCGAAGCGATCCAGCCGCAAAGAGACCTGAGCCGCAACCCGCTCTTCCAGGTGATGTTCAATCTGCTCAATTTACTGGAGGAACGGCGCATCGAATTGCCCGGTCTGACGGTCGCCAGCTCCCCGGCCCAGGATGCCGAAGAACAATCTAAATTCGACCTGACCCTCTATGCGAAAGATGGCGGCGAGAGTATCCACCTCGACCTGGTTTATAACGCGGATCTGTTCGCAGAGCCGCGAATGGTTGAGATGTTGAAACAGCTCGAGCATCTCTTCTCGCAGATTGTGGCCAATCCTGATGAGCGCATCGATCAGTATTCCTTAGTGACGCCGGAAACCGTATCGGCCCTTCCGGATCCGATTCGAGAGCTAGCCGTTGATTGGGAGGGCTCGGTCCAAGCGCGATTTTCGCAAAACGCGGCCCGCACGCCTCAGGCCGTGGCCATCAGAGACAAAGACACTGTTTGGACGTACGAAGAACTCGAACAGCGAAGCAATCAACTCGCCAATTACCTGGGCGCAAATGGCATCAAGTCTCAGGAAATTGTGGCGGTCTATGGGCATCGCAGTGCCGCCCTGGTGTGGGCCCTACTCGGCGTTCTCAAAGCGGGTGCGGCGTTCGTTGTTCTGGATCCCGCCTACCCTGCCGCCCGATTGGTCGACATACTCGAGGCCGCGCAGCCTGTGGGCTGGCTCCAACTGGGACCAGATGGACCGCTACCGTCACCCCTCGCGGAGTTGGTAGCCAGCTCGCCATACTGTTTTCGCCTGCAACTGTCTTCAGCGGCCGCAGCCGAAAATGAGGCGTTGTTGAATTGTTCCCAGACCCATCCAGGAACAACGGTCGGCCCCGAACATCTCGCTTATGTGGCATTTACTTCCGGAACCACCGGGGGACCAAAGGGCATCCTCGGAACGCACCGTCCGCTGTCACACTTCATGCGGTGGCACAGCGAGACTTTCGGTTTCCGCGATTCGGAGCGATTCAGCATGCTCTCCGGTCTGGCCCACGACCCACTGCTGCGCGACATCTTCGCGCCGTTGTGGGTAGGCGCGACCGTTTGCATTCCTGACCCGGAACATTTGGGCTCGCCTACAGAGCTTGTCGAGTGGATGAGGCGTGAAGAAATCAGTGTGATGCATCTGGCTCCGGCGATGGGACAAGTCCTGACCGAGGCGTTGGCCGGACTTCAACGTGCCGAAGCTGAGAAGCCGGCACTGCCTAACCTTCGCTACGCCTTCTTCGGAGGCGATGTGTTGTCGCGCAGCGATGTCTCCAGGTTCCGGTTGTTGGCCCCTGCGGCCAGCTGCGTGAACCTCTACGGCGCGACTGAAACGCCCCAGGCGATGGGCCACTTCATCGTCCCCGCTGAAAATAGTAACCATTCCGATGGCCCAGCGAGACTCAAAGAGCTGATCCCTGTTGGCCGTGGCATCAGCGACGTGCAATTGCTTGTTCTCAACAATGCACAGCAACTCTCGGGAGTGGGAGAGTTGGGCGAGATTTACCTGCGCACTCCCTACCTGGCGAAAGGATACCTGGGCGATGCGGTTCTGACGGGCGAAAAATTCATTACCAACCCGTTTACGAAGAGACGCTATGACCGGATGTATAGAAGCGGCGATCTGGCTCGCTACCTGCCCGATGGGACGGTTGAATTCTCAGGCCGCAACGATCAGCAGGTGAAGGTGCGGGGCTTCCGCATCGAGTTGGGAGAGGTGGAGTCTGTGCTCTCAACCCATCCCCAGGTACAAGCAGCCGTGGTTATCAGCTGTGAAGACAAGGGAGGCGCCGGGCGACTGGTGGCTTACGTGGTGGGCGAGTTTGAGACTTCGTCCTTCCCCACTGAACTGCGGCAGTATTTGCAGCAGAAGTTGCCGGATTACATGGTGCCGGCTGTTTTCATGCAGTTGGAGAAGCTGCCATTGACGCCGAACGGCAAGGTGAATCGGCCCGCGCTACAAGTTCCCGAGTCGATCATGGCGCAAAGCGCTCAATCCTTTGTCGCTCCCGGATCTGCAATGGAAGTCGCCATCGCCGCCATTTGGTCGGACCTGCTTCATGTGGATCAGGTCAGCATCCACGACAACTTCTTTGAAATTGGCGGCCACTCACTGCTGGCCACCCAGGTCATCTCACGTTTGCGCGTCCTCTTTCAGATAGAATTACCAGTCCGTTGCCTGTTTGAGCATCCCACTCTCGCGGCGTTGGCAGCGCAGGCCGAAACCAGTTCTAGAGTCGACGAAAAACTGCTGGCGCCGCCCATTCTACCGGTCGGGCGAGATGTCAGGATTCCGCTGTCTTTTGCCCAGCAGCGACTCTGGTTCCTCGATCAATTGACGCCCGGAACCGCTACTTACAATATCCCTAACTCGGTACGCCTACAGGGTCTGCTCGTTGTCCCGGCTCTCGAACAAACGTTTAACGAGTTGATTCGTCGTCACGAAGTGCTCCGCACTACTTTCGCCATGGCTGATGAGGAGCCGGTGCAGATCATTTCCGCACCCGCAACGATCTCCTTCCCCGTATTTGACCTTAGCCATCTGGCTCAGCCGGAGCGCGAGACGGAACTACAGCGGCTGGTAACGGAGGACGCGCAGCGGCCCTTCGATCTCGCCATAGGTCCCTTGCTGCGCACCAGCCTGGTGCAACTGGACGACCAGGATTACGTGCTGTTCTTTACCACCCACCACATCATCAGCGATGGCTGGTCCGTTGGTAATCTCATCAAAGAAGTGACCTCGCTCTACGCCGCATTCTCGGCGGGCAAAGAGTCGCCTCTGGCTGACCTGGTGATTCAGTACGCCGACTTCGCCGTGTGGCAGAGACAGTGGCTGCAGGGAGAAGTGCTGGAAGCGCAACTCTCATACTGGCGTCGCCACCTGGGTGGGAAAGTGCCGGTGCTGGAGTTGCCGACTGACAGACCACGGCCGGCGGTGCTGACGGACCATGGGTCGAGGCAAGCCCTGAATTTATCGAAGACCGTAACTGACGGCCTTAAAACATTGAGCAAGCGTGAAGGCGCAACCCTGTTCATGACTTTGCTGGCGGCCTTTCAAACCCTGCTGTCGCGTTATAGCGGTCAGGAAGAGATTGTTGTCGGCACTCCCATTGCCGGACGTACGCGAGCAGAAATCGAACCGCTGATCGGGTTCTTCGTCAACACGCTGGCGCTGCGGACAGACCTGTCAGGGAATCCCAGCTTTGTAGAGTTGGTCGGACGGGTCAGGGAAGTTGCGCTGGGCGCTTACGCGAATCAGGACGTGCCGTTTGAGAAACTGGTGGAAGAATTGCAGCCTGAACGAGACCGGAGCCGGTCACCGCTGTTCCAGGTAATGATGGTGCTGCAAAACGCGCCGCAGGGATCTACGCAGTTGCCGAGCTTGAAGTTGAGCGCCGTCCCAGGCGCCGGTAGTACGACGAAGTTTGATCTGACGCTCCAGCTGACAGACACCGTGCGCGGAGTAGTCGGCACAATCATATACAACACGGACTTATTCGAAGGCGCAACTATCGCGCGAATGATGAAGCACTTCGAGGTGCTGTTGGACAACGTGGTCAGTAACCCTGAGCAGCGTCTTTCGGAGTTAGCGGTGCTGACAAACGAAGAGCGGGAACAGATTGTAGTCGATTGGAACGAGACGGC
>JANNJZ010000247.1:0-8849 GCA_031396065.1 Pyrinomonadaceae bacterium | reverse complement strand
CGCAACGCAATATCACGAGGACTGCGGCGACAGGTCGCCGCAGACCAAAGCGGTAACATGTTACCGCACTCCAAAAGCGCCCGACTAATGTCGGTGTAGACTGCTCTACTTCTAACTGGGAGGCGTCACGAAACCCGCCCGATGCTCTTCATCACGCGCCTCCCAAACGACTGTAATCTTATCTATGGCAACGAAACAGGTTTTTTCGTCGCTGTCCTTAAGATGTAAGACGCCACCCTCAACCTTCAATACTTCGCCGCGAAGGCTGGATGAACCACTGCAGAGAACGTCGATCTTTTTACCGATCATCGTAGCCAATAATTCGTTCATCACTTTTCCTTGCTGTCTCTAAAGGTAATCTTCACCAGCGGGATTACGTCGGGATCGTCCTGCTGGCCACGTTCAAACTCGATTAGGTCGTAGTAGGCGCATCGCGGGGTGTTGGGAAACTCGCGACAGGTTCCCGGTCGCGCGTGATAGACGGTGCACTTTCGCGTTTCCTGATTCAGGAACATGCAGGCCTGCCCAAATAAACGATCCGTGCGGCGCCTTAGAATTCGTTCCTTACCCCAAAGCTTGGTGAACCGTTGACTGGCCACTTCCGGCACCACACTAAAGTGCGCGGCCAGTCGCCTGATGTCCCTGGGCGTAACCTGAACGCGATCGTAGATTGAGCAACAATAGGCCACGCACTTGTCGCAATCGTATTTGAGTGGTTTATAAGGAGTAGCTGGAGTTAGCGCCATGTTTTCTTCGATCCCTAACCGGTCCTAAGAGTGCGATAGACTTGTCCGGCAATTCAAATAGTCCCACGTCGCACCGGTGGGCGGTGCCCACTTCTAAACGAACGCAGGATTGTGTATGCAAGCCAACTTCTCACCGTCGCTTCGATTTCTCGTATTCCGAAATCAGCAACGCCATAAACTCAGCCCGATGATCGTACAGGCGCTTTGGGGTCCGCGGTTCATGCTTCGCCAGAGCATAAGCGGTAATGATTGGAAGCGCCACTGTGGAATCGACATAACAAACTACCGCGTCTGGCAAGCGATCAGGATCTACTTTCCCCCAGGACACAGCTTCACCCGGCGTTGCTCCGGAGAGCCCACCCGTATCAGGTCTGGCATCAGTCACCTGTAAAAAATAGTCGTGCCCGCGTTCGTCGATGCCCAGCACTTCCTGGATTTGCGGTTCAGTTTGCAGCAGGAAGTTTTTTGGCGAACCGCCGCCCAAAATAAAGCAGGCTGAAAGTCCGGGCTTCTTTTTTCCTCTACTCTTCCTACCGGCAGCTTTCGCACTGACCGCGTTGCGCTTCGCCGCCAACACGATCGCGGCTGTTTCATTCACGTCTAATGACGGATCAAACGCCAGCTTATTTCCCTGCAGCGCCTTCGCCGCCACGTTCATGCCGATAGATGAGTCGCCCGGCGACGAAGTGTAGATTGGCACCCCATACTCATAGGCGACGCCGAGCAACGACTTCTCTTTCAACCCCAACTTCAGTTCGCGCTCACGCACATAACGCCCAGCCAGATAATGAAACTCCGCCGTTGACATCGTCTTCTGAAACTCTTCTCCGGTGATGATCTTGCGAAAGAAAGCGTCTGTGTCCAGGAGCACCGAGTAGTCAAAGAAGATATCGTAAATGCGAACTACCTCTTCTTCACGCAGCACGATGTCAGACGTTGTCGCATTGCCCTCGTGCATCTTGAGGCCGATACCGAAGTGGGTATCGTGGTAGAGGTTGGCGCCGGTCGAAATAATCCAGTCGACAAAGCCGGCTTTGATTAGTGGAATCAATGCCGAGATTCCCAAACCGGCGGGCGTGAGCGCCCCGGTGATCGAGAGGCCGACGGTCACTTCCGGTTCAAGCATTTTGCGGGTAAACAGTTGACAAGCTTCGCGCAAGCGCGCGCCGTTGTATGCAATAAACGACTCATCAACCAACTCTGCCAGGGTGGTCTCGGAAGTTATCGGCGCTGGATTAATCCTTCGTCCCTGGAGGAACCTGCTTCTTTTCTTCACCATATGAATACTCTCAATTCAACGCCGCTGACCTTTCAAGGATTTCGATAGTTTCCTTCACCCACAATTCCAAATCTGCCGCACCAGGCGAAGTGCCATGTTCATGCTCGATGTTGCTCTCCGTCCAGTCCGCTCAACTACAGTTGCTCTACCGCAGCTTAACCATTTCAAGAAGCTTCGTTCGCAGCCTCTGCCGGTGCGCGTTTTACCCGCAACCGTCCGATGCGCCGCTCATCTGCTTCCAGCACTTCCACCTCAAGCCCACGAAAAGTCAGTCGCTCGCCCGGCGGGGGAACTTTACCTGATTCGCTGATTACTAGTCCGGCAATGGTGGTAAAGTCGTCGGTCTCAATCTCCATATCAAAGAGACGCTCTATCTTTCCTATCTCAGTTGAGCCAACGACCTCATAGCAATCTTCGCCCTGTTCGACGATGTCTTCCAGCTCTTCGCCCGCGATGTCTTCATCTTCTATTTCGCCGACAATCTCTTCGAGTATGTCTTCAACCGTAACCAGTCCGGATACGCCACCGTATTCATCCACTACCATCGAGAGCTGGACGTGCGCCTTCTGCATTTCCTCCAATAGCTCAGCCACCGGTTTGGTTTCCGGGACGAAGTAAACCGGCCGCACCAGATCTGCGATTGGTCCATCATCAATGCCTTCTGCCCACAGCTCAAGCAAATCGCGCACATAGATCAGACCTTCGACGTTGTCGATTTGCTCCCGATACACCGGAAGACGTGAATACTTGGATTCAATCATGACATCGCGCGCTTCACGCACGGACGCTCCGGCCGGCAGGCCCACTATGTCGGGCCTTGGTGTCATCACTTCGCTGACGTGCGTATCGCCAAACTCTAGTATCGAATGAATCAGCTCGCCCTCTTCCTCTTCCAGGATGCCTTCGGCTTCGCCAACATCGATCAAGGCCTGAATGTCGTCTTCGGTATCCTGTTCTTCATCATCTCCGCCATTCTCAAGTTCCTGCTCTTTTCGGCGCGAGCGATCAAACAAGCGATGGAACGGATCTGCGGCGAAAGCCATCACTGGCAATAGGGGGCGAATCACGGGCAGAAGAAACAGCAGCGTTCCTTCCGGATCGCGTGTGGAGATGAATAAGGGGACGAGTTGACGAAAGATACCGGCCAGAACCAAACCGCCGAGAAGTCCAACCAAAACAAAGCGACGCTCCTGGAACAGGGTCAGCGAGATCGAGGTTACGAGGACCGCCACTGCCACCAGAAGAATCTGAATCGTGGCCGAGATGGCGAAGCTAAACCTGGGTCGGTTTCCGAGAACTTGTTTCAGGAAGGTTGACGAGCGCTCTTTGGACCGCTCTTCAGCTTCGGTGATCAAGCGACGCAAGCCAACATCGCTCAACTGGCCAAACGCCATGTCGACAATTGCCAGCAAGGACAATCCACACAGAAGCAGGATAGTCAGAATGATCTCAATCTGCATTTAAGGGTCAATAGTAAATGTTGAGTAAGGAATGGTAAACACCCGGGGAGACCAGGAAGGAGATTTTCCATATATCATTTGACATTTCTCATTGGTCATTGCGCTTCAAAGTTCCATACGTCGTTTAGAAAGGGCACTTGTGCCCCCGTCGCGCAAGGCGGACAAGTCCGCTTTCTAAAAGACTAGTTATGAAATAGCGGCACTCAGTGTTGGCATACAACAGGGCGCATTCCGGCAATGACCAATGAGAAATGTCAAATGACATATGGAAAATCTTCACTTCTTTTAGATTCCCAACTTGCGCCTCGATCTCATCTCGAGCCGGTCCATTTCACCGTTGTCCGTGGAATGGTCAAAACCGCAAAGATGAATCAGCCCGTGAAGGACCAGTTGAGCAATTTCCTCATCGAGCGATAAATCGTTGTCCTTAGCCTGTCGCGCTGCCTGCTCAACTGAAATCACCACGTCTCCGAGATTGGATCCGTTGGGGTTTTCAAACTCGTCCGGCCCGGGCGAGAACGACAGCACATCGGTGGTCCCACGCTGGCCGCGCCAAATCCGGTTTAGTTCGCGCATGCGACGGTCTGAAACAAAAACGACCGTAGCCTCCGAGGCCTTAGCCGGCAGGACCCGGAGCGCTTTCACCACAAACGCCTGCCAGCGCTCACAATCGACTGGCAGTTTTCGTTGGCGGTTAACTACGTCGACCATAGATCATCCACAGATTACGCAGATTTCACCGATTCCGGAGACCACAAAAGAAGGACCATGACAGGTAAAACCCGAAATGTTAACCGTTGATCGCTTCACTCCTAAATCTGTGTATCTGCGTAATCTGCGGATAGTTTTCCTTAAATGTCTCGCTTCTTGGTATGGTCTTCGTAAGCGCGGATGATCATCTGGACCAGCTTATGGCGCACCACGTCCTTCTCCGTGAAGTAGACGAACTCGATCCCATCCAGATTCGCGAGCACTCGTTCGGCTTCAATCAGTCCGCTGCGCTTACCCGCGGGAAGATCAACCTGGGTGACGTCACCGGTGATCACAGCCTTCGAGCCGAAACCGATACGCGTGAGAAACATCTTCATCTGTTCGCTGGTAGTGTTCTGGGCTTCGTCGAGAATGATGAAGGCGTCAGCCAGCGTTCGCCCGCGCATGAAGGCGAGCGGCGCTACTTCTATTATCTGTTTCTCCAGCAACTTCGTTACCCGCTCGTAGTCGATCAGATCAAACAATGCGTCGTAAAGCGGGCGCAGGTAGGGATCAACTTTCTCCTGCAAGTCGCCGGGAAGAAATCCCAACTTCTCGCCGGCCTCAACTGCGGGCCGGGCCAACACGATGCGATTCACCTGCTTCAGCATCAGGGCCTGCACCGCCAGGGCGACCGCGAGATAAGTTTTCCCGGTTCCGGCAACACCGATACCAAAGACGACGTCCTGCTCCTGAATCGCCTGAATGTATTTGCGCTGCGTGGCCGACTTGGGCGCGACCTGCTTCTTACCGGCCGGATTGAACCGGGCTTTGGTGAAATAGTCGCGCAAACTGAAAGCACGATCTTCCGCAATCTGAGCGAAAGCTTCACGCAATTCTTTGTCGGTGAAGGCGCGGCCCTCTCGGAAGAGTTCGGAGAAGTCCTGAAGAATGCATTGCGCAGTCTCCACGTCTGCCGGGGCGCCATCAATGTTAACGTCATGTCCGCGCGCGTCAATGCGCACGTCGAGCAATGTCTCCAGGTATTTGATGTTCTGGTCATGAACACCAAAGAGCGTCTCTAACCCGCGAGGTGGTAATTCGATTTGTTTCAAAAGCTGGGACGATCTCCTTTTGCAGACGACGAAATGAAGCGTGCGAGATTGACTGATCTGCGTGTGGGTGAGTCGACTGAAATTGCTGGCATATACTGTTACTTCGACGCTACTACACGATTCAACAGGCTGTCAAATATAACGTGGCCGTGTGTCCATTAATCGCTCTTACCGAGACTGTGAAAACAGTTGTAGGGGTGGCACTCCGTGGCCACCCCTTCTTAAGGCACCTCAAACTTTCGAGAATATCGCAGCCCCAACGCCTTTCCGGCACCCACCGGCTTATTGCGACTGTGTGAAAACATTGTAGGGGTGGCACTCCGTGGCCACTGATTCTTAAGGCACCTCAAACTTTCGAGAATATCGCAACCTCAGCGAGGGGTGGCCACGAAGTGCCACCCCTACAATGAGGATATCGCAGCCTCACGCCTTTCGGGCATCCACCCGGCTATGAAGAGGTGTACTGACTAACGGGCCCACAATTATCATGATTAAACTGGGTTGCTTGCCGCCGCTTCGGGAGCCTCGGTCAGCTTGACACGTCATGAGGTGCTCCCTATACTCCTCCACTTGCGTGAAGAGCGTCATCGTGTAAACTAGCTCGGTAAATTACATTGAAAGCTATTAGCTGAAGAAAGTATCGGAGAAGTAGATGCCTAATCATAAATCCGCAGAAAAGAGAATGCGCCAGAGTGAGGCGCGCCGACTGATCAATCGCGGCAATCGCAGTCGGGTGAGAACGTCGATCAAGAATTTGCGCGGCGCCATCGGTACCGGCGATGCAGCGCAGGTCAAGGAACTGTTACCCACGACGATTTCAACTATTGATAAAGCAGTCCAGAATGGCGCCCTGCATAAGAATGCGGCAGCGCGTTACAAATCCCGATTGACGGCGCGATCGAATGCGGTTGTAGCAAAATAAGATTCAGAGCAGTCAGATTTAATAGCGAGGCGGATCGAATATTTCGGTCCGCCTCGTTCTTTTGCATTTGCTCAACCGCCAAGACGCGAGGAGCCGAAGGCATAATCATGCATTCGTTTAGACGTGGGGCACCGCCCACCGGTACGGCGTTGATGATCCCCTTCTACTAGAGAGAACCAAGCGATTAGTTAATGAATCCGAATGGCTTTGCACAAAAAGTCTTTCTCCCAGTCCGCGTTTAGCGGACGACTGATAATAGCCCAGCAGTTCACTGCTGGGATCCGACGCAAAGGATCGGAGTCCGTGGAGCGGACGGCTGACGATAAGGGCGTGATTCTCTGCTCAACCGTCCGCTTCACGGACTTCCCCCAGGGGTCACTGCTGGTCCCAGCGATAAATCGCTGGGCTATTCTCAGTCGTCCGCTGAGCGCGGACTGGGAGAAAGACTTTTTGAGCAAAGCTAATCCGATTCGTTTCTTCCGCGGCTCACCGGTGGGCGGTGCCCACCTCTAAACGAACGCTATGATTATGCCTTGACGTCTTTGGTGGCTCATCCGAAACGATAGACTCCTACGGAGGAAATACCATGGAACATTCTTTCCAGACGGAACAAGAGATTGAAGCCGTCGTCACAGGTTTCGAGGCGTGCACCACGGGTGTGGATAATTTCAGCCATCGTGATCATCTAACGGTTGCAGTCTGGTACCTGCACAACTCAAATCCGGAGCAGGCGTTTCAAAAAATGTGTTCCGGACTGCTTCGCTTCCTCGATCACCATGGGGTTGGCCGCGCAAAGTATGACGAAGCGCTCACGATGAAGTGGATCAGACGTATCCAGGAAGCGATCGACGGAATGGATCTCGATCATTCTCTGCTTGACGCTACAAACGCAATCGTTGATCGCTTCGCCAGGTCGCGGTTGTGATGCTGATTCGATCGATGAGCAGTCAGAGCTACCAACCGTAATGAACGAGCTACAGTAACGGCGTGACGTCCGTACCATCACGCGGTTCTCAGCGCCAAGGGCGCGAAATGTGATAGCCCAGGGCAACGCCCTGGGTAAGGTCATAACAATCCGGAAGCGCTGAATGCGCGAAATAACCAGTCTCGACTAAAACTCCTCGGGATTCCGATACGTCCACCCTCATTTCGCGCCTTCAGCGCTGGGAATCTTTATGCGAGTCTACCTGGGCCGATGGCCCAGGCTGTCACATTTCGCGCCCTTGGCGCTAAGAACCCACAGTTTTCACACAGCCTATACCGCGAGGTGATACTGACCTCAAGCCACAAAAGGAGAGCGATTGGTCGATTATGCTGCTGCACATCAGCTGCACCAGAGCCGTTAGCGAACTTTCGGTTGCAGCACATCGCGCGCAAGATGCAAAATGGATCTTCACACGAATGAAACGAATTTTAACGTCGAAGATCAGGCGCCTGAGTTTCGAACGCCTCTTTTGATGAGTGCAATTCAAGTCTTTTTCGCCGAGTCAGACTATGACCTGGGAAGAGCGATGGCATCCGCTGCGTGAAGAATGGGTGATCGTGGCAGCGCACCGGCAGAATCGCCCGTGGAGTGGTGAAACCATCGAGCGCGTCGAAGCATCGTTGCCGAGTTACGTCTCGGATTGTTACCTGTGTCCCGGTAACCTTCGCGTGAGCGGCAAGCGCAATGAGGAATACACAGGCACCTTCGTTTTTGAAAATGATTTACCTTGCGTTGGCGTCGATGCGCCTGACGATTTAGCAACACCCATCGGTATTTATCGCAGCCGACCCGCTCGCGGGATAGCGCGCGTCGTTTGCTATAGCCCACAGCACAATCTTGCCCTGGCGGAACTTGAGGCGAGTGAGATCGAGAATCTGTTAAGCGTCTGGCAGGATCAATATTTGGAACTTAGCAGCCGCAAAGACATAAAACACGTTCTGATTTTCGAGAACAAGGGCGATGCGGTAGGGGTATCCAACCCTCACCCACACTGTCAGATTTACGCCACCAACTTCGTCTTCAAAACGATTGAGACGGAAGCCCAGGTCAGTCAGCGTCATCTGCAGCAGACTGGACGGGTTTTGTTCCAGGATGTCCTGGCCGCCGAGCGTGAAGATGGGCGGCGCATCATTTGCGAAAACGAAACGGCAATCGCCTTCATACCCTATTTCGCACGCTACGCCTACGAGGTTTATGTGGCCCCGAAACTGACGCATTCGCACCTCGCCTCAATGTCAAAAACAGAAGTACGCGACTTTGCTGCCGTGCTTCGGAGTGTCCTCGTTCGTTTCGACAACCTGTGGGAGATGCCGTTTCCCTACGTCATGCCATTGCACCAAGCTCCTGCGGATGGCGGAGACTATGGCGGCTTTCATTTTCACATCGAATTTCATCCGCCACTGCGCCGTCCGAATTTGCTGAAGTATCTTGCGGGTCCTGAGATCGGCGGCGGCAATTTTTTGAGCGATACAGCTCCGGAAGAAAAGGCCGCCGAACTGCGCGGGCAATCCGAGGTGCACTACAAATGTGCCTCAGCGGAGCGGCAACATTGAGTGACCTCGATTTGGAGTCAATGCTTGCTTCGATTCGTCATCTGCACGAGCGTGTGCGCGACCTGGTGATCGAGGCCAGCGAGCGGCTGTCCCTCGATC
>JANNJZ010000238.1:0-6114 GCA_031396065.1 Pyrinomonadaceae bacterium | reverse complement strand
CGACCGACCAAAGCGGTGACAGGTCACCGCACTCCAAAGAGTTGCGACTCTGGGCTCGAGCCGGGCCGAAGTGTTTGGACGATGAAGATTAATGCATTCTGGCTGAAACGCTGACGAAGCAATGAAACCCATTATCAAGGTTCACAATCTGGGCAAGCGCTATCGTCTGGGCGCTCGACAGACTCACTATGGGAGTTTGCGCGATACGTTGTCAGGCATGGCCCGTGCACCCTTGCGTCTTTTGCAACACGATGGGCGGAAGGAGCAGCCGACATTTTGGGCAGTAAAGGACGTGAGCTTCGACGTCGAACCGGGCGAGGTAGTCGGCATCATTGGCAGAAACGGCGCGGGCAAGTCAACGCTGCTCAAGATGCTGTCGCGAATAACGCAGCCTACTACCGGCCGGATCGAAGTTTATGGACGCATCGCCAGCCTGCTCGAAGTAGGCACCGGTTTTCACCCGGAACTGACGGGCCGTGAAAACATTTATCTCAATGGTGCGATCCTGGGTATGGCGCGGGCCGAGATCGAACGCAATTTTGACGAGATTGTCGCCTTCTCCGAAGTTGAAGAGTTCATTGACACGCCAGTGAAGCACTATTCAAGCGGGATGTATCTGCGACTGGCTTTCGCGGTGGCGGCACATCTCGAGCCGGAGATATTGATCATCGACGAAGTGCTGGCTGTTGGCGATGCGCGGTTTCAGCGCAAGTGTCTCGACAAGATGCAGGAAGTCGGGAAGCAGGGTCGCACCGTTCTTTTCGTCTCGCATAACATGTCGGCGATCACGCGACTGTGCCCGCGCACGATTCTATTGGAACGCGGCGCGGTATTGCGCGACGGACCATCAGCTGAGATTGTCAGCGCTTATCTTAGTACGGGGCTGGGCACTACCGCAGCGCGCGAATGGACTGATCTTAGTACCGCCCCCGGCAATAACATCGTGCGGCTTCGCGCTGTGCGTGCGTGTACAGAGCTGGGGCAGGTTTCACAGACAATGGATATTCGTCGCCCAGTCGCGATAGAGGTGGAGTACGAAGTTTTGACCGCGGGCCACGCGTTGATGCCACATCTGCACTTCTATAACGAACAGGGTGTTTACGCATTTGTGGCCGGCGATCTCGATCCGGAATGGCGAGGGCGCCCGCGTCCTACCGGTCGTTACGTCAGCACAGCGTGGCTTCCCGGCAACCTGCTTTCGGAGGGTACCCTGTTTGTTGGTGTAGCAATAAGCACGATCAGTTCTTTGATCGCGCATTTCTACGAACGCGACGCCGTGGCCTTTCAGGTGGTTGACAGCCTGGATGGAGATTCCGCGCGGGGTGATTACGGCGGCCCGCTGCCAGGCGTAGTTCGACCGATGCTCGATTGGACTACCAGGGTCATCTCGGACTCAGGCGAAAAGCAGGCGGCGCTGGTTGGCTTGCAAGGCAGTTGAATGATCGCCCGTGGCGACCGGGCGATGACTTGCCGAATGAATACCTGGACTCCAGGAATAGATTGAACGCTGCGGTCTGTTTGTCGGAAATCAATGCTTCATAAAAACTCGTCCGAGGAATCTCCGGCTACCGAAGGAGAGCAGCGTGCAGTGTCAACGCAGGTTGACGTAGAGCCGACAAATCCAAGCGCGTTGCCGGGTGATGACAGCCGGCGTGGCGCCTCGTGGGACCTTGTGCAAGGGCCGAAGAATTATGTTTCGCTGGTCAGCGCGCAAGTGGCCGCCGCATTGTTGTCCTTTGGCTCGGTCTGGCTGGCTACTCACTATTTGGGAGCTGACGGGTATGGCGGCATAGTAGCGCTAATCGCCGCCTCGCAGCTCGTCTTGTTACTAGGCGTAAATTGGACCAGCATTTCATTGGCGCGGTTTGGCTGCGAGGAGTTTATCGAGACCGGGCGAATTGCGACCACCTTCTGGACCCGACTGGCCATTCTCATTCCCAACGTGCTGCTTGTCTTCGCGTTAGTCCCACTGTGGTTGCCGATACTTTCCAAGCTCCTGCATCTACCGCCAAACTTTTTGTGGCTCGTGTTAGGCCTGTTTTTGAGTAATGCTTTCTGGGTTCACCTGCAACAGGCGCTTCAGGGTGCCAAGTTGATGCGGTTGCAAGGCTGGCTGCTGACGTTTGAACGGGTCCTGATCTTTGCGGCGATCTGTTTCCTGTCCTTCAGTGGGCGGATTTCGGTCTTCACGGTTGCCTGCGTTTACTTCATCGGCCCACTCGGCGCCTCGATCGCCGCACTCTTCAAACTGCGAAAGCTTATCTGGCCGGTGGCAAGCGTTGATTTTCCGCTGTTGAAGCGAATGCTGCGCTTTTCGCTGCCAATAATTCCCACCGCATTCGTCGGCTTTCTTTCCACTAATTATCTGGATGCGCTCTTCATTCTGCACTTCCTCAGTCAGGTGAAGCTGGGTATTTATGCCGTTACCTACCAACTCGTAGGTTTGGCACAACAACTACCGCTCCTGGCAGGTTATTTAGTGATGCCGCTGTTTGTAACTTTCCAGACGGGCAAACAAGAGAATCGCACCCTCCGATTCATGAAGGAGGTATTGCCTTTGCTGACCCTGTTATGGACGCTCGGATGCGTGTTGATGGCTGCTGCCGGTTGGTACTTGCTGCCTTTGGTGTTTGGTGCCAAATTCAGCGAGAGTGGGCCGCTCCTTTGGCCATTAATGGCTGCCACAACCCTGGCAGGCCCCATATTGATGGGTTATTCCCCGATCGCCACATCCACGTCCAGCACCTATATCACTATGATCGGGGTGTCTCTCGGATCTTTGGCAAACCTTCTTCTGAATTTCCTGCTCATCCCACGATTCGGCCTGCTTGGCTGCGCTTGGGCTACGACGGCTGCGTATGGCATAAATGCTATCGTTGTCTTCTTGCTGGTTCATCGCCGTATTCTCCCCGGACACACATGGACGCTGCAGGCAATGCTCCCGATCGTGCTGGGGGCGCTGTATGCCTCGATGACCGGGAGAAACCTGGGCGCCTTGGGAATAAGTTTGATTGTGGCAGCATTGATCGGCTTGGCCCATCGCAAATCCATTGTTACCGGAGTCAAGACTCTAAATGAGTACAAACGTTTTGCCATCGACCCTGTGTCAGCTGCAGCGAACTGAATTTAGGTTGAAGTGTGAAAGGGAATCTGCCAGGAGTGGTGAAGTTAAACATCCGCAATCAACTTTCTGATTAATCCTGTTAAGCTAAGAAGGAACGCGTTTAATGAAGCAAACCGCACTTATCACCGGTGGAACTGGATTCCTGGGCAGACATCTGGGTCTTGCCTTGAAGGACCGTTACCGAGTGGTGCTCACCGGCCGCAATAACAAACACAATATGGACGCCCAGCGATTCACGGGCTGTGTCACCTTACCGATGGACGTGACGAACATCGAATCCGTCCGCGACGCGCTCACCGAAGTTCGTCCCGACGTGGTCGTGCATGCTGCTGCCACGAAGTACGTTGATCTTTCAGAAGTCCAGCCGATGGAATGCATCGACATCAATGTAATCGGTTCACAGAACATCGCCCGAGTGTGTGTCGAAAAAGGGGTTGCGACAGTGATCGGCATGTCTACCGACAAGACCGCGCCGCCGGTTGCTAACACTTATGGATTGACCAAGGCTTTGATGGAGCGGGTCTTTTGCGCCATGAACGCCAAGACCGAGCACACCCGCTTTGCCTGCGTACGGCACGGCAATATCGCATGGTCTACCGGGTCGGTATTTCCCATCTGGAAAAAGATGCACGATTCGACCGGGGTCATCGGCAGCACCGGGCCCGACATGACCCGTTACTTCTCCGACGTTCGCGAAGCGGTCGCACTCGTAATTACGGCAATAGACAACATCGAACAGGTCCAGGGCGCGGTGCTCTCGCGCAAAATGAAAGCGGCGGTGATCAGAGATTTCCTCGAGGTCTGGATCAAGCACAAAGGAGGCCGTTGGGAGCAGATCGAAGGAAGACCGGGCGAGCGTCCACATGAATATCTGATCGGTGAGCCGGAGCTGCCTTACACGAGCGAACTCGAGTTTGACGGCATACCGCATTTCCTGATCAAGTTTAACGAGCGCGTAGCAACGCCACTGCCGGCAGCGTTTTGTTCGGCGGACGCGCCCCGTTTGACGGAAGCAGAGATGCTTGACATCATCGATCATCCTCCGCTTGCCGACTTATGAGTGCAATGATTCGACACGGCATCATCATGGCCGCCGGGCGCGGAATGCGGATGGCTCCTTTGACGGATGCGATCCCCAAACCGATGGCCCCATATAACGGCACCACGCTGATCGCCCGTGGTATCTCGCGCCTCGCCGAACGGCTCGAGCACATCCATGTCACGGTGGGTTACAAGAAGGCGATGTTGGCCCAGCACGTTATCGAACATGGAGCGAGTTCGGTTTTCAATACCGAAGGAAAGAGCAACTGCTGGTGGATTTACAATACTATGCTCAGCCGGCTCGACGAACCGATAGTGGTGCTTACCTGCGATAACGTCGTCGAACTGGATTTCGAGTTGCTGGAGGAAAACTATCTGGCGTTGAATTCACCGGCGTGCATGCTGGTTCCGGTTCGTCCGGTGCCGGGTCTCGATGGTGACTATGTTTTTCAGGAGAATCACGTCGTTAAGGAAATCAGCCGCCTGAAGGAAACCGAGATGTACTGCTCGGGTATTCAAGTGCTCAACCCCCACCGCCTAAATCAGATTACACGCGAGGGTGACAGCTTCTATGAAGTCTGGCAGCAACTGATCGACCAGCAGCAGTTGTTTGTTTCCTCAGTCTATCCGAAGAAGTGGTATGCAGTGGATACAATCGAACAACTGACGACCTTAAACAAAACTCCTTTCTAATTTTTGCACGGTCAACACCAACGAGAGCCCCGCGCTTACCGAAGCCAATCCGAGGCACGTGATGACCGAGAGTGTGCGCCGCGTTAGACCCGACTTTGTTAGTAATGAACGAATACCCCTTCTTCTCTGTTGTGATTCCCACTTACAACCGAGCCGCTTTTATTGGCGCGACGCTCGCGAGCGTGCTCAGCCAAACCTATCCACACTACGAGATCATCGTGGTGGACAACTGCTCCACGGACAACATCGACGAGGTCTTGCTGCCTTACATTCAAGCTGGCCAAATCAAATTTGTGCGACACGAGATGAATTACGAACGCGCGCGGTCACGCAATACCGGGATGAGCCTGGCGAAAGGCGACTTTGTGACCCTGCTAGATTCGGACGACTTCATGTATCCGAACAATCTGGCTGACGCTGCCGATTACGCGCGAGCGCATCCGGAGATCAAGTGTTTCCACAATCTCTACGAATACGTGGATGGCGATCGAAACGTCATACGGCGTTACCCGCCGCCCTCCCTTGTGAATCAGCTCGAAGCCATCGCGGAAGGGAATTTCATGAGTTGTATCGGTGATTTTATTCATCGCGATATCTATCAGCATTACCAGTTTGACACTACCCACGACCTGACCGGCGGTGAAGACTGGGAGTTTTGGTTGCGCGTGCTGGCGGATCACCCAGTGGGACGAATCGAGCGGGTCAACAGTGGTGTTTTGCAGCATGAAGGCCGCAGCGTTAATAATCAGAACCTTGATAGCATGAAGATTGGTCTTGATTACATCAGCGCCAAGTTAGCCGCTGACCCGCATCTGGCGCAGGTTTATGGGCCTTACTTAAAGCGGATTCGCGCAAATTCGTCTGTCTACATGGCGATTCTGGCGAACACCGGCGGGCTGTTTGACGAGGCCCGGAAATATCTCAGCGAAGCCGTCAAGATAGACTTTAGTTTGATTGCCAAGCCGCGTTTCTGGCGGGTGGCTCGCCGCGCATTGCTGAAATTGCAGCCGAAATGAGGTCAACAGTCAGCAGCGAAAGCAGCGTTCAGAGTACCGACTTTAGTCGGGCTTTTGGTAGTGACCTAATTTGAACTTTTCTCTGTGCAAACTTTGTGGTCTCTGTGTCTCGGTGGTGAATTTACTCGGCAAACACCACCACAGAGGCACAGAGTACACAGAGGACGCACAGAGATTTTCAAACCAGGTCACTACCGGGCTTTTGGATTGCGAAAGAACCCGACTAAAGTCGGTACTCTA
>JANNJZ010000174.1:0-1662 GCA_031396065.1 Pyrinomonadaceae bacterium | reverse complement strand
GACAGCTTCATGACAATTGTGACGGCGCCTCCCGGTGCCAAGCGCCGGGTCAATCGCGCAGTGTCGTCGCGGGGCCTTCAGTCACGTTTCCGCCGTGTTGCCCTATTACTGCTGCGGGCTTCCATTACGACCCTTTACCGGCGCATTGCGCAACTGATCAATGCAATGCCGAACTCAACACCATCAACCCCAGCGTCGGCACCCTCTTCCAGCGGGTGCTCGAAGCCCGGTTGTCGCGCCGCGGCACCGGTAGTTTCGGCTTCACGGGGGCCGCCCATTCCGATTTATTTTCAACAAATTACAACAATACAGTAGCGTCCGGTTAAAACCGGAATAGATTTAGCTGGTTAGTATGCGTGCTTTCTTTTTGCTCAAGCGGCGAAGGCGTAAGTAGTTGATACAGTGGAATTCGCTCGAACATGGTGAGACTCAGGATTTGTAGGAGTTCATAGAGTGAAGCGTCGAGCTTCAGACGTTTCTTGATGATAGCGACGAGCACATAGACTGAGACTGCGATCCAGATTTGTGTCTTGACTGCGTTCTCTGAGGTGCCGAAAAAAGCTTTGATCCGAAGATGCTGCTTGATCCACTTGAAGAACAGTTCGATCTGCCAGCGGCAGCGGTAGAGTTCGCCGACGGTAAGCGCGGGCAGAGCGAAGTTGTTGGTGAGCAGGACCACGGATTTGTGCGACTCGGCGTCGCGAATCTTGATGCGTCGCAATGGATCGGGAAAGCCTTCTCTGGAGTAATAGACGTTGAGCAGCGCGCTCTGGTCGCAGATCAGGCCGGTACTGCGATCGACCGGCGCGGAGTAGCGGCGCGTGAAGTTCAAGTTCGATCGGGCACGAATGACGAAGAAGGCGCCTGCCTGGTGAAAGCGGTGCAGTCGCTCGAAATCGATGAACCCTCGATCCATCACGTAGAAGGCCCCCGGCTCGGGAACCAGGTGATCCAGGATGTTCATCTCGTGCAGCAGCCCGTCGCTGATGTGAATGAAAGCCGGGATGCTGCCGCGCAGGTCCATCAGGGTATGCAACTTCACCGCGGCCTTGGTCGAGCGATAAGTGGCCCAAGGGAATATCGAGAGGCACAGCCGGATCAATGTGGCATCCAGCGCGTAGACCGTCTCCTTGAGGTCCAGCCCAATGGGCTCCTCGGCATAGAGCGGCCGAGCGATTGCGATCAGGCGCTGCGCAAAATCGGCGTAGATGCGCCAATCGCGCGCTTCGTTGGCATCGGCCAGCGTGCTGCGCGCCACAGTGCCGTGAATGCCCAAGTGATAGAGCTTCGCGTGTTGGGCCCGCAGACAGGCCTCGATGTCGCGCAAACTCTCTCGGTAGGTGAGCTGCGCAAAGGCCATGCAGCGAAACTGGCTGGCACAGCTGAAATGACGAACTCGATGGTCGCCCCCGTAGCGCTCGACGATGCGCTCGAAACTCTTCCAGGGCAGATAATCCATCAACTGGGCGAACACCAATTTGCCGACATACATACGCGCCACCTTGGAGTCGAAAAACTCCAGCTTGGCGCAACTCGCCGTTGAAGTCGGAGACACCCACAATAGGCTTCATTGTTTTAGTGATTCAGTAAGTTGCAAACTTCATTGCCACAGTTAACCGGACAGCACTGACTCGTGAGTCGTGAGTCGTAAGTCGTAAGTCG
>JANNJZ010000152.1:0-10161 GCA_031396065.1 Pyrinomonadaceae bacterium | reverse complement strand
TTAGAGATTCGTGATCCACGCCCTCACGGACCGGGGTCCCCGGCGGGGCAGCCCCGCTGGGGTGGCAAACGTGGCTATTGAATGCCGGTCCTTCGGACCTAAAGCAGCGCCGCTTCGGCCCCCAGATTGTTAATCGAACTTGAGAGACAGGACACTAGCTAGCGTCAGTACATTATCGTCCGTTTAGAGAGCGGGACTTATCCGCCACAAGTGCCCTTTCTAAACGGAGGTACGACCGGTACAGGTGGCCGTTCTGAACGGAGGGTTGTTTCACATGTCGAATGCTTAGGGGAGAGGTGAGCCCTCCGCTATGCTATAATTCCCGACTATTCACTAAGCATTTTTACTTTTCTCATCGCTGAGTTGAGAAACCGCCAATCAGGAGGACCCGAAATTATGGCCACGGAACTCAAACGAGCAACTACGCCCCTGGAACGTATTGAAGAGCTTTTGGGCGAGAACGCGCGCACGCTTCTCGATCATAAGTCGGAAGGGATTTCGAAAGATCATATCCAGTTGCCCGGCCCTGATTTTATCGATCGGGTTTGGGCCTATTCGGATCGTTCGCCATCAACGTTACGTTCCCTGCAATCGCTGTTCGACAACGGACGTTTGGCTGGGACTGGATACCTTTCAATTCTGCCGGTGGATCAGGGAATCGAGCACTCTGCAGGCGCTTCGTTTGCTCCAAATCCACAGTATTTCGATCCCGCCAATATCGTAAAACTGGCCATCGAAGGTGGATGCAATGCGGTAGCTTCAACCTTTGGCGTGCTGGGCGTGGTGGCGCGCAAGTATGCCCACAAGATCCCCTTCATCGTCAAAATCAATCACAACGAGCTGCTCACCTTGCCGAATAAGTTTGACCAGGTTTTGTTTGGCACCGTAAAGGAGGCCCACAACCTGGGCGCGGTAGCGGTAGGGGCCACCATTTATTTCGGCTCAGATGAATCAACCCGACAAATCACCGAAATCAGTGAAGCGTTCGCCCAGGCACATGAACTCGGCATGGCCACCATTCTCTGGTGTTATATTCGCAACTCAGGATTCAAAACTCCCGAAGGCGACATGCATTCGTCGGCCGATCTAACCGGCCAGGCAAATCACCTGGGGGTGACGATTCAGGCAGACATCATCAAGCAAAAGCTCCCGGAGAGAAATGGCGGCTACCCCGCGGTAGAAAAGGCGCTGGGCAAGTCGTACGGCAAAACCATAAATCTAGTCTACGAGAAACTCGTTGGAGATAATCCAATTGATCTCGTTCGCTATCAGGTGGCGAATTGCTACATGGGTCGCTGCGGTCTAATCAACTCGGGCGGCGAATCAAAAGGCGCGAGCGACCTGGCGGAAGCTGTGCGCACTGCGGTCATTAACAAGCGCGGCGGCGGCACCGGTCTGATCTCCGGACGCAAAGCTTTCCAGCGGCCAATGAGCGAGGGCGTTGAGCTGCTGAACGCAATCCAGGATGTGTATCTAAGCGACGAGATCACGATAGCGTGATCTCGTCTTCAAGTTGAGGTTTTCGGAAGGGTGGACCTGAGTGTCCACCCTTTTCCTTTTAAATTGATCGTTTAGAGAGCACACTTGTGTGCCCCTTGCAGGAACAGCTCAATCATCGGTTTTGGTAGCGCGAGGCAGGCGCACACGCGCCTTGAGAATAAAGCAGTCCGCACGCAATCTTGATATGATGCGGCTAACGTATATCTTTTTGAGTCTTTCTGTCGCTCTCGAGTGAAACCAGAATCGGCACAAATATCCGACGTTGAACTCCTTCATGCCATCGCGCGCGGGGATGAAGTGGCCTTGGCACGTCTGTACGACAGTTACCGGGTAATCCTGTTTGGGCTTATGCTGCGTATATTGCATAGCCGCCAGGAAGCGGAGGATGTTTTGCAGGACGTTTTCCTGCAGGTTTGGAATCGTGCAGCTGATTTTGATGAAACGCGGGGACGGCCCTTTACCTGGCTGGTGACTCTGGCCCGGAGCCGGGCCATCGATCGCCTGCGTTCATTAGGTTCCCGCGAGCGAGTAGCCCAGAATGCGGCGCGCGAGGTCATCGAAGAAACCTCCGATGCGATGGAGGATGCGATTCGCTCAGAAGAGGGCAGAGTGGTGCGGCATGCGCTCCAGGAACTTCCGGAAGACCAGCGCCATGCGCTCGAGCTCGCTTATTTCGAGGGGCTGACGCAATCCGAGATCGCCAGCCAACTTGAGACCCCGCTCGGCACAGTCAAGACCCGCATGCGCTCAGGAATGACCAAGCTACGCGAACTCTTAGGCAATCAGTTTACGAGACCCCATTTGAGTTAACTTTGATGAGTCACGAAGACTACAAAGATCTGCTACCGCTTTACAGCCTCGGCACTGTGGAGGACGATGAAGCGCGCACGCTCAAAGAGCATCTGACGACGTGTGCTGAGTGTCGGGCTGAAGTCGACCAGTTGCGCGACGCTACCTCGGCGCTCGCGTACGCTGCTGAGCCCGCTGAGCCTTCGCCGGAGCTACGGTCGCGGATACTTGCGGATGTCCGGTCGTTAAAGGCGCAAACAGCTGCCAGAAAACCTGGTCATGGGGTCAACGAAAGTTACGAGCTAAAGTCTGGGCCGACTTCCAACGTCGTTCGCATGCCCGAGCGCTCATGGAGTTCCCAGAAGTTTCTCGCGATTGCCGCCTCGCTGGCTTTCGTCGCTCTCCTGGCTTCGCTCTTTGTCGTTTGGTCTCGTAACCAGGCGCTGCAAGCGGAAGTCGCAAGACTCGCGGGTGGTTTGAACGAAGCCCAAGAAAAACTGGCGCGACTCGAACAAGACAGCGAGCTTTTGAATGCGCCCACTCTCGCCGTTGCCAAGTTGAAGGGAACCCCAATGGCCGAGAAAGCCCAGGGCAAGCTGATGTACGATCAGAAAACTGGGCGAGCAATATTCACGGCCACCAACATGCCACCTGCGCCTAAGGGTATGGCCTATCAGCTCTGGTACATCGCCGGAACCAAGGCGATGCCCGGTGCTGTTTTCACCATCGACGCTTCGGGCCGCGGCATGATGCGCGATCAGCTTCCACCTGAAGCGCGTAATGCCAGCCTGTTCGCCGTCACTCTCGAGCCAGCCAATGGTGTGCCCGCGCCAACCGGTGAAAAATACTTGCTCGGTCCCGCTTCATAATTCTTCCCGAAGTATTAGCTCCCAGATAGTTCCTGGTTCAACCCTTAGTTTGTTGTTGCGCGCGCACGCGCGCCCGAGCTTGGACTGCCTTTCTCCGAAAAGCCCGGAGTCTCTCTTCTCTGTGCAACCTCTGTGTTCTCTGTGTCTCTGCGGTGGATTTGTTGCAGGCAGGAAATGACCACAGGGCACACAGAGGCTGCACAGAGACAACATTCACTCAGTTGCTTTCGGCAAAGCCGCTTGGGCTTTTAGCGTCGCCGCTCTTCAAAAATGCTTCCCACTTAAATCCGATCTCGTGACGGGCTGCGTATCTTTCTCAGAACTACGCAAAAAATTCGTTTCGTTTCAGGAGGAGAAGGAAGATGACAAGGAAATTTTTTATGCTGCTGATGGTTGTGGCCACACTGACCGCGACGGGAAGCGCATTTGCACAAAATCACAATCCCATGGTCGGCGGAGCCGCAATGTACCGCACCAAGGATATCGTTGATAACGCGGTCAATTCGGCCGATCACACTACCCTGGTCGCAGCGGTCAAAGCTGCCGGACTAGTGGAGACGCTCAAAAGTAGTGGCCCATTCACTGTATTTGCCCCAACCAATGCCGCATTTGACAAGCTCCCGGCAGGGACGGTGGAGATGCTGGTAAAGCCGGAGAACAAAGCTACGCTGACCACAATCCTGACCTATCACGTGGTCGCGGGCAATATGGATTCCAAAGCGATCATGAATGCTATTAAGAAGGGAAAAGGCAAAGCACAACTCAAGACCGTTAGTGGCGGCACGTTGACAGCCTGGATGAGCGGTAACAGTCTCGTGCTGCAAGACGAGAAGGGTGGCAAATCCACGGTTACCATCGCTGATGTGCGTCAATCCAACGGCGTTATCCATGTCGTGGATACGGTGCTGATGCCCGGCAGTCCAACCATGTAATTAGAGCAGTGAAGTCAGGTCGTCCCGGGGCAGTAGCCTGACCCCGGGGTCCCTGCCGGGCAGCCCGGCTGGGGTGGGACGGTTAGGGAGGGCTCGGCGACCAACCAGGATTTTTGAACCTGGGGAAAGGCGCGTGACCTTCACGCGCCTTTATTCTTTGGTTGATAAATCCGCATAATGCTTACCTCTCGTAAATAGAACTAGTACAATCGGAAATACAACTCCAAACCAAGCAGGGAAACCTTTTTACTCAGCAAAGGAGACCTTAATGCAAAGAATCAAAAGAGCTGCGTTACTTTTCTGCCTGCTAAACTCAATTGTGATTACCCCCAGTGCGCAACCCTCAATGACCTCCGGTCAGATGGCGCAGAAGTCACTTTACGAACGGGTCGGCGGCTACGACGCGCTGGCCGCAGTTGTTGATGACTTCATCGGTCGTCTTGCCACGGACAAGCGTTTTGAGAAGTTCTTTGTAGGGTTTAGCAACGACTCAAAGAAGAAACTCCGCCAACACATTCTCGATCAGTTTTGCGCGGCCACCGGTGGACCATGCGTATACATGGGCCGCGATATGAAAACAAGTCACGGGGGACTGGGCATCACCGAAGCTGATTGGGACGCAGCTGCGAAACATCTGGCGGGCTCTATCGATAAGTTTAAGGTCCCGGAAAAAGAGAAAGGTGAGTTGCTCGCCTTTGTCACCAGTCTCAAGAAAGACATCGTCGAAAAGTAGGTTGGTCGTAATGCGCCCGTTCGCGGTGATAAAGCCATTGAAGACCATCAGCGCCGGGCTGAGGGACGGATCGATTGAATTACATTGATCTTTGCCTTCGTTTGCGAGGTCGTCGGGAACGGCCGATGTGCGGTCACTGCCTCAAAGCGTGATCCATCCGAACGAGAAGATGTCCAAGCGATGATCAATCTCTTTCACCTTGCCCAGCGCCTGCTTCGGCGACATGTAGCCCGCGTCCCCATCACCGTGCCAGCCAATGAGTGCCTGGGGCCATCACAGTATCAATGCCATGAATCATGCCGTTTGAGGCAGGGATGTCACCGGCAATAACCTTCGCCGATTTGTTGATGACCACCGGTGCAGGGTCGAGATCTTGATTTTGCATTTTTGCGTTCGACGCAGAGATTGCGGGGCTGAATACGTTGTCTTGAATCTCACTCTTAGGTGGTCCGGCCGATCTGAGCCGATCGTCTTTAGCCTCCGCACTCCCTGGAGGAAATGCAGGGTTTATGATCCTGCTTTGCGGCTGCGCTCCGGGCCAGTCAAACCCGTTGCAGTCAATGTCAGCCTTGTTGCCTTCCATCATCGTGATCGATTTATCTGTGCTACTCCGCAAATCTTTGGTACTGAGCGTGCCGGTCGTGACGTGATAAAGCAAAAGGCTTTTCAACCTTGCGGGATCCTGCATTAATGCGTTCAGCATACCCGGCGGCAATTTCGCGGCAAGGTGAAAGAGATCGATCAGCGCTCGGACATCTTCTCGTTCGGCTGCATTCTGTTCGAGGCAGCGACCGGGCAAAAGCCTTTTGAGGGCAAGGACATTCTGGATTCTCTTCACAAAATCGTGCATGCACCGACGCCGCAGATTAAGGAAACAAACGCGAACGCGCCCCTCGAACTGCAGCGTATTGTGCGGCGGTGTCTGGCAAAAGAACCGGAGAAGCGCTACCAGTCAATCAAAGATGTAGCGATTGAACTCGACGAACTCCAGCAGGAGTTAAAGGACAAAGCCACGCTGGAGTATTCGGTTCAACCGGAGTCAGGCGGAATGTTTGGAGTCCCGACTTCAGGCGGTTTCGTGACTGATACTCGGGGAGAGCAGTCTAAAGGCGGGACTCCAAGCTTATCGAGCGCGGAATATTTGGTAAGCGGGATTAGGAGTCATAAAAAAAGCGTCGGCGTTGGCGCTCTCGCGCTTTTGCTGGTGATCGGTGGAATCGCTTTCGCAGTTTATAGATCCTGGGGTAGGTCTGATAGACCTCCGCAATCTATTAAGATTGAAAGGTTAACCACCAACGGCAAATCTCTTGATGCTGCCATCTCGCCCGACGGCAAATATGTAGTCTATATCCTTGACGAAGGCGGAGAACAAAGCCTTTGGACGAGGCAAGTAGCCACGACGAGCAACGTGCAGATCATTCCTGCGGCGGATGTGCAATATCTGGGCCTTGTATTTTCTCCCGACGGCAACTACATCAACTTTGCTAAGCAGGAAAGGAGCGACACTCCTCGCGTGCTTTACCAAATGCCCGTACTGGGAGGCGCTCAAAAGAAACTGATTTCAAATGTTTCCAGCGCGGTCAGTTACTCGCCGGACGGCAAGCAGTTCGCGTTTGTGCGATTTACCTTTCCGACGGCGAATGAAAGTTCCTTGTTGATCGCCAACTCGGACGGCACGGGAGAACGAATACTCGCCTCGGTCACACGCCCTGAGTCGTTCAGTACATTTGGCGGGCTGCATCCAGCCTGGTCTCCCGACGGAAAAACGATCGCTTGCGTGGCCGCCTCCGGCACCGCGAACAGCCAGAAAGTCATCGAAGTGCAAATCGCGGACGGAACGGTGAAACCCACCGCCGTACAAGGCTGGAATTTCATCAGGCGGATAGCCTGGCTGCCGGATAAAAGTGGGCTTCTCATCCTCGGAGCCGACAAAGCGTCCACGGTCACTAACCAAATTTGGCGCATCTCTTACCCGGACGGCGAAGCGCGGAGAATCACGAACGACTTTAACCATTATCTCGGAATGAGCCTGTCGGCGGATTCGGGCGCTCTTGCCGTCGTGCAGGGTAACAGGCTTTCCAACATCTGGGTTGCGCCGAACGGCGATGCAGGGCGCCGTGCAAATCAAATCCGGTGGCAGCAATTTTGACGGATCAATTGCGCTCGCGTGGACACCCGACGGCAGAATTGTCTTTTACTCGATTGCCGGCGGCAGTCAGGATATCTGGATCATGAACCGGGACGGCAGCGGTCAAAAGCAGCTAACCGTCGAGGCAGGCGCAAACCATCGAGCGAGAGTTACGCCCGACGGCCGCTATATGGCATTCACCTCTCAACGCGACGCCGGACAGAACATCTGGCGGATGGATTTGGACGGCGGCAACCCCAGGCAGTTGACAAGCGGCAACCGCGATTTTGGCCCTGCCATCTCGCCCGATTCCCGATGGGTGATTTACTCATCTTTCAGTTCCGGCAATCAAAGATTATGGAAAGTTTCAATTGACGGCGGCAGCGCGGTGCAGTTGACCGATTATATTTCGCTTGCGCCTGAAGTCTCGCCCGACGGAAAGTTGATCCCCGCCTATATCGTGAAGACATCAATTTACCCTGGAAATATATGATCATCCCGTTTGAAGGAGGCAAGCCCGGCAAGATTTTTGATCTGCCCGGCGGTACAAATAATCCTTGGCACTGGTCAAAGGATTCTCGCTCGCTCACCTACATCGACACGCGAGGCGGTGTGTCAAACATCTGGAGTTTTCCTTTGGACGACACAGCGCCCAAACAGTTGACGAACTTTAAGACCGAGCAAATTTACAATTTCGATTGGTCGGCGGACGGCAAACAGTTGGTCCTTGCTCGCGGCACGACCACTAGTGACGTCGTCCTCATTAGTAATTTCCGATGAACGGCACCAACCCGCGAAGCGGGTGACAGCATAGAGCCTGGGGTGGAGCGCAGCGGAACCCCAGGAACCGCGGTGGAAAATATCCGAAGCCCGCGGAGTGGCCGACAGCGGAATCATTATGAGTTGCGTTTGGTAATCGCAACCGCTATCGGCCGCTTCGCGGGCTACGGTTACTTCTCGTTCTTGATCCTGGGGTTTCGCTTCGCTCCACCCCAGGCTTTATGCTGACGGCCGCTCCGCGGACTAAGAACCAATCGTTCCGCGCGTGTTCAACCAGCGGGCTAAGGAACCAAGAGCGCTTGGTAAATGTTTCTAGATCGTCCTGAAGTATGACGCCCGAACAATACGAACATTTGACGGAGCTGTTTCATGCCGCCTTGGAGATTGCTCCGGCTGACCGTGCAGCCTTTTTGGACCACGTAACTGATGGCGATGCTGAGTTACGAGGCGAGTTGGAATCATTGCTGGCTGCGCATGAGCAGCGCGCGGCCTATACCGAGAAACCGCCGGACGATATAGCCGCTGGAATGTACCTGGCAGAGCAGGACAACGGCGCTGTCGGCGCTCCCGGTGCCGCCTCACTTGCTCCCAATACTCGTCTCGACCGTTATGAGATTCGCTCGCTGCTCGCCAAAGGCGGCATGGGCGAAGTCTATTTAGCGGAAGACACGCGGCTGCATCGCAAAGTCGCGCTGAAGATTCTGCCTGCCGAAGTCGCTGCTAATCAGGATCGAATGCGGCGCTTCGAGCAAGAGGCGCAAGCCGCCGCCGCACTCAATCATCCCAACATCGCGCACATTTACGAGATCGGCGAGCACGATGGAGTGAACTTCATCGCGATGGAATTTGTCGATGGAGTCACGCTGCGCGCGAAGATCCATACGGAGCGACCCGACCTACGAAAGCTGCTGAAGTATTTGCAACAGGTGGCGGAGGGTCTGGCAAAGGCCCACGCCGCAGGCATCGTGCATCGTGATCTGAAGCCCGACAACATCATGATCACGAGGGACGGCTATGCAAAGATTCTCGATTTCGGTTTAGCGAAACTTGTCGAGACCGAGAGATCATTAGGGTTAGGCGGCCAATCGTCGAGCGAGGTCGGCACGAGGATCATGGCGCAGCAGTCGTTGGCTGGCATGGTCATGGGGACGGCGGGTTACATGTCGCCGGAGCAAGCGCAGGGAAGGGTGAAAGAAATTGATCAGCGCTCGGACATCTTCTCGTTCGGCTGCATTCTGTTTGAGGCGGCCACCGGGCAGAAGGCTTTTGAAGGCCATGACATTCTGGATTCTCTTCACAAAATCGTTCACGCGCCTACGCCGCTGATTAAGGAAACAAATGCCAACGCGCCCAGCGAACTGCAACGGATTGTGCGCCGTTGTCTGGCAAAGGACCGCGAGGAGCGCTATCAAACGATCAAGGACGTGGCGCTCGAGTTGAAAGAAGTGAGACAGGGGATGAGTGGGCCAACGGAGATTGATACCAGCATTGCATCATCAGGCAGCACTGAGACGTTGGGAAGGCAAACCACCGAGCGACCGCTCACCCAGGCGGCCACGTCGACATCGAGTGCCGAGTACCTCGTCAGTCAAATCAAAAGCCACAAGCGCAGCGCGACGATCGCGTTGGCTGCGCTCGTAATCGCCGCGGCGGCGCTTGCTTACTTCTCCTACTTCAAACGTAACCGCGCGCCGGCTTTGAGTGAACAGGACACAATCCTGATCGCGGATTTCGACAACAAGACCGGTGACGCGATTTTCGATGGCGCGCTCAAGCAGGCGCTGGCGGTGCAACTCGAGCAGTCCCCATTCTTGAATATCTTCCCCGACGAACGCATCCAGCAGACGCTACGCTTGATGGGCCGTTCACCCGACGTGCGCGTCACGCGCGATGTGGCGCGGGAAATCTGCGAGCGGCAGGGTCTGAAAGCGATGCTGGTCGGCTCGATTGTTCCGCTCGGCAGCCACTACGTCATCGGGCTCGAAGCCGTGAATGCACTCACCGGCGACGTGCTGGCTCGCGAGCAGGTGCAAGCTGAAAACAAGGAGCAAGTATTGAGCGTGCTGAGCCAAACGGCCACGCGCCTGCGCGAGAAACTGGGCGAGTCGCTGAGCACAATCCGGAAGTTTGATGCGCCCTGGGATGCCATGACTCCTTCGCTCGAAGCGCTCAAAGCGCTCTCTGCAGGACGAGCCCTGCATTTGAAGGGCAAAGACCGTGAAGCCCTCCCTCTCCTCAGGAGCGCCGTGGCACTCGACCCGCAATTCGCCATTGGTTACGGCGTCCTGGCAGCTACATGCCGTGGCGCCGGTGAGCCAAAAGCTGCCCGAGAATATGCCACCAGGGCGTTCGAACTGCGAGAGCGAGCTAGTGAGCGGGAAAGGCTTTGGATCATGGCGCAATACTACCTAGGCGTCTCAGGAGAATTCG
>JANNJZ010000138.1:0-12794 GCA_031396065.1 Pyrinomonadaceae bacterium | reverse complement strand
AGAGTTTGACGGGAAAAACGTATTGTTTTTCATCCGCGCCGCGATAGTCATACGGTCGCTTCGAGAATCAACAATTACGTTCGTTTAGAGGTGGGCACCGCCCACCGGTGCGCCCTGGAAGAAACGAGTCGGATACATAATTAACGTGTAGTTATTCAGTTGAAGGGGTTCGTCCACGACGCACCGGTGGGCGGTGCCCACCTCTAAACGAACGTAATTGTTGATTCTCGAAGCGACCGTATGACTATCGCGGCGCGGATGAAAAACAATACGTTTTTCCCGTCAAACTCTAACGGGGAGTGGTCGCTAAATCCAGAATCATCGTTAGCTCGCCAGGTTCAGTTTTTGCAGAAGTTCCTGAAAGCGTGGGTCGCCTCTGATAGCGGCGAATCGCGGCTCGCCTTTGGTCGTCACCACTCGCTCTTCCCGGAGTTCGATACATTTCTGCAACGCGGTAAGGGCTTCTTCTGTGCGTCCGAGTTCGCTGTCGTGCAAGGCCAGGAAATATAGCGACTTCGGATCGTCTTCCGCCAACTTCTTCAAGTGATTCCGCAATTCTGTAGATTTACCCAATAGTCCGGTTTTGTAATAGGCGGTCGCCAGCATCGAAGCCCAGGCGAAATCGGTCTCCCTGGGATTCTGAAACTCCTCGTCTCCTAACTCAATAACTTTGGCGTAATCCCCTTTGAGCAAGTAAGCGTTCGCGATGCCTCGACGCGCAAACTTTGAATCTTTGTCCATATCGAGCGTTGACTGAAGTACTCTCAGGGCCTCGTCAAATTCACCGCGATTTTCCAGAATACCGGAAAGCGGGACTGCCAAATCAGTCGAGCGCGGGTCGAGCTCCTGCGCCTTATAGTTTTCGCTGAGGGCCTCGTCGTAACGGCCCAGAGTAGTCAGCAGACGTGAGTAAAACTGATGTGCATTGACGTTGTTTGGATTGAGTTCGATCGCCCGCTGGAATGATTTCTCTGCGCCTTTCCAATCCCACTCGTACCAGTGTTTGATTCGCCCCAGGGCGCTGTGAGCATCGGCCAGAGTCGGGTCTAATCTGAGGGCTTGCTCGGTTGCGGTCCTGGCTTTCCCGTAGAGTTCCGGGTCTGCGCCATTCGTAAAACTTGCCTGCCAGATATTGGCATCTGCCAGCCCGGCGTAAGCCAAAGCATAATTCGAGTCGAGATCTATCGCCTGTTGAAACTCGGCCACTGCCTTTTCGGGATTCCTCTTCTCCAGAAAAAACCGGCCGCGCCAGTAAGCATGGAATGCTCCCCGATGTTGCGTGTCCCGCTTGGTGAGGAGTTCCATTTGAGTTGCGTTCAGTCTGGCGCCAACTGATTCTGTGATCTGAACGGCCAGCGCACTTTGCAGTTTGAAAATATCAGTTTCGTTCTCATCAAAACTCGCCGACCAGATCAGCGCGCCATCGCCAACTCGCAGTAAGCGAGCGTTGATGCGAAGACGGCTATCGGTGCGCTGGATGGTCGCCTCGAGTACGGCGTCGACCTTCAGCTTGCGGCCGATCTCAATCGAATCGGGCTGAGCACCGGCATTCGACACCGGGCGAACAACGATCGAACGCAATGTTCCAAGTCTGGTTACGAGGGTATCAGTCAATCCGAGCGCCAGGGTTCTGTCCGACTCTTCGTTTCCCAACGGCTTCAGCGGTAAAACGGCCATAGACTGAATCGTGGTAGCGGGAGCACCGCTGGGTTGGGTTGGCTCTCGCCGCCACAGAGACCAGGCCGCCGCCGCGATGGCCGCGATCAAGGCAACTGCGCCCGCCACATAGAACGCCTGGAGTGTTCGGCGCGCCGGTGCGGGCGGCAATGCGACTTTCTCAACCGCCAACTCATCCGCCGCTGAAAACTCTCGCTCCTCAATTACCACGCGCGCGCGAGTGTGTTTCTCGACGATGAGGGCGGGCGGGACCTGCTCGACTTCCCTCACCTCGGCCCTAAACCGGTAACCACGTCTGGGAACCGTCTGGATGTACTGTTCGCCGGACTCGTCAGTCCCCAAAGCCTTTCTAAGCACAGAGACGTTGAAATTCAGATTACCGTCTTCGACAAACGTGTTCGGCCAAATGGCGTTCATGAGCTCTTCACGCTCCACCAGCCTGCCGCTCTCTCGAACCAAAATAAGCAGGGTCTCTACGGCTTTGGGTGTGAGTGCGACAGGCTCGCCGTCTCGCCAGAGACAGGGTTTATCTGGATCCAATCGAAACGGGCCGAACTCGTAAAGATGCTTAATTGGGCGGGACATCGGGCCTCTAACAAATTCTCTAATGATTTCTAAGAGAAGTTCACAGGACTTTTGATTGCCCAAAAGGATAGAAGTCTCGCTACAGAAAGGCAAGGGGCTTTAGAAAAATGGGTAGAGCCTGATTTGAGTTTTCTCTGTGCATTCTCGGTGTTCTCTGTGTCTCTGTGGTGGAAGAACGGCGGAAAACATTCACCACGGAGACACAGAGAACACAGAGGAGGCACAGAGATTCGGAAATCAGGACACCACGAGAGAATGAGAAAGGTGAGAGGGCCGGGTGAGACTTATGAGGCTTCGCAGACAGGTTGTTATCACAGCCGAAAAGACGGAGACCTACACGGTCCGCCAGGAGCCTCTTCATTCCTTGCAAGTGTCTTGCGAGAAGTGTGACCGGCAGGTCAGGTGTCTGACTGTGGATCAAACTGTGAACGTAACCGGCTTGAGCGCCCGAACGATTTTTCGGTTGGTTGAGGCCGGAGAACTTCACTACTACGAAACGGTCGAGGGCCACCTGCTGCTTTGCCCAATTTCGGTAGCTCAATTTGTCCAGTTGTAAGGCTACAAATCTCTCCCTAGTGAATTGTTCGTTGAGACCGTGAAATAGAAAAGGAGTTGACCATGAAAAGACTGCTTATGAGCTTGTTCAGTTTAGCGATTGTCCTCGGCGTTCTGGTTCCGCCCGAGTCAAAGGGCGGGCAAAGACGGAAGGTCGTGGTTCGGCCGACTAAGGTGGTGGTGCGGCCGACCAAAGTGGTGGCCCGGCCCAACCGGGTGGTGGTTGCAAGACCGGTGGTTCACACCAATCTTGTCATCCGTCACGGACACCCAATCAGACGAGTGTTGCCGGCCACAGTCGTCGTGCGGCCGGCGCATCGGGTCGTGGCAGTTGGAGCGCCCCTGGTGTTTCTACCGCATCTGGTTTGGGCTCCTCGTGTTGTCACCATGCCGCCGAGTAATCGGCTGGTTTGGCAAGATAACGAAAGCATCGACCGCGAAGAGGGCTGGGTAGACTCCAACTTTGGCGTAGACGATTCTGGCAAAGCATTGTTTCTCGACCTTACCGGCCAAACGGCCCTTAACTTCGCGGAAGTGACCTTTGCCAATGGCAACGTGCAGGTGGTTGATTTCAACGTGCGCAGCCATGGACCCGGGTTCTACAAGTTGCTGGACTTCAGTGACGGCCGGCACGTCAAAACCGTGCGCATCCTGGCAAAATCTGAGTCAGACTCGACGAAACTGACGGTATACCTCAGCAAGTCGTGAAGGTCATAACTCTTGTCATCACCAGCAGACGTGTGACAGTTCAGTCGAGACCACGGTGCGGTGATAGCCTTTGCGGCTCTGCCGCCTTCCGTGCGGAAAGGCTCGGCCTTTCCGAGAGCGGTTTCATTCTTCGAGGCTGCGCCTCTGATGACGCCCGGAGGCATAGCCTCAAAATAAATAGAGGTGCCGGTGAGGCGGAGCCTCACCGCAGGGAAGGCGGCAAAGCCGCAGAACCAAGCTTAGAGACAAGCTCAGAGTGCAAGAGCGAGCGAGACTTGGAGGTCTTGGGAGACTCCAGAACGCAACAGATTTGCCGAGAGACTCGGAGACCGAGGCGGGATTTGCAAACCGAGATGGAGTCGCGGATGGATGCGGACAAACGCACCGTGCTTACCCGGGAGAATCCGCGGCCAGAATCCCAACACACGTCTGGTCGGTCTGAGGCAGAGCCTCGCTAGCATTCGTTCAAAACGGCACTCATGCACCTGGATAAATGTCCGCTTGAAAGGAGTACAGAATGAAACAACGAAAACGAGCGGCATCGAATCTTCTGGCGGTCGTCCTGTTCCTACTCGGCGTCGGTTTCGTGAACACTGTTTGTGCGCAACCCGGTGACGCCCAGATCAAGAAGGATCTGACTGGTGCGAAGACCGTCTCAATCGTGCTAGGAAAGCCGGGCACAATGGAATGGAGCAAGACCTACAAGAAGTTTGTTTGGACGCGCTCATTTACCGCGAAGCTGAAGACCGACGAAGCCGGGGTTTTCGTCATCGTGAAGGGTTACGCGTCGTATGACGTGATGGCGGGAAGGTATGTTTTTTGGAGGACGTTCACGACCTCCAATAACTATGAAGGCATTCCGGATCCAACTGCGGCTGATGTCCAGGCGTTGCTCGGTGAGTTTGGCGTAGAAAAATTCATGGGTAATTACCACTTCACCCATGTCGTGGGAAGAGTGGAATCAATAGGACTCGCGGCGGAGCCGAACTATCTTTGGCACACTCCGAACTCGGTGTCGTTTAATGTGGTGGCGGTGTATACGGAAAGAACAAATGACATCGGCGGCCGTCAGCGAGTGGCGCGGACATTCGAAATCCGGCTTTACCGCGACGGCGTGAAAGCGGCGTGGAAAAACTTGATGTCCACCGACCGAGGTACTGAAAAGTTGTAAGTGAGGCCCCAGTCAACTTACGTCAAATAACATCTTCCGTCTAGAGAGGGCAATTGTGCCCGCATTCTTGTCAGAACCACCTGCGTTAGCGGGTGGGGTAGCTAAAGTGCCCCCGGGGCAGCCAACTTGAGGTTGCGATATCCTCCAGAAGTTGTGGCGCGTTAAGAGGGGGTGACCACGGAGTGCCACCCCTACAATGTTTTTACACAGTCTCGGTAGAGACGGTGTGAAAACTCCTGGTTCTCAGCGCCAAGGGCGCGGAATGTGATAGCCCAGGGCAACGCCCTGGGTAGGGTCATAACAATCCGGAAGCGCTGAAGGCGCGAAATAACAAGTCTCGACTGAAAATCCTCGAGATTCCACTAAGTCCACCCTCATTTCGCGCCTTCAGCGCTGGGAATCTTTATGCGAGTCTACCGGGCCGATAACCCAGGCTGTCACATTTCGCGCCTTTGGCGCTACGAACCCACAGTTTTTAACAGTCTCGTTAGCGGGTGGGGTCGTTAAGTGCCCCCCGGGGCGGCCAAGTCCGCTCTCTAAACGAACCATCGTCGCTGGTAAAGTCCGGCTATTTATTAATCTTCGTTTTCTGCCGATTCGCGTCAACAGCTACATAAACAACTTCCGCCTCAGTCACCCGCACCTGTTCCGCGGTGGAGCCGATTCTCTCCGTTTCCACAATCACCCGCACCGTGATCGAGGTGGTGCCGACGCGCATTGTTTCAGCGTAGAAGCTCACCAGGTCTCCCACAAATACCGGCTTGTGAAAGATGACTTCGCGCATGGCGACAGTCACAAATCGCGCCATCCGTGTATGCCGGTGCGCTTCGATGGCGCCGGCCATATCGATGTAGCTGAGGATGACGCCACCGAAGATCGTGCCAGCTGAATTTGTATCACGCGGCAGCAGAGTAATTCGGATTGCCGGATCGCGGTCAGAGCTCATTTGCATTTTCCTCGTTTAGCGAGATCGGGACGGAACAAACCCGACCCTGCGAGTGTCTAAGTTTGCGACTGAATGAATCATAAGTTTGCTTCAGCCTAGACGTTCAGTTGACGTTTGATCCAGCCAGTTATTGCCAGCTTCAATTCGTCAAGATGGCTTTCAAAGAAATGGCCTGAGTCTTTGACGACGCGCAGTTCAACATCCGGGTTATGCTGCTGGATCCGATTCACCAGGTCCAACACGCGCGGCAAACTGCCAAACTCATCCCGGTCTCCATGCACCAGCAAAATGGGCTTACGGCAGGCGTCGAGAAAACCAAAGTCGTACTTGTCTACAGGCGTGCCGATGCTGATCAGATTCTTGACCTGCTCGTCTGCAATTCCTACTTCCAAACCAACTAGCGCTCCAAAGGAAAACCCGCAAAGCGTGATCGGCTGGGATGGAAATGTTTCGACGAGGTAACGCAAACCCGCGCGTACGTCTTCGAGTTCACCTTGCCCTTCGTCATGTTCGCCGGTGCTCTGGCCTACCCCGCGAAAGTTTATCCTCAGCGTAATCAATCCGGCATCGTTAAGGGCGCTGGCTGCGCGAAACACAACCTTGTTATGCATGGTTCCGCCACCGAGGGGATGCGGATGCAATACCAAGGCTACGCCCGAGACAGAAGTCGCCCGTGGCTCCTTCAGAATTGCCTCGAGCTGCCCGTGTTCTACTGGAATGAAAAGATTGCCAGCTGGATACATAGTTCTAAAACAGAATGCTACCACTCAACGCGGACTGCCTGCGTGCGACGCTGGGTTAGAGTGCGATGACGGCGGACAATTTAACAGAAGTTGGTCTGTGAAAGTACAAGGCAACAGGTCGAGTTCAGTGGAGTGTAGGGGTTTAAGTAGTACGGAATTCTAGATACTTGGCTTTGAGCGACTATTGGGCTTGTCCTTCTTGATTGTGGCCCTGACATCGGCTGCTTTATAAAGCGTCTAATTGCTAGAGGCCAAATTCGCTAATTAACCGGTGCAAATACGAACGGCTGATTCCCAGTCGCCGCGCCGCTGCCACTTTGTTTCCATTCTCCGTTTTCAGCGATCCCACTATTAACTGCCGCTTGAGAGCAGTGACAGCTCCCTCAAAAGTCGTCTCGCTGGGCACGCCTGGCGTTGGCGCAGCTCTCAACATTCTTTCCGGGAGAAACTCCAGACCGAGTGCTGGACCGTGGTCTAACAGAACCAGCCGCTCCATCAAGTTTTCCAGTTCGCGGATGTTGCCGGGAAATTCGTACTCATGAAGCGACTCGATCAACGCCGGGTCCAATTTCGGTGTGGCGCGTCCATGCTTTTCGGCAGCTTTGGCCGCGAAGTGAGCAGCCAGTCCGGAGATGTCCTCGCGTCGCTCGCGCAAGGGTGGCAGGGCGAGCGGAATCACGTTAAGCCGGTAGAAGAGGTCCCGGCGAAACTTTGAGCCTTCCACTTCGACTTCCAAATCGCGGTTGCTGGCGGCGATCAGGCGAATGTTGACCGTCAACGTTTTGGTCCCACCAACCCGCTCAAACGAACGTTCCTGCAAAACGCGCAGCAGTTTCACCTGCACGTTTGGAGTCAACTCGACGATCTCATCCAGGAAGAGGGTGCCGCCGTCGGCCAACTCAAAACGTCCCGGGCGCGCATGGGTGGCGGAAGTGAATGCACCTTTCTCGTGTCCAAACAGTTCCGACTCAATCAGCGATTCCGGCAAAGCCGCACAACTCACTCCGATGAAGGGTCCGCCCGCGCGCTGACTTTCCTCGTGGATAGCCCGCGCCAGCATTTCTTTGCCGGTACCATTTTCGCCGTTAATCAAGACCGTGGCGCTCGTGTCGGCCACCGCCCGCGCCTGCTTGAGCGTCTTTTCCAACGCCTGACTGGTTCCGATCAAACGCCCAAACCCTCGGGCACCCAGCAGCTCGTCTTTCAAACGCGCATTCTCAACTTCGAGCCGGCGCATCCGATTCGCCTGGTGCACTATATGGACCACCTCGGCGGCGTCCAGCGGTTTCTCAAAGAAACCATAGGCGCCAAGTTTGACCGCCTCAAGGCCCGCGCGCTTCGATTCGGTCCCGGTGATGACAACTACCTGAACCGGCGGGTGGCAACTGCGAGCTGCCTCAATGATGGCCAGTCCCTCGCTGATCTCGTCGAGGTGAGGGGGCAAGTGCAGGTCGCTAATAACTACATCAATTTTTTCCAGATGCAGCAGCTTGATCGCCTCGGCGCGGGAAGCCGCTTCCAGTACGCGATAGCCTGAGTTGAGAGTCCAGAAGAGCGCCCGGCGCACCCCCTCATCGTCGTCAACCACGAGCACAGTTTCCCGGAGTTTGGTTTCACTCGATTGGTTTTCGGTGGAGTGGTTTTCTTTGCCCATCGAGTTTTCGTCAAATGAGAGTCAGTGAGTCAGGAACCGGAACTCGAACGTTGGGGGGTATTTAACTGTGAGATTGGCTGCGCAATAATTCACTAGCGCGTTCGTAGAAAGCGGCCGATGGTAGCACGACCCTAAAGGTTGTTCCAGCGCCTTCTTCCGAGTCTACTTCGATTGAGCCACCGCTTGCCTGGACCACTTCTCGGCAAGTGTAAAGACCAAGGCCGACGCCTCGTCGTTTGGTAGTCGCGAAAGGACGATAAAGTTTTTCGTCAATGAATCGCCGGCTCATACCTTCACCGGTGTCGCTGACACTAAAGAATGGTTTGCCATCTTCAGTTTCGCCCGCCTTAATGGTCAGGGTTCCACTCTTTTCTGACATAGCCTCGAGCGCGTTGATGATCAGATTCTCAACTACCTTGTTCATTCGTTCCCCGTCAATGAGGGCAAAAAGCGATTCGGGGAGTACGATCCTGATTTCATGCTGGTCACTTGCCGGCTCGGCTGTCATGGAGATCGCTCTCTTTAACGTCGGTATCAAATCTACTGGTTTGGGCTTCCTATGTTCCCCGCTCAAGGTAGTAATCGGATTGCTCAAACGATTCACGAGCGCACGTAGATTCTCGGTTGCGCTCCTGAGGGTCTTCATCGTATCCGCACGAAACTCCTGGTTATCGTAATGCCGTTCCATGTTGGTGACGGTCAACGATAAAGCCTCAATTGCGTTCTTCAGATCGTGGGTGAGAATTGCCGACAGCCGGACGAAGGATTGAAACTGACGGGTTTCAGCTTCCCGGGCTATCTGATCCCTGAGTTGTTTAGTCATCAAGCCAAGATTGTCAGCGAGCGGCCGCAGATCGTCGCTCGATAGCAGGATTTGATGATCAAGTTTCCCTCGGGCGATCGCTTCAACGCCTTCCGTCACGCGCTCAATACCCCGTGATTTTCGCTGCCAGTAGACGGTTATTAACGCCGCCGATAAGGTGGCGAGCACGACGGCCGCAATCAATCCCTGCCAGCCGGCGGAGCGAGCTTGGTTCCGCACGAGCTCAGCATCTGCAGCTGCTGTCGGTGAGGTTGTGTCCTTCTGGCTCTCGATCCAGAGTTCGTTAATCGATCTATTAGCTTCCGCCGACTTACGCTCTTGCTCACGCTGGATCGTCGCCTCCGCGACCCGCGCGTTGTTCCAGTAGCTAACTAGCGCCAGCAGAACCAGCGGTACGAGGCAGAAGCCCAGAAGGGAGAGAAAAAGTTTAGGGCGAATGGACACGGCATTCTCCATGCAAAAAGATTGGCACGGATAGTAACGCATCGGCCGTTGTTTGCCTTAGGGAAAGACGTGTGGGGAATAGCGTCAGGTTAATTTGGAGTGCGGTAACCTGTTACCGCTTTGGTCTTCGGCGACCTGTCGCCGCCGTTTGTCGCCACACTGCGGTTCCCCAAGCTCCGATGGCGATCCGGTGCACTTCCGCGTCTTCGCTGCCGTGAGGTTATTCCGCGGGAACGCGACCGAATTCTCGCAACGGCGGCTGCAGCGCTTCAATGATTCGCGCGTGGGCCGCCCCGTTGCTGGCGACAACGCCATTGCGATTTTGAACTTCGGCCAGGTTGTAGAGTAGAGGTCGGCCAAAGAGATCGGTGATAGTCCCGCCCGCTTCGCGCAAAATGATTTCCGGTGCGCAGGTGTCCCACTGCTTCGTGCGCGGCGATAAGTGGACGTAGAGATCGCATTGCTGTTCGACAATCAAACCAACCTTGATGCCCACTGATCCACGACGAACTTCATCTTTGAGACCGAAAGCTTCAACCACAGTATCCATGCGCGGACTGCGATGCGATCTACTCGCTGCCAGCCGCATCGTCGAAACTTCGACGTGGTCGGACACGCGGGCTTTCTCGGTCGCGAACCCGGGTCGTTCGATCCACGTGCCTCCCTCGGAAACTGCTCGATACAAAACCCCTGTCAACGGCTGATAAACAACCCCGAGCACGCATTGCCCGTTTTCGGTCAATCCGATCTGCACTGCAAAGTCGCCGTTGCCTTCAATAAAGCCGGTAGTCCCATCGAGGGGGTCGATCATCCAGACCCGCGACTTGTCGAGACGTCGAATCGTGTCCTCAGATTCTTCCGCCAGAATGCCATCCTCCGGAAATTCGCGGCCCAGACGCTGCACGATTATTTCATTTGCCAGCGTGTCTGCCTGGGTGACGGGTTCTCGATCATTGGCCCCAACCTTCTGTCGAATATCGAGCGGGCCTTCATATAGATCGAGAATCGCAGCGCCCGCTTCACGCGCGAGTTCGAGCGCGACTGAAAGCTCGCGTTCGTAGGTTTGAGGTGTTGCGGTTTCTAGCATGTTAATGATGTTGGGAACTCAAACCCCTATGGACCAGGAAAGCACTTTGTCTTTCTCTGTGCGTCCTCTGTGGAACTCTGTGCCTTTGTGGTGAACTCTGTTTCTGCCTAACTCCACCACAGAGACACAGAGTTCCACAGCGGAGGCACAGAGGTTTTCGTTTTCTGCGACTGATTCATTGAGGTTGAAAAGCTGGCACCCCTTCAGGGTGCGAACATTTCCCCGCGTGACCGGAGGTCTTCGCTACGCTGCGACCTCCGGCTACTTTCTCCAGAACCCTCCGGTTGAAACCCAAAATCAGGGAAACTCCTATTCAATCATCCTCGCAGCCTCGCGAATAATCTCCAGCGTCTGATCGATGTCAGCCCGGGTGGTGCGAAAGTTTGTAATACAAGCCCGCAACGCGAAACTACCGCGCAAGGTGGCGCTCGAAACATAAGCGCGCCCGCCTCGCTGGACCCCCAGCATGATCTTATTGTTCAGTTCATCCAGTTCAGCATTGCGGCCCAGTCCTTCGCCAGATTTCGACTGTAGCATCGGGCGCATTGATAACGGCACATAACGAAAGCAACAGATGCTTAGTTCTGGAGCCGCGAGTAGTTCGAAGTCTTCGGCCTGCTCGATCGCCTGGCCCAGGTACTCGGCCAGCGCATTGTCTTCGCTAATGGCGGCGGAAATCCGGCGGGTTCCGTAGTAACGAAGAGTGATCCAGATCTTTAACGCGCGAAACCGGCGCGACAGTTCCGGACCGTAATTCCAAAAGGCGAAGGCCTCGTCCGCGTCCTGTTCATGGACCTTTATGTAATCGGCTTCGTCAAAACTGAAGGCCGCGCGAGCTTGTGATTCATCGCGAAATAGGAGGCAACCGGAATCTATCGGAACGTAGAGCCACTTGTGAGGATCGAGCGACACCGAATCCGCTCGCTCCAGTCCGCTGAAGAGAGGACGCTTGGTTTCATCCGCTGCGGCCAGCGCTCCATAGGCGCCATCGACGTGAAACCAAAGTCCAAACTCCCTGGCCACCTCAGCAATTTCAGCCAGCGGATCAACCGCGCCGGTGTTAACTGTACCTGCGCTGGCAACTACACAGAATGGCTTTAGACCACCTTGCAAATCCGTCGTAATGCGTTCGCGCAGCGATTGCACATTCATGCGAAACCGATTATCGCAATCCACCAGGCGAACCTGTTGGCGACCGAGACCAAGAATATCAGCCGCCTTGGGTATCGACATGTGAATCTGTTCTGAAGCGTAGAGCGTCATAGGTACACCGGCATTCCAGAGACCAGTTGACGCGATATTGCCGTCCGCCTTGGTCCGATGGGCCACCATCAGAGCGGTAAGATTCGCCATTGAACCGCCGCTAGTGAGTATTCCGTGAGTGTCATTACCAAATCCAATCAATGACGCGAGCCAACCGACCACCGTGCGTTCAATTTCCGTAGCGGCCGGACCCGAGCGCCATGAGGTCACGTTTGCATTAAGGGTTGAGGCAATCAGGTCGGCGAAGGCGCCGGGAGCGGTGGCCGGCGAAGCAACGTAGCCAAAGAATCGTGGATGACCATTGTGGCGGCTACCGTCGAGAATGGCGCGGCAATCCTCGATAAGTTGACCGACCGGCTCACCTTCGACCGGCAGCAACGCCCCCAGTCTCCTGGTTGTTTTGCCGCCCGAGGTTTCAGGGAAAAGCGGTAAATCGGAAACGCGGGAGAAATACTCAGTGACCAGTTGGGAGACGGCTGACGAGAGCTCGTGCAACTCTGCTGAAGAGATCTCGAGTGATGATCCTTCGGGTCTGGGTGTTATTGGGGTTTGTTTCATTTAGCAGGTGGCGGAGAAATGACGACCAGGAGAGATAAGCGCACCGTGCCGTTGTTGGTGACGCCATGCGGAACTCCTGCCGGCGCCACGACCAGGGCTCCCATGTCTGCATCCCTTTCTTCATCGCCGACAGTAAATCTTCCGGAGCCTTCCAGGACGAAGTAGAACTTTTCGGCACCGACATGCGCGTGAATTTTCTGTGTTTGCCCGGGTTCCAGACAGTTGAGACCAACCAGCATGTGGCCACCTTGCCACAAAGTGGTTTTGTAAAACTTCTCCAGAGAAGCGCCGGCGTATTCGCGCCAGTCGAGAAAGTGATTCATTGTTCGTTTCCTGATGTGTGCTGATTAGAGTGCAAAGCTACCACAGCAGAAGGCAGAAGGCAGAAGGCAGAGGGCAGAAGGCAGAGGGCAGAAGGCAGAGGGCAGAAGGCAGAGGGCAGAAGGCAGAGGACAGAGGGCAGAAGGCAGAGGGCAGAAGGCAGAGGGCAGAGGTCAGAGGGCAGAAGGCAGAGGGCAGAGGTCAGAGGACAGAGGGCAGAAGGCAGAAAGCAGAAGGCAGAAGTCAGAGGACAGAGGAC
>JANNJZ010000122.1:0-6776 GCA_031396065.1 Pyrinomonadaceae bacterium | reverse complement strand
CCCAGAAATCATCTTGGTAATGGCTGTCGCCCGCTCCGCGGGCTAGCGTTAATCCTTGGAATTTAACCTGGGGTTCCGCTGCGCTCCACCCCGGGCTTTATGCTGTCGCCAGCTACCGCGGGCTGGGAGTCGGTATTCGTTAAGGAGTCATCTCACGGCATCAATTTCGACTTTTTCTCCAAAGCCGTTAAAGAGCACCCACCCAGTTCAGCGTTTAAACTTTGGCTTGCGTTTGCGAGAATACGCAGACTAAGATCTGAACTCCAACCGCTTATCTATTGCGGCGCCAGTTCCTCGCGGTTCTTGTATGCCGGCCGCAGTCGGCTTCAAACATCGAAAGGGGATCTCCAATGCTAAGGGAATTCAAAGAGTTTATTGCTCGCGGTAATGTGCTGGATTTGGCGGTTGCCGTAATCATCGGCGCAGCCTTTGGCAAGATAGTCACTTCGCTGGTTGATGGCGTCATTATGCCGCCAATCGGAATGGTCCTTGGCAAAGTCGACTTCGCAAATCTCTTTTTTGACCTGTCGGGACAAGGACCGGCGTCACTCGCGGAGGCTAAACTCAAAGGACTCCCGGTAATTACCTACGGCGCCTTTATCAACGATGTGATCTCTTTCCTCATAGTTGCGTTCGTTGTGTTCCTGATCGTCAAGACCGTAAATAGAAACAAGCAGGTCGAGGCTGAAGCTCCCACCAGGAACTGCCCATATTGTTTGACTTCTCTTCCGTTGGAAGCGACTCGCTGCTCGGGATGCACTTCTGAGTTACCAGTTGCAGCGGCCTAGAGATTGAAGATCTCTTTTATTGTAGCGTTGTTTCATCCACTGGATTGACGCCCATATCCGGAGACCGTATTCTCTGCTCGCGAACCTTCGGCTAAATTCTTCGACCTTCTCCTGTAATCCTGCCATGCGCGAATGCCCACGTTGTGAAAGCTGTTTCGAGGACGACGTGGCTGTTTGTCCCGAAGACCAGGCAAATACAAAACAAACCTTGCCCGGACCCAGGTTGCTGGCGGGGCGTTACCTTCTGGAGAAACGACTTGGCCGCGGCGCCATGGGACAGGTTTATCTGGCGCGAGACCAAAATCTCGTCACCCGTCAGGTAGCCGTGAAAACGATTCGTCCTGATATCTTGAGCGACGAAGGCCTTCAGGAAGGCGAAGCTATTGCCCGATTTGAGCGCGAAGCACGCGCGGCTGCTTCGATCCGGCATCCGAACGTGGTAGACGTTACCGATTTCGGCAAGAGTACCGAAGGCGTCTTCTTTCTGGTGATGGAATATGTTGACGGTGAGAGTCTCTATCAGTTGTTGCGACGCGAAGGCACTTTGGATATTCAGCGAACCGTCAAGATGTTGGGCCAGGTAGTCGCCGGCGTCGACGCCGCCCATGATGAAGGGATACTTCACCGCGATCTCAAACCGGCAAATATCTTCATCATGCAGAAGCGAAAAAAGACCTCCAGCACCGGCTCGTCTGGATCGCCTGACGGCTTCATCAAGGTCGGCGATTTTGGCCTCGCGAAGATAGTTTATGCAGACCGCTCGGAAGCCATCTCCCAGAGCGGCCCTGAATCGCGCGGCTTGATTGGCACGCCTGAGTACATGGCGCCGGAACAAATGCAGCAGGATGTCCAATTGGACGCCCGGGCGGATATCTACGCCATTGGCGCCATCGCCTACCACATGCTGGGCGGCCGCCCGCCATTTATTGGCGACATTACCCAACTCATTGCGCAGAAGCTGATGCAGTCCCCTCCTCCGCTGGTCAGCATACGTTCTGACTTACCTGTGGATGTGGACAAGGCTATCCTCCATGCGCTTGCTCGTGATCCTGCCGAGCGGCCTCCAAGTGCAACTGATTGGCTTGAAGAGTTGGAAAGAGCCTATGGAAAGAGTTCTGACACTCCGGAACCGACAGATTCACGTCTGGTCGTGATGGCCCCATCAGGCTCGGAGGTTTACATCGATGATGAGCGGCAGGCCAGCGTGGGACGCTCGGGCCGCGTAATTCTCAACTCGGTTCCTCCCGGACAGCACCTCCTGCGAGTCGCCCGAGCCGGCGAAGTTGACGATGAGCGCGTCATTGAAATTCGGCCGGACGGGATCGAACAGATCATTCAGGCGCAGTTTCGCAGCGGCCAATCCAGTGATCACCTGACGCCCTCACGCGGAGGCAGCCTTGATAGCAGGACCGGCGCCACAACGGAGGGGCCACGAGTCGTTGCCTGCACCAAATGCGGGTCGCGGTTTGCAGAAGGGATAAAGTTTTGTGGGCGCTGCGGCAACGGGACGTTTCAGACAGTCGGAGGACTTCACGAGAATAGCGCAGACTCCACGAGTGGCCCACCGGCGAGTGCGCCGGGCAGTGTCGCGCCTGGCAGTGCGCCGGGGAGTATGTCTCCGGCATTTGCTGGGGCCACCGTCACGTGTCCTCGTTGTAAACAGGCCTTTGCATCCACTATCAGATTCTGCGGCAAATGCGGCATCCCCGTCGGCGCGCAGTCGATCGAGTGGCGACAGCCGCGGCCGGTTGAAGTGGTTTGCAAGTTGTGTGGAACCAGCTATGCGGGCGGGACCAGGTTTTGTGGCCGGTGCGGTAAGCCCATTAGCCCTTGAGCCTCACGTCGCTTTCCCTATAATGGTCGGACTCCCGGCATTGACTCAACTCTTTGGAGTGCGGCGGCCCGGCGCCGCTTTGGTCAGCGGCGGCCTGGCGCCGCATTTGTTGAGAAGCATTCAAAATATCAAGGCCGTGACCACTCGCGTCGGACCAAAGCGGCGCCAGGCCGTCGCACTCGAGGGAGTTGATTCCATCGTCAATAGTGCTCAAACACCCGAAGGAACCCGAGCTATCAAATGAAACGCTGCCCAACTTGCCAACGAACGTACACCGATGCGGCGCTCAACTTCTGTCTGGAAGATGGAACGCCACTTATCAGCCAGGCGGCCCCGAGTCCTCCCCCAGCCGAGGTTTATCATCAGCCTGCCCCTCTGCTGAACCAGGTAGACTTATCGGCCAAACCACAACAGTGGTCTCCGGTGCCTCCTATGCCGCCGCGGAAGAAATCAACTGCTGTGTGGTGGATTCTCGGAGGACTCCTGGTGGCGGGACTAGTGGTTGGGGGCGCGGCCATTATGATCATCGCGCTCGCCAGCATGGGCTCAAACTCGAACAACACCGCGAATCGCAATACCAATGTCAGGAACACGAATACCCGAGCTAACCGAAATTCAAACGCCAACACCAACGTCACGAATGTAAATACGAACTCTACCGGAACCTTGCCTGCTTCGTTTACTGATGATTTCTCCGAGGCCAAGTGGGGCGCAGGCAACTTTTCTTTCGGGAACATCTGGTATGCCGACGAACAATACCATATGCGTTCAAAGGCGAAGACCTACCTGGTTATGTACGCGCCCTCGGGTGAGTACAGCACGGAAAACGCCACTGTCCGGGTTACCGCCCGCAGCGTAGACGGCACTCCGCCATTGACGGGTTATGGACTCATAGTTCACGGCCAGAAGACGAAAACCGGCGGACTCGAAGACTATGTCCTGCTGATCTACACGGGTTCAGAACCTCAATATGAGATCATCAAGCACAAGGGAAACACGCAAACGACCGTGGTGCCCTGGACCAAATCAAAAATCATCCGGTCAGGCACCAATCCAAATCAGCTCGAAGTGCGCGCCCAGGGATCCGAACTCACCTTCTATATCAACGGTCAGTATGTGGATCGCATCACGGACAACGAAAACTTCAAGCGGGGCCTGGCCGGGCTTTATACCAGCGACACCGCCGAGGTGGCTTTTGACGATCTTCAGATTGAACGGTAGGAAAAGAAGTCCAAAGTCCAATGTCCAAGGTCCAAAGTCGGCTTTCACTTCTAGCCTGTGCGGTGGTGAGATGACGCTTTGACTTTGGACTTTGGACTTTGGACTTTTTACTTTGGACTTTGGACCTTGGACTTTTGGCAATGCAAGTTAACCTCAGAGTATTAGCCGGCCCCTACCAGGGCCGCGTCTTCAACTTCACCCAACCCGATACCTTCTTAATAGGAAGAACCGATGACTCTCACCTGTGTCTAACGGAGGACAGGTTCTTCTCGCGTCATCATTGCCTGTTGGAAATAACACCGCCTCGTTGTTTTCTGCGCGACCTGGGTTCGACCAACGGGACCTTTGTTAACGGCCAACGGGTAGCGGAAGCAAGTCTGAAAAGCGGCGATCAAATTCAGGGCGGCGAGACGGTTTTGCTTGTTGAAGTCAGCACGAGTGATACCAGCTCTCCCATAACCACCCAGCAAAACCAACGTCTAACCCAACCGACCATCGTCACCGTGGCTTGTCTGCATTGCGGCCGTCCCGATCAGGCTGAAGCCACTTCAACCGACGAGCATCTGACTTTTCTCTGCGAAGATTGTCGCATCGAATTAAAAGACGCTCCGCAACCGATTCCCGGCTACGACATGATTCGAGTCCTCGGTCGCGGCGGGATGGGCTGCGTAATGATGGGGCGCAATCAGCAGACCGGCGCCGCCGTGGCAATCAAGACTCTGCTGCCGGAGTTTGCAGTTAGTGATAAGGCAATGCGACGTTTTATGCGCGAGATGGATGTAGCGTCCGCGTTGAAGCATCCGAACATTGTGGAGTTCCTCGATCGCGGAGTTCATAACGGTGTCGTCTATCTGGTGACCGAGTTTGTCGATGGCGCCGATGCTGCAAAACTTGCGGACGCTCAGGGCGGCCAGCTGCCACTCGCGGACGCCGTAGCGATCATTTCCCAGGTGCTGGCAGCGCTTTCACACGCGCATGCCCAGGGTTACATTCATCGCGACATCAAAGACCAAAACATTCTGGTCAGCGGAACCGGAACCGGCCTCACCGCCAAACTAACAGATTTCGGTCTCGCCAAAAGTTTTGCCCAGTCGGGCATGAGCGGTGTTACCGTCGCCGGAGAGATGGCCGGAACCCTGGCTTACATGCCACCCGAACAACTCAAGAACTTTCGCGACGTGAAACCGCAGTCAGACATCTACGCTCTGGGCATGACGGCTTATAGCCTGATCACTGGCCAGATCGCTTTGAACATCGGCAGGAAAACCAGTATGGCTGAGACGATCAAAGCGATATTTGAGCAACCCACTATTCCACTGGCCCAACGAAATCCCGGGCTGCCACCCCAGCTCTGCGAGATTATTGACCGCGCACTCGTCAAAGATCCCACCCAACGCTGGCAGTCAGCCCAAGCCATGCGCACGGCGCTGCTACACGTAGCGTAGTTCCTGGTTCCTAAGATCGATCCACTAAGACACACTAAGCCTTCTTCCTGAAGTTTCGTATTACTTCGTGGATTCCCTATCCGAGCTGAACCGTCAAAGCGCTAAGCCTTACCCCAGCGCTCGCCGTTTCATTGATGAAACAAGCGAGGGGTGCTAGACTCCGGCGACATGGCGTCATGCGTAGTTTCGTTCCTGGATACTGAAGGGTTAAGGCACACTGTCGAAGTGGAAGCCGAAAGCCTATATGAGGCGGCGGTCCTGGCAATGAGGACATTTAAGCAGCACGATTGCGAACCTGGGCTGATAACCAAACTTGAGGTGGAAATCCGCAGCGCGGTAACTCACACGGTAACCCCTAAGAAGGTTCGCGAGTGGTTAAATGGCGGAGCCCGCACCCCGAAAGACGCGGTCATGAAGGAACGTCTACGAGCGCTGCTTTAAACAAACCGTGATTAATACGGCCTTCATATCCTCTGCTGTCATCGTCACTTCTCAGGAATCGCCTCGCTAGAACAAAGTGGGCTGCGCCAATGGGCGGGGCTCGCAACGTTCGACGAGGTGCTCGTGGTCCACCATCGCATAGTTGACCTCGTTACTCACCGGATGGGCGGTCATCTCTGCCGCGGGAAATGGTACCAGGAGAGCAGTCAACTGCGCCGGCGTCGCTTCAGTGTTGAGCCAGGCACGCTGCGATGAGGGAGCCAGCATCACTGGCATTCGGTCATGAACGGAAACCAGTAGTTCATTCGGGGTAGTGGTGATAATCGCGCACGAGATAATTGACCGGCCATCTCCCTGCCAATGATCCCAGATACCGGCGAAAGCAAATGTCCCTTTGTCGCGGAGCTGAAAATAGTAAGGCTGCTTGGATTTTCCCGATCGTTTCCATTCGTAAAAACCATCCGCCGGAATCAGGCACCTTCGTCTTTCAAACGACTCGCTAAAGCTCCGTTTCTGCTGCAAAGTCTCGGCGCGAGCATTGATGAAGCCCTTAGCATCACTGCTCCAGGATGGAACCAAACCCCATTGATAGAACGAAGCTTCAGGTCCACCGTCACGGGTAGTGATTGCCAAAACGCTTTGACTCGGAGCGATGTTGTATCGCGGGACAAGATTCAACAAACCACCAACGGGTTTGCCATCAAACTTTGCCCGACGTGGATCGCGTAGTGTAAAACGGCCGCACATTCGTCTCATCTCCACTAACTACTTTAACGTTCAGTCCCTGAGTCGTTAGTTTATCAATTCCCGCGTCATTGCGAGTAACAGCGAAAGCCTCTCTGTGCAATCTCTGTGTAACAAACCGACAACTTCTTGTTTTCTTAGCAAGATTTCGGTCAAGACAATACTGGGGTTGGCTTTGATAAGTGAGAGCTAGGAAGTGTGGCATTGAGGTCAGTACCACCTTGCGGTAGCGGCTGGGTCGGCCCGTTGGCCATCAGGTGGCGATGTGTCATGAAGTCAGTATCACCTTGCGGTAGCGGGTGG
>JANNJZ010000110.1:0-16009 GCA_031396065.1 Pyrinomonadaceae bacterium | reverse complement strand
CTCGATCTGCTTGCGGGCCGTGTTGTCGGTGCCGATCAGCAGGTAGCCGATGACGGCGCCAGGGGCGTCGCGCAGGGCGGTGACCGACACCACGGCCGGGAAGCGGCTGCCGTCCTTGCGGATGTAGGTCAGCTCGTAGATATCTTCGATCCCGCGCGAGGCCTTGAACACCAATGCCTCAAAACCTGGCGTAATTGGGGTTTCAAGTTCGACGCTCAGCGCTTTGGCGCGCACGACCATTTCCTGGGGATCGGAGATGTCAGCCGGCGTGATCTTGTTCACCACGTCGGCGGCCGTGTAGCCCAGCATCCGCTCAGCGCCGACGTTGAAGATCTGAATGACGCCTTTGGCGTCAGTGGCGATGCTCGAGAAGTTGGCGCTATTGAAGATCGCGCTCTGCAAGGCACCTGCCTTCAAAAGCGCCTCTTCGCGCCGGACTTCGGTGACGATCTCCACTGTGATGGGTTCGCGCAGAATGACTTTACTGTCCTTCATAAGACTGACACCTCAGTATCTTTCGGTTTCTTCTTAAACAGACTTCGAGTACAAGCGCACGGGCGCTTCAATCGGAAATGTATTGGGCGATTGTGCCTGGGCACTCGTGAGGCGTACGAGATGCAGGGGGGGGTTAAGCACCCCCACTATACAGTAGAGCGACTTGAACCAGTAGTTCGCCATCACGACTAAATACGGAAGACTTACGCGTTATTGAAGATGCGGCAGGAAGGGCCTCAGGCGGAGTATTGGCATGGCGTCTTGCCACACGCGAAAGCGAAACGCGCTAAGCAGCCCCCCAGTACTCGTTAAGAGCACAGCCTATGCCAGAGCGCTTCGCTGGCTAGTTCTAAACTGGCAAATGTGATTTGGGATACGGATGCAGTGTGAGGTCGGTCGTTCTGAGTTCAACCCGGGGTCGCCCGCGTGGGATCGAAGCCTTCAAGGCTGCCAGTTTCGCCACGCAAACTCAAGGGTGCACCCCAACTGATGAGTGAGCTGTTCCTGCACTGGGCACACAAGTGTGCTCTCTAAACAATCATTTTATGCAGTGTCCGCTCTATTCCCGTTTGAGATGCCACTTATCGTTTCAGGGTAACGCTGAGCGTGCCTACATTTCCGCTGCCATCAAACGCGCGCAAACTGATCGTGTGTTCGCCGGACGCTAGCGACGGGAGTGCAACGGAATATCGTTCCTGCCCGCTATCGGCAATTCCGTCGTCGGGAAACAACGGTGTCCAGGGCGACCCATCAAGGCTAAAGTCGGCCCTCTTTATTTTGCCGGTTGCATCATTGACCTCAAAACCAGCCTTGTTGCCACTCGATTGCGGGACACTCGCTGCACGCAGGACCGGTGGCGTGTTATCAATGTCGAAGGGTTCACTTAACCGCTCACCAGACAAGGCCTGGCCCAGTGGATTATCCGGCGCGTCTGACGCAACGATTCTGACTACATAGCGCCCGTCGGCAAGCGTCGCTCCGTCGATCGTGTAAAAGTTATCGCGCAACTTATCCTTCAACAGCCGGAACGTGTTTTCATTTAACGCTCGATAATAAATCGCATACTCCAGCGTGTCGCCATTTCGATCTTCCGACTGCCATTGAAATGAGCGCGCGCCGCGTTGAAAGAGTCGCCGCGGCGCTACCTGTGCGATCGCTCCAAACAGCGCCGGATCGAGGCCCGACGACTCGAGATTTGGATCAACCTGAATCTGAATCATCTGTTGCAGGCCCACACCAATTGGCAGCGCGGTAATAGCGAGCACCTCAGGGCCAACATTGCGAGGCAGATAAGCCAGGCTGGCGTCCTCCATCCAGGTCTGGCTAGCTCCTTCAGCAGTCCGCAGAGTGGCCCGCCACTGAATAAAGCGTGCCCGCGGACTTGCTATCTGACCCCCTCCCGGATCGCGCAATGCTGAACTCCAGTCACTCCAGGTAGAGTCTGGCCGTTCGCCGTTGCCACTTCGCGTTTGTAACTCTACGTTGCCACTGCCTCGCCACCAGATTCGACCCCAGGCGGCGGTGAGCTTCGCGTCTCTCACAGGTGATTCATACGAACCTTCAGTCACTGATTGTTTGCCGAAGCGAAACAATTTTCCCTGATTGCTGGAGGCCGCATATATCTGTCCGCCCTGCGTTACTAACGAGGAGATCTGGCCCTCACTTGATTGCAGGAGCAACGTATCTCGACCGTCGTTCGTAACTGAATAGACGCGACCTTTCTCGGCCGTCCCGATTAAGACGCTGCCCGGTTCCAGCGCCGGGGTGATGGAAAAGGCGGTGACTGAAGGCGAACTCCAGACAACGTCGGCGCCGCCGTCAGGCAAGATTCGAAAGACTGCGCTGCGCGCGGTCGAGACGTCTGTGCGACTGCGTGCGGGTTGGCCCGCCGGTTGAACCGGCATCCCGCTTTCGTCAATCGCCGTGATGGTTACAGAGGTGCTTACTGAACCGCCTCCATCGGTTGCTTGCGCAGCCGGCGCCGGCACCGATTGCTGCCGCCCTCCTGAGGCCGCGTCGCTGAGTGCCAGCGCATATATTGATCCGTCAGCCGCTGGGGCGAGAGCGTGAATCTCACGCAGGTGGGCATCAAACAAGGCGAAGGCTTTTCCATCAGGCGAGATGCGCAACACGAGGCCACCGGGATCAGTACCCGCTATCAAATCTCCCAGGGGAGTGACAGCTAACGCCATCACATGAGTTTGGTTGGTTGCGATTAGTAAAGAGGCCTCAGGTTTGGCTCCGGCTGCCCGAACCCGATAGAGCTTGCCGTTATCACCCGTGCCAACCGCGAGCGCTCCATCCGTAAGCACTGCCAGGGACCAGATGTATTTGTCAGCTGGGTCGAAAAATACTTCCGCGTTGCCGTTAGAAGTAATCCGGTAGACCTTTCCATCGGGAGAAGTTCCTGCGTAGAGCGCGCCGTCGCGACCGACTGCCAGCGCAGTTACGTCCAGTTCCGCAGCGTCGTAGAACAATGATCCGCGACCCTGCGCAGTTACCTGAAAGATTTTTCCATCGTGGCCGGTGCCCAGGTAGACATTGCCTTGCTTGTCCACCGCACTCGACCAGACAAACGCCTGTTCGGTATTGAAGACCTCGGTCAGATTTGGCGCTAACATCAAGATTCCCGTGTCACTGATTGATACTCCGCGGGCGTCACCCTTCAACAATTCCGCGCGGCTACTGGTCTCCCAGATTATCGGCTGCCCTGAGTAGCCGGCGGAGGCGGAGGCGCCGATGAGAAATACTGCAACCAGAAAGCCTGCCAAATGATTTCTTAATTTTGCATGAAGCATATTGTTCGACTCTTTAGTTCCCTATGTATTTAGCGTAAAGCGATCGCGCAGTTTTGATTTCACTCGTGCCGCGGATAATCGATCGCGCATCTTGAAACACTGTCAATTCAAAGTCTCCGGTTCGAAAGCGCAGAAGATAGTCATTGAATTTCACTTCGCCGGTGACCCTGAGTCTTTCGGCAAGTTGCTCAAAATCGACTTGAGTGGATTGCGCCGGCGAAATCTGGACGGCATCCCGGCCGCACAATACCGCGGCAAAGTCTCCAGCAGTGGCTTCGAGCATGGTGAAGTTTGACAGGCCACAGGTTGGACAGTCGGGGGACGGGGCCCCGGGATTGATCTTGCGCCACTCATTTCTCCAGACATCAAACTGCATCAGCGAACCGTGGAGACTTTCGTCCTGGCCGGTCAGTAGCTTCAAGGCCTCCGCTACCTGAACGGCGGCGACAATACTGATAATAGGCATGATCACTCCGGCCGTATCACAGGTCGGAGCCGTAGCCACTGGGGGCGCCTCTTCGAAAACACATCGCAAACAAGGTGTTTGATGCGGCTTGACGGTCATCGTTACGCCGTAAGATCCGACAGCGGCGCCATAAATCCAATTGATTCCGTGCTTGACGCAAGCGTCGTTAATCAAATACCGGGTCGCGAAATTGTCGGTACCATCCAAAACGACGTCCCGATCCATCACCAGGCGTTCGATATTTGAATGATTGACGTCGACGATCTCCGGCTCTACCACAGTTTCCCTATTTATCTCACCAATGTGGGTGGCAGCGGCTACTGCTTTTGGAATGCGGTCTAATGCATCTCGCTCGGTAAACAGAGTCTGTCTCTGCAAATTTGAAGCTTCCACAAAATCCCGGTCGGCGATTCGCAGGCTGCCGACTCCAGCGCGCGCCAGGCTTTCGGCCTGGGCGGAACCGAGGGCGCCGCAGCCAACGATCAGGACGCTTGCTTGGCGCAGCCGGCGCTGACCCTCTTCGCCGATTCCGTTGAATAAGATTTGCCGGCTGTAACGTTGCTTCAATCTTGTCCTCAGATTTCGCTGTCAGATCTCACTTTTCAGATCTCAGACTTGAGATTTGAGACCCGGTTGCGCAGCTTCCCACATGACACCGTCCGGCGCCTCATTGCCGGTCCACAATTTGAACTGCTCGGCGGCCTGGGCAATCAGCATCGACAATCCACCCAGCATTTCACAACCCGCTGCCCTTGCCTCTCGTAAGAATTGCGTCTCGGTTGGATTGTAAACTAAGTCGTACGCCAGGCGCGCTCCGCGGAGCTGAGGTGCGGTTGCCGGGGTTTGGGCTTCATATGGACCAACGGTTCCCAATGGCGTGGTATTTATCACTACGTCATAGCCATCAAAGCCAGCCTGGTCGAGCGGCCAAGACTCTGCGCCAAACTCTGCAGCGAGGGCTCCGGCCTTTTCGGTGTTTCGCGCGAAGACTACCGTTTCCGCGCCTTCCTGACGCAGCGCCCACAACGCGGCTCGCGCAGCTCCGCCGGCTCCGAGAATCGCGCAGCGAGCAGCGCGCAACTCACCAAACTGAATGGAGAGCGGCGCTATTAGACCTCGCGGGTCAGTGTTATGGCCGTGCAACGCGTCGTCGACGACAACGATCGTGTTCACCGCGCCGATTCCCAACGCGACCGGATCGATCCAATCCAGGTGAGCCATCACTGTAGTCTTATGAGGCGCCGTAACACTCAATCCTCCAAAGCTCCAGTCCAGCTCGCGGCTTTGCGGATGAACCATGCGTCTAAGAAACTCCTTAACCTCCCTCACCTCAAACGGAAGGTAGACCGCGTTAATGGCCATCGTCTCGAACGCCGCGTTGTGTATCAATGGCGAAACTGAATGACTAACCGGCAGACCCATCAATCCAAAGATCTGCGTTTGCCGATCAATCTTCTCAATTCGATAAATCTGCTTTAGGTCGCGGGCGGTCAACTGGCCGGGCGCTGTTCCAGTTTCAGTTTCGAGGGATGCGTAGGTCAGAAAAGCGCCGCGAGATGGACCAAGGATTCGCGTAGCGAGCCCGCTCGTTCCCATAGCAATCGCGATCATTTCTCGCTTATCGGCACGGGCTCGTTCAAGCAAACGAAAAATCGGAAGGCAATCAATCGCATCATCCGCTTGCACGGCAATCTTCAGAATGCGGGCCGGCGTCTTGGCCATTCGGTTGTATAGGCCGTCCAGGTCACTCGGCATGCCAACGAAATCATGGTAGGAGCAGATCACGCGGCTCCAATCGGGTTGGGTTCCATCGTCAAAAACATTTGAACCGCTCGCCAGGTCAAACTCAATATCCATGAACCCGTTCGTGTCGGGACGTTTGAAGGTCCAAAACACTACCCTGGCTCCCATGTCCAATTCCTGTCTGCCTCCTTGCTCGGCCGGTCGATAGGTGATGATGGTGGGTTTTGGACAGTTCTTAAACAGGTGGTCCAGGCTTCGGAAGTTCTCGCCAATCTGGGAAGGATCCAGACAGTCGAATCTTAGTTCAATCAGGTCGGCAAACGGCGTGGCCCGCAATATCGACTGCTCAGCAGCGCTTATGCTTTGTTCACAAATAGGAATACAGATAACGGGAGGTTTTGATTCCATCGAACAAACTAAGAGGTGATGCTTTTTCGGTAAGCAACCGATAGCACCACCTGATTTAGGCTCATTTCAAGCTATTTGGTCGCGTCACTCTGGCCAAGATGCCTGGTCGGAGCTTCTGCACCGAGGTGTCGAGTGGTCCCTTCAGTAACGCTGGGCGGTGGAGGCACCAGTTCGCCCGTTTTGTGAGCTGGAAACGCTCCTACATAAGTTGGTGGCTGTAGTGAGGACTGGTTGAAATTCCCGGGTTGAAAAGCTAACTTTTCACGCTCCTTCAGTCGAATATATTGTGCGATCCCGGTTCCCATCATCGAGAATGCGGGTATCAACATCCAGAACCACCAACGTCCTCCCATCCTTGAGAACGCCAGCGCAATCGCAATCAGCAGAAACGCAATACCCATGAACATATTCCTAAATGCACTGTCGAGGCTCAGTCCACGGCGTCCGCGCCGCCGGCCTGAATAGCTATCCAGGTCGGTATCCTCCGGCGCCGCTTGAGGCAACTGCCCGGAAAGGGCTTGGGGGACGAGACTGACATTAGCCCCACACGAACGGCAAAACTTCGCCCCGTCGAGATTCTGAGTTGCACATTTAGGACAAAACATTCTTGCCTCCATCCGGCGCGTTAGCGCACTAGTCTCAGGCCTTGGTCACTTTCGAACGAGTTTGCACAGACCTTTGTCGTAGAGCTTCGTAGAGAATAATCCCCGCCGCTACCGAAACGTTTAGCGATTCTATCTGCCCGTGCACTGGAATACGAACCAACGCGTCACAACGTTCCCGCACAAGTCTATGCAAACCCGTTCCCTCGCTCCCCAGAAAGAGCGCACTGGGAACAGTCCAGTCCCATTCGGTATAGTCAGAAGTACCATCTTCGGCTGCCCCAATGACCCAGATGTTACGTTGTTTCAGTTGCTCTATCAATTGGACCAGGTTCGTCACTCGGGCGACGGAAATGTGTTCAAGTGCGCCGGCAGCCGTCTTAGCAACCGTCGCCGTTAAGCCCACAGCGCGTCGCTCGGGAATGAACACCCCACCCACACCAGCGCATTCCGCGGTCCGCAGGATTGCGCCGAGATTGCGAGGATCTTCGACCGCGTCAAGGCCGAGAACCAGTGGCTTGTTGGGGGTATCTACCTGTCGACCCAGTTTTTCCAGAAGCTCATCCGCATCGTAATACCTGGCGGCTGCAGTTTTGGCAACGACGCCCTGATGCGTAACTCCAGGCAGCTCCCGATCTAATGCGGATCTCGGCACCCGGTGCACCGGCACCCTGTCTTTCTTGGCGAGATCAAGCAATTCACGAAGTCGCTCATGGCGGGCACCTTCTGCAATTGTGATGGTCTCAATTTGCTTGTGGCCGCCGCGAAGAGCTTCGAGCACTGGAATCAATCCATAGATCGAGTTAAAAGCGGCGTCGCCACCTGAGGGGTCGGGACGTTCGGAGTCAAAGGGTGGACCAGAACGTGTTCCTGGCGGTGTCGTTCTATCGCTCCCCGCAGATGCTCTAAAGGGTTTACGCACTCTCAAGCTTTTTCACCTTCGCTTCAACCTTAAGGTAATGACGAAGACGCGAATACCGAATGAATTGGCTTTCATTGCTCGTCTCGGTTGCACTTCCCACGATGTATCTGCCCGGTCGCTCGCGCCGCCAACCACTCGATTCGTTTTGCTGTTGCGACGGCCATACCACGTCCAGCGCCTTTCGCACCCGATTGTAGGTGTCGTCGCGTTCAGCGTCCGGCGCGTTTTCGCAAAAGCGGTCGAGCAACGCGCCGAGATTTTGGGCGGCCAACAAGCCCTTCGCTTTTCCCAGACAGGTGAAGTCAAAACTATTCGCCGAGAAGCGATAGGCTGCGGATTTAGTGTGTAACTCAAAAACAGGTTCATCACTGAAAAACTGACTTGAGTCTACAATACTATTCTCGGTCCGAGCTTTCTGTTCTTTTAGTTCAACCCGCCTGGTGATCAGTCGGCCCGTAACGAGTAATTTGAAATCGGACCAGGGAATATTGATGGCGGGTGTTTCCGGAGTTTGAAAAGCCCATATCCCGGACTGATCCATCTCAATTGCGCGCACCTTCGGCGTTGCCGTTTCTTCCCGGCCAAGCTCTTCATCTGCCACGATCCGCGTGCCAATTCCCATTGGCTCAAGCCGACGTTGAATCAGCACAGCTTCATCCAATGTGGCCGCGCGCGCGATTGGCAATGGCATCCCAAACTCCAGAATGCGGACCAGATCTGGTGTCGCGATTCGCAGCAGGCCAGCTGCATCGACCAAACCAGCCTCAGTAGGATTTGCTGGGGAGGGCCAAAGGATGTTGTTATATCCCTGCTCCCATTTTTCCAAGGGCCTTAAGATGGGCTTCTTCAGGTGGACCGTAACTTCGTCCATCGGGAGAACGGACGCGCAGTAAAGACAATTAACCCGGGTGGGTGGATTAGCGCGCAGGCATTCTTCGCAACGGATCATTTGCTCAGGGGCGAACGACTGTGACTCGAGCCGAGCTACTGGTTCGTCGGGGAAGAGCGGAACATTTTCGTTATCTTTGGGCAACAGCTCCTCCAGGTATTTAGACTGTCGTACGCATTACTTGGATCCGATATCGTAGACGCCTTTGGGGATTTTCGAAGTTATGATTTTCATGACGAAAAGCCAAGCTCGACAAACTATCCTTTTCCTGGCTTTCGCACTGGCGGCTGCTGGTTGTGCCCCCTTGCAACCGCCAGATGTGACCGGGCCGAAGGGAAACGAACGCGCCTACCCTGTACTATTCACTGAAGATAGCCAAAGAAGAGACGCCGCTGCTCGCGCCCTAAGCCAGCTTACCCAGCAGACGACCAACCCTGGAATGCTTGCGCCTGAACTCCAACCGATAACTGCAACCATCCGAAGTTTGCCATCCAATCCAGTCCGTCCCTTGCAGCTCCCAAAAGTTGGGACCCAGGCGACCATGAACGAGGATGAAACCAGGGAGGCTTTGCGACGATTCATCAGAGACTACCGCGAACTAATCGGTTCAGACCCGGCGAAACTTTCGCTAATCGAGCGTGTCGATCAACCCGACGGGTTAAAGCTCGCAATCTACCAACAACGTCCATTTCGCTTTCCGATTCGGGGTGGCTACGGCAAGCTGGAGATTCGCTTCACTACCGACCGTCGCATTCTCAACATTTCCAGTTCCTGTATTCCGCAGGCCGAACGCGTTCAATCAGCGTTCGCCGCCCTTAACGTCAGACCAAAAATCGAGGATACGATAGAAAAACTCCGCCAGAACGGCATAATGTACACGGATAAGAATGGCAACGCCTCAACCGTTAAGATGCCAGCGGCACCTGAGATCAATACCAACGGACTGGTAATTTACGTTCTCCAATCAAAGAGTCAGCCAGACACACTGGAATTTCATATTGCCTGGGAGATTCAGCTGGGCAATGCGCCGATCAAGGTTGCGTATATCGATGCTGTCACTGGGGAAACGATAGCCATTGAATAGCGTATCTAACCGACCCCTCCTTGACCAATCAGGCACAAAAAAGCATTCTAGAACCGTATCAATAATTTATCTGGGGTAGCCTATCCGATGCATAATTTTGATCCTACAAACAATATCTCATGGCAACTGGGACATCGGGGCAGAGTGGCGGTTTTCATTGATGGTAACAATCTATTCCATGCGGCCCGGTTTCACAATATTGACATCGATTACAACAAACTATTACGTGTTTTGTTAGGCGATGGACGATTGCTTAGGGCTTTTTTCTACACCGGAGTAGACGTTGGCGCGGAGCGACAGCAAGGTTTTTTGCTTTGGATGAGGCGCAATGGCTTTCGAGTGATTCAAAAGGAGTTGAAGACGTTTTACGACGGAACCCGAAAAGCCAACCTTGATGTGGAAATTGCGGTTGACATGCTCTCACTAGCCGGCTGCTATGACACAGCGGTTCTGGTTTCAGGTGACGAAGACTTCGTTTACGCGGTAAATGCGGTTGCCTACAAGGGTTGCCGAGTCGAGATCGCGGGTTTTCGTTCAAATACTGCACCCAAACTAATCGATGTGGCAGATTACTTCATTGATTTGGGCGAAATTGCGGATCGAGTTCGCAAGGAGATTCATGGTTCGCGCTATGACGAGCGCGACCTCCATGAACACCAACCGACTCAGTATCTCCACGAACATATCTCCGTTCATGAGGAATCGCCTGACGGATTTCAAACGGCGATGCGTGTTGTGGTGGAAACAACAATCGAGGAAGCTGAGCAATTTGACAACTCGGCACAGTTTATCCGAGTGACGGATGAGCATTAATACTGCGAAAAAGGCCTATGAAACTCTTTACTATCGACGAGGCAAATGAGCTTCTCCCGTCGGTCCGCCAAATACTGGGAAGAATCCAGCGTTCCCGCCGGCGTTTATTCACATATCGCAATGCCGCAAAACTTGCAGCTGAGGGAGCGGAACAGGGCGGAGGCGGTATGGAGGGCGGTCTGATCTACGCGACGATCCTCACAAACTTCACTGAGGAGATTGCGGAACTGGATGCCCTCGGAGTGCAATTGAAAGATTTTGAACGTGGCCTTGTAGATTTCCCTTCCCTTCGAGACGGTAAAGTTGTGCTGCTTTGTTGGCAATTAGGTGAAGGTGACGAACTCCAGTGGTGGCATGACATGGATTCAGGATTCGGAGGCCGTACACCTCTGTAGCGCTTTTCTAGATGTAACCTCGCTTGCCGAGCGAGTCCCCCCCAACGGACAACTCCAACGCTCCTTATATTTTCTGGTTGACCACTTAAAGTAGTCCCTGATATTATGCGCGCCGTTGACTTAAGAGTGTGTCCCGTCTTGACGGGGTCCGCGGCCCGGGTGTCGTTGATATAACATTGCAGGTCCCAAGCTGGCTGGCTTTTCACCATCCCCTTCGGAGGCAGCTTAGTATGCGATGTCCCTCGTGTGGAGCAATCACGCAGCAGCATTCGATCGAATGCTTGGAATGCAGCGCAATCCAGGATAATGAGTCGCTGGAGCTTGCAGCAGACATTCAAACAGATATTTTGGAAGAATCAGCCTCAAGCAGTACCCGTTCTCAATCGCGACCCGCGCGATCCTTAATCGAGTTTCCCGGGGTCAAACGCTCAGTACCTCAGTGGCGAAAAGAGTTAGGCGAACGCGTGCGCGAGGTACAAGAGCGCCGTGCCCGCGAAGCCTTGCTTGAGGCAGGCTATGCAGATTCCGAAATAAATGACGTGGAATCAAGAACCGCCGTGCTGGAGCTTCTCCCGCGAACTGAGGCCGCACCGGTAAATCCCATAGTCATCGCGGCTTTGCAGCGCATCGAACGGGCACATATACAGCCTAGATTCGCAGGCAATGCCGCAGTCGCCACCATGGTGGCTTATGATGAACAAGCTGAATTTGGATTGGAGATAGCACCGTCGGCTGGTGATGGCGGAGATGACGCTTCCCTTCCTGGGGATTCGCCTCTGACAGCGACCCGCTCCGAAAGAGTTCACAACCTCGCCGTAGTTCCCCGACAGAGAACGCCCGAGCTTCTTACTGAAGAGTCTGGGTCAGAAGAAACGTCGGTAATAGATGGAGTAGCAATGGATTCCCCGGCGGTGGCTCCTTCCGCAGAGGATATCCCGGCAGCACATGCGGAACCGGCCCAGCCAGTCGAAGCTCCCTTGTCAGTGAAGAAGCCCAGAAGACTGATCGGGGATCTTAACGACCCGGCGCTTAACTATTTGGACTCGATCTCGGTGACTATCGTAGCCACTCCAGAGCGGCGTTCGGCCCCAGTCTTCTTCCGTTTCCTGAGCGCCATTCTGGATATGTTGGTTGTGTGCCTGCTGTCGTCGCCCGTGACTGCGCTGGTTAGACTGACCGATCTCAAATGGCAAGATTCCCGCACGCTCATGTTCGCTTCCGGCACTTTCGTCGTGATGAGCTTTTTGTATCTCACGATCGCTACAGCTTTCACCGGCCGTACGTTGGGGATGAAGCCCTTTTCGCTACGGGTTGTCGACGCCAGAACGGGCTTGATTCCGACCGGCGGACAGTCGGCAGCCAGAGCCTTGCTTTATATACTCTCTCTAGCATCGGCCGGGATCGCGCTAATCTATACTTTTGTTAACCCTGAAAGGCGGGCCGCTCACGATCGTTTTTCCCACACGGCGGTAGTTCGAGTGTAACCTTCCCTCAGCGAATCGACTCGGCTCTGCTCTGAAGCCAGAGCAGGGCCTTTTTTGTTTGCATCTAACAAACAGGGATCCCGGCCATAAATACGTGCACCAAGACACACTGAAAGAAATTGTTGAGGAGTCAACCCACCTACTTCAGGATCGTTTCCTCGGGAAAATTTTTCAGTTATCCGACTCCTCTTTCGCAATCGATTTCGGATTGAAAGGCGACGGATTCCTTTTTATCAGCACCGATCCAGCGTCGCCCCGTCTCTATTTGATCAAGCGTAGCGTTCGAGAGTTGGAGAAACAGTCCGTGTCGCTTTCTCATTTTGGCCAGGCCCTGCGAGCCAGTTTGGGTGGAGGCAAACTGTTATCGATCACGAAAGACTCCGATGAACGAGTAGTGAGGCTTTCATTTCGGATTGCAGATGACTTAGGCGACGTTGAGACTCGCCAACTAGTGGCGCAACTGACTGGTCGTTCAGCAAATCTCTTCCTGCTTGAAGGCTCCGGTCTTATTAAGCAGGCCTTGCGCGCGCCCCGAGGCGAAGGTCAACAAACAGGCGAGCAGTATCAACCACCGACTGTCCAAACTAAACAGCTCTCCGAAGTACGCCCTCTGACCCGCGGCGACTTCCCTACCCTTTCAGAAGCAGCCGATGAACACTATCGACAGCTTGCATCCGAAAGTGAATTCGACAACCTCGCTGCGAACTTGTTAGGCAACTTGCGTAAGGAGATGAGCAAGCGCAAGAAATTAAGAGCGAATTTGGAAAATGACATCGTGGCGCACGGTAATCCCGAAAACCATAAGCGGCTTGGGGATCTACTCCTCGCCAACATCGCTACCGCCATCCGAAATGGCAACAAAGTGAATCTGACGGATTACTACACTGAAGATTCGCCTACGATTGAAGTCGATGTCGATGAGAAGACGTCTTTGCAGGATGCGGCCGGCGAGGCTTTCTCCCGTTATTCGAAATCCAAACGCGCAGTTGAGGAAATCGGAACGCGATTGATTCAACTTGAGCGTGAGTTGGCCGAACTCGGGGAAAAGCGCGTAAGGATGGAAACGGCTGTTGCAGATAGGGACCAAACCGCTTTGGCCAGGCTTGATAAGCCAAAGGACCAAAAGACCTCCACTCGAACAAAACAAAAAGCGTCCGCAGCCATTCCTGGTATGAGACGCTATCGGTCTTCGGATGGTTATGAAGTGATTGTCGGTAGGTCAGCCCGCGATAACGATCAGTTGACTTTTCGAGTGGCGCGTCCAAATGACCTTTGGCTACACGCCGGTGACTATCCTGGATCTCATGTTATCGTGCGCAATTCGAGCCGCAATGAAATTCCTCACCGCACCATCGTTGAAGCGGCACAATTGGCTGCGAAATTCAGCCAGGCCGGGAAAGACTCCAAAGTTACCATTCACTACACCCAGCGCAAGTTTCTGTCAAAACCGAAGGGTGCGGCGCCTGGTCTGGTACGAATGTCGAGCTTTCGTTCGGTTACCGTCGAACCGGGTGAAACAATGGAGCGGCTATAAAGACGATGGCCGACCAACGACGGGTGAACGTCATGGGCCGGCAATTGATAGTTGCATGCTAGAGGTAAGCCGCTGGAATATTACTGCGGAGTCCCCTGTCATCGGTCAGCCGACCACGGTCGGCCCGGATTTACTTATACCGATAAGTGATTCGGCCTCTGGAGAGATCGTACGGAGACATCTCCACACTCACTCGGTCGCCGACCAGAATGCGAATACGATTTTTTCGCATCTTACCGGAGATCGCTGCCAAGACAACGTGTTCGGTATTATCCAGTTGTACTTTAAAGAATGCGTTGGGCTGTTTGTCGATTATGGTGCCCTCCGCCGGAATCAAGTCGTCTCTTGCCAATAGTATCTCCTTAACAAAAGTAATGAATGATGAGCAAAAGCTGGAGCCCTGAATAGCAGAATTGAGTCGCCTTTCTGACTAACTCACCACTCATGCTCAATCACTATTTAGTTTTACCGACTAGCGCGGCGCGGTCTGAATGAGCGAGTAAATACTGCGCGCGGCGCGGTTGCTCTGGCAAATGGTTTGCCGACAGCTTCAGGCTTTCGCCCGCCGAAACCTGGCAACATCACTCGCGTGACCGACTGTCCAGTTAGCTTTTCAATCGCTCGCATGGAGAGCTCATCAACTGGGGTGACAATCGTGATTGCCCTTCCAGTGTTACCAGCTCGTCCAGTGCGCCCAATGCGATGTACATAGTCTTCCGGCGCCGACGGCACGTCGTAGTTGATGACGTGTGAAACGGAATCCACATCCAACCCGCGCGCGGCAATGTCAGTTGCCACCAGCACCCGAGTCTTGCCATCGCGGAATCCGCGAAGAGCGGCTTCACGCTGTGGCTGCGTGCGATCGGAATGGATCCGATTCACGCTGTGGTCCCTTGCGGACAGAATATGCGACAAGCGTTCTGCGCCACGACGAGTGCGCGTAAACACGAGCACTCGCTCAAACTTTTCGCGCTCGAGCAAGTCAAGCAACAAAGCCGTCTTCGATTCCTGAGCCACTGGATAAGCAGATTGCTCAACCATAGAAGCGGCCTGGCCCCTGGGACTGACTTCAATCAGCTTAGGCTCTTTCATCGTAGTACGCGCCAGCTTTTCAATTTCCGCAGACATGGTCGCCGAAAAGAGCAATGTCTGACGCTTCGCTGGCATCATCGCAAGTATGCGACGAATCGCCGGCAAGAACCCCATGTCCAGCATGCGGTCAGCTTCGTCCAGGACCAAAACTTCAACGCTTGCAAAATTCACAGCGCCGCGTTCCGCCAAATCCAGCAAACGACCGGGCGTAGCAATCACTATTGCCGCTCCACGTCGCAGATCCGAAATTTGGGTTCGCATGTTTGCGCCGCCAATTACCGTGACGCCACGATTGGCCTTCACGCGATTAAGCTCGCCATAGTTCTTTTGAATCTGCATGGCCAACTCGCGCGTGGGAGCCAGCACCAAAACGCGAACGCCGGGTCGAGGCTTTTCGCTCATCTTTTGAATTATGGGAAGCAGAAATGCGGCAGTCTTGCCTGTGCCGGTTTCAGCACAGCCGATCATATCGCGGCCGCTCAGGACCACAGGGATTCCCTGTTCCTGGATCGGTGTTGGTTCGGTGTATCCGAGAGACTCGCAGCTGCGCAATTGCGCGTCGCCGAGTCCCAGTTGAGAAAAATTCATAAACTCCTACTAGTTTCTTTCCTGCGTAAACCTTTACACAGATGTCATCACGCCCATGGCGTTCGGTTAATTCCGTTCGGACAATGTCCGTTAATTGGAATGGTTTGGGAAGATCAACGCTCCCGGGCATTGGCAAGGATGCAGCCACTCATGACAACACACTTGCCAACACCCTTTGGGCGCTGATTAGAGTCTGGGAAGCAACTACCAGCGTGGCTCGCGATTGCCGCCGCCACCGCCGCCGCCGCCATAGCCGCCGCCACCGCCACGATTACCACCGTAACCGCCGCCGCCGCCACGACCACCACCAAAGCCGCCACGACCACCACCGCCGCCGCCCGCGCGATTTTCGCGTGGTTTGGCTTCGTTGACGTTCAGTGCACGACCATTGACTTCCTTACCATTGAATTGAGCGATGGCTGCCTCGCCCTCTTCCTTGCTGGACATTTCGACGAAGCCGAAGCCACGTGAACGTCCTGTGTCGCGGTCTTCCACGACGCTTGCCGATTCAACCGTTCCTGCCGCTGCAAAAAGCTCCTGCAGATCCTGACTTGAGGTCGCAAACGCGAGATTTCCTACGTAAAGTTTCATAGACATAAAGATGTACCTTTCCCCATGCGGGGATAAAAGAAGCTGCGAATCGGATTGGCTTCGGTCGAACGGTAGGAGCGAAGGGCCGGTTTTCGGATGCTCTAA
>JANNJZ010000063.1:0-2660 GCA_031396065.1 Pyrinomonadaceae bacterium | reverse complement strand
GTCGGGTCGTTGCATGGCCGCATTTCCCGCAGCGTGGAAGGTTTTGTCAAATTTCTCAAGGTTACCTTCAGCGATTTTATGCCCGCGGTGTTGACGGCCAGCTTCGCTCTGATCACCGGCATCCAGCAGGAATGGCGTGTTGGTCTGGTAATGCTCTGCGTGGTTCCGGTGTCGATCTTCATCACGGTCTGGCAGGTGAAGTCGCAGAAGGGAATTCGCGCCGCGCTTTTACACGCTAAAGAAGGACTCGACGGGACCATCGTTGAGCAACTCGGAGGTCTCGAGTATATCCGCGCCGCTAACACTTATCCTTTAGAGGTGGCGAGGGTTGAGAGCGCGGCTGACTCCCGCGTTAGTCGCGAAATGAAGCACGGTTTTGCGATGGCTCGTTTCGACTGGATGAAGGCGATCAACGAGGGCGTGTTCCACGTAGTGATTATTGGTTTCACGATCGTGCTGGCAGCCTATGGCGAAATATCTTTTGGGAAGGTCCTAATCTTCTCCAACCTTTTCATAAATACCATGCGTCCGCTCAAAGAGGTCCATCGCATACTCGATGAAACCTATGACAGCAGTATCCAGGTGAGCGTGCTACTTCACATGCTCAACCAGCCGTTAGACCAGTCTTACGGGGTTGTTACGGTGCGTGCGCCTCGACTAGACGGCAGCATTCCGTTGTTGGAATGTCGGGAACTGGTCGTCGATTACGCTACGCCCGATGGCGAATCGCGGCGTATTCTCAACGGGCTCAACCTGGAAATTCGTCAGGGTCAAACCATCGGGATTGCCGGCCGCTCCGGCTCAGGCAAATCAACATGGTTGCGTTGCGTCCTGCGCTTGATTCATCCCGCTTCCGGGGAGGTACTGCTTGGCGGAGTGCCAATCGGCGTTCTTTCTCGCGAGGACATTGGAAAAACCATCGGATATGTCAGCCAGGTGCCTTTTGTTTTCTCGGGGACCGTTGCAGAAAACATCGCTTATGGCTGTGGTAAGGTGACGCCCGATCAAATTCAGGATGCGGCCACTCAGGCCCACATTCACGAAGAGATTTTGCAGATGCCTAACGGTTATGAGACCGCCCTGACCGAGCGCGGCGGCAATCTGTCCGGCGGCCAGCGACAGCGCATTGCGTTGGCAAGGATGTTTTTAAAGAATCCGCCCGTGATTATCCTCGATGAAGGAACCTCCGCGCTCGACAACATCAGCGAGCGTCGGGTGCGGGCAGCCATCGACCACGCGCGTCAGACCCATACCGTCATCATGGTTGCGCATCGCTTAACTACGCTCAATCAATCGGATTGTATTTTTGTCTTTGATCAAGGCAAGGTTGTCGAACAAGGCACGTTCGATGAACTGGTGGGAAACAATGGAGTATTCAGCGAACTGGTTCGTAGTGCTGAAGCTACTTGAAAGGTAAACAAATCATGAATTCAAAACCTGTTGTCTTCGTTTGGCCGGGTGATCTCCACCTCGAATCTGCTGACCGCCCAAATTATGAAACCGCTTTGTGGATGGCGGATGAAGTAAATGAACTGATTCGGCCGGACTTTGTTCAGTTCGCGGGCGACAACGTGCAGCACGCTCGCGCACCGGAGTGGGAGCTTTTCAAAAATGTGACGAGCAAATTAAAGATGCCATTCCACGCGCTGGTAGGGGATCACGATGCTCATCATGATCCAGGTAACTACTCCTATCAGGCGAACGTGGGCGTCACCTACAAAGCATTCAGTGTCGGTGGTTATCGATTCATTTGTCTAAACACTAATCAGTATCGACCCCTCGGATTGAGCGATCAACAGGTGATTTGGTTTCGCTATGAAGTGGACGCGGCCTTAGCACGCGGTGAGCGCGTAATAGTTTTCCAGCATCATTATCCTTTCCAGGTTTGGGAAGATTATGCCGGACCGGGAATCGAAGAGTGGCGCAATGTTATGCAGACGCGCCCAATTACGGCGCATTTTGCCGCTCATACTCACTATGGACAAATGGCGAACGATGGCCGCAACGTCTATGTCACCACCCGATCGATCGGCGATCCGGAAGGCGGGGACGCCGGTTACGCAGTCGTGCATCTTGACGGTGACGATATAGCGCTCACCTATCGCACCAAAACCGAGCGCGGCCCAATCGCACTGATTACGCATCCGCGGCGGGTGATTTTGGCGACCAAGCCTGCTCACATTGTAACCGGGCCGGGCGAATGCCATGTGCGAGCATGGTCGCACGTGCCGGTTACTTCGGCTGAGGCTCGTATCGACGACGGCACCTGGAGAGCGATGCGCCAGACAGATGAACTGCAGTGGAGCTTTCCTATACCTGGCGACACGCTGGCGAAAGGCGAGCACAGCCTGGAGGTGAAGCTTACCGACGAAAACAAAGACGAAGGAACGGATCGGATTACTTTCGCGTGCGACTTGTCTGGACGATACAACGCTTATCCCATGGTGGACCCGGTCGTAAAGGGAACGAAATTTTGCTAAAGCAGAACATACGGAACCAAGCGCGGTAGCGCCGGATGCTAGAGCACTTTATCAATTGGGTGATTCCACACTTACCTGTCTGAGCCTGCGGTAGCGGGCGGCAGCGTAAAGCCTGGGGTGGAGCGTAGCGGAACCCCAGGATACGACGCGCAAAAGAAGCAATGAGCCCGCGGCAGCGGG
>JANNJZ010000060.1:0-1870 GCA_031396065.1 Pyrinomonadaceae bacterium | reverse complement strand
CTGCTCGCGCTTGAGCTTCGCGAGCAGCGTGGCGAGCGCGCCTTCCCCCTGCAATTCGCGCAGCCCCTTGGTGTTCGGCGACGACACGTTGATGGTGACGTAGTGCGCGTGCGGGTAAACGGCACGCAGGCACTGCAGGTAATCGTCGGCGGCGCGCCCGTTCGGCGTGTCGAAGTTCTTGCCGATGTTGATGCCGAGAATGCCGTCGTAGCGCGCGCGCGCAACGTTGGCGAGAAACGCGTCGACACCTCCGTTATTGAAGCCGAGCCGATTGATCAGCGCGTTCGCCTGCGGCAGGCGGAACATGCGCGGCCTCGGGTTGTCTGGGAGTTGACATCGTTGATCTGCTGGAGAATCCGTTCGAGCGCCCTTCCGGAGTCGGCCGCCTTCTCGCTCCCTTTGGCAACTTCACTGACCCCTTCTTCCATGGCAATCACAGCGCCTTTGGTTTCCAGCTGAATAGCCTTGATCATCTCACCGATTTCGCGGGTGGCACGAGTAGTGCGCTCGGCCAGTGCCCGTACCTCATCGGCAACAACGGCGAAACCTCGTCCCTGCTCGCCGGCCCGGGCCGCTTCAATTGCTGCATTCAGCGCCAGCAGGTTGGTCTGGTCGGCGATATCTTCGATGGTGCCGACAATCTCGCCGATCTGGTCGGAGCGACTGCCAAGGCTTTCAACGGCTTTGGCCGAACTTCTGACCCGCTCGGCAATACTGTTCATGACATTAATCGTCTCATCCACTACCTTGGCTCCGGAAACTGCGGCGGCACTGGCCTGTTGAGAACCTTCGGAAGCCATCTGGCAATTCTGGGCGATGTCGCCGGATGTGGCCGACATTTCTTCGCCCGCTGTGGCAACTGTTTCGGCCTGCGCAGCTACCTCCTCGGCACCGGCGGCCATCTGTGTGGCATTGGACTGAAGTTCTACGGCTGACGCGGAGACCTGCTCGCTGGTCTGGGCAATCTGGGTTATAATCCTTCTGATCTTATCCACAAGCGAGTTTATCTCGTCGGCCAGAAGCCCGAATTCGTCATTGGACTTTACTATGATCTGCTTGGTAAGATCTCCCTCACCCCTGGCGAGATCGGTCACCTTGGCAACAAAGTCGTTAATCTTCCGTGTGACGGTCAGCCTCAAAACAATCATCAGGCATGCAAAGCTGGCGGCCAGTGCCACAGTCCCTGCGACAAGCAGCCAGAAGGTGGCTTTCCTGCTGGCAGCATAGCCCTGCTCGATGCTGGTATTAAGCTTCAGCGCGCCCAGCATCTTCGTTTCCTTGTCATGGCAACTCTGACAGCGTTCTTCGTTGGGGAGTGGCAATATGGTCTCAAGAATATGGATCCCGTTCTGTATACCCTCGGAGCTGACGGTTTTATTGCTCTTTAAAACCTCGGCTACCAGGTTGTCGCCTTTTGCACCGTTGCCGCGCTCCTCACCCTTCTCATTGTAGATGGAAAAAGCCATCGCCCGCTTTTTTTCAATCACATCCTTGATGTAGACATCCACCTTTTTCATGTCATCTGCCATCATGGCGGTTTTAATGTCGTCACCCATGACGTTGACAAAAGTCAGGCTGTTTTCCCGCTGCAGACCCACCAGCGCCTGCTTTTCAAGATACAGTGCCGCTCCTCCCACGATTACAAGACCTGTTATCAGGGCCAGGGTCGCCACCAGGAGAATCTTGGTGGCAATGCCGGTTCTTACTCCAGTTCGTGTTGGCGAAGATGTGAACTCTTGCTTTGACATACAGTCCTCTTGGTTGACAAATAATTTGCTTGTGTCTGTTTTTGTCGGTAACTGGTACCAAACACCGGCAAGACGGGATGATACACTACGGCTTTAATTAGAATCAAGATTAATAAACATAC
>JANNJZ010000056.1:0-1680 GCA_031396065.1 Pyrinomonadaceae bacterium | reverse complement strand
CGGTGAGCTGCGCTACGGCTCCGCTAAATTGACCGCCCGCGCCAATGCCACCCTCCCCAACAGCCCCGGCAGTTTTGGCTATGATGATGATGGCGTTCCCGCACAGGATAACTTGCTGATTGATAAGGGTTTGCTTGTCGGAGCGATTACGGGCCGCCAGATGGTGGAAGAAGCCAACGCTCGTGCCGGCAAGACCATCTTCAGCGGCAGCAGCGGCGCCAATCGGGCAACTGCGTTTTATCGTGTGCCGATTGAACGCATGACCAACATCAACATCGACCCCGGCAGCGATGGTTCTCTGGATGAGATCGTCAAAAACACCGAAAAAGGCATCATTCTGGATGGCGAAAAGAGCTGGTCGATTGGCTCCAACCGCGAGCAATTCCACTTTGCCACCGATATTGGCTGGCTGGTGGAAGATGGCAAAGTTACACACGTCGTTAAAAACACCACCTACAAGGGTGAGACCGTCAAGTTCTACAATTCGCTTTCCGCCGTGGGCGATCAATCCACCTGGGAAGTGCGCGGTGTGGATAACTGCGGCAAAGGTCAACCCAACCAGATCATGCAGATGGGTCATGGCGTTCCGGTCTGCCGTTTTGATAATGTGACAATAGGAGAGTAGCCGTGAAGGAACGAATTCTGCAAACCCTGCGCGACCTGCGCGCCTATGCTCTATCAAAAAACGTCGAGGCCACGTTCTTCTATCACGAAGAAGAGAGCTACCTGATGCGTTTTGCCAACTCGGCCATTTCACTCAACACCAATGAACATCTCATTCGCCTGGAGATTACTGCCTTTGAGGATCGCAAGCGCGCCAGTTATGAAATGATCACCGCTTTGAGCAAATTGGATGAGATGAAACAAGGGGTGGATATTGCCGCGGAAATGGTCAAGCACGCCCAGCCTTTGAATTACCAGCCCACCGTACCGCTCTACCCGGAAACGTATATCGATGAAAGCGGCTTTGACGCCGCGCTGGCGGGGATCAGCAACGAAGAGCGCCTGCTGTACTTCAATCAGGCGGCGGCAGGTCTCGAAACGGACGAAATCAAACTCTCCGGGATTTTTTCCAGTGGCGTGAACACCACCGCGCAAATCAATACCCGTTCGGAGCATCTCCAATATTTCAAGAGCTCCGATGCGCAAATCAGCGTTGTCCTTTCGCATATCGCCCTTAAATGGGAAGTGATTGCCGAACAGTCAGCCCAGAGAAAAACGGAGTTAAACCCGTCCGCAGTCCGCTGCGATTTGGCCGTCCTGCTGGAGCGTTACCTGCACGATACACCGCAGCAGCTTCCTTTGGGCAGGTATGACATCGTTTTCGGGTCCGCCGCCATTGGCGAACTGCTTGACATCATGAACAACATCGGTTTCAGCGGCGGCGCGATGAAACGCGGGTTTTCTTTCATCGCAGAAGATCAGGTTGGTAGACAAGTTTTTTCAAGCAAGTTCAACCTGACCGATGACCCCACCCGCCTGGAGACTTTTCCGTTTCAGCGTGACATGATGGGCATGCCCCGTAAGCCATTCCCCATCTTCGAGAACGGGGTTTTCAACTCCTTCACCTGGTTCCAGGACGATGCCGATGAGTTCGGCGCATTGCCCACTGGTCACACGGTCATGCACAAGAGTCTTGTGCTGAGCGGCGGCGACAAGGAGGCCGGCACGCTCGAAGAA